>HF998470.1:22040-27660 GCA_000433775.1 Corallococcus sp. CAG:1435 | reverse complement strand
CATTACGTAAAATGTCATGCTGTAAGAAAAACTTTTTATCAACGGAATCCAAACGGTAATTGCCGACAAAAAGCCGAACACAAGCATAAGTTGAAAGGGCAAATTTGTTTGTTCCACGCCCGACCTTACGATGCTCGCACTCACGGAAAAAATTATTATAGGAATGTATACGACCAACGACCACAAAAAGATAAACACCACAAGCAGCAATCCCGTCAGAAAAGTTTTGCCGTAACTAGTGAATCCGTCGCCAATCATATCGATATCCACTTTTTTTTCACGTTGTGCGTAAAGGAAAAATTTTGCCGAGCCGTAATTCATCGGTCCGAAGGTGAAAATGCCTGCCACGCCGTTGGCAACGGAAACAATAAACGTAACCAAAACGCTCCGCCAGTAGTTGCCGTTGGCAAGTTTTTCCCATGCACGTCTGCGCAATTCTTTGCAAGAAGCTTGCATATTGTACCTCCTCTGTAACCCTTATTTTTGTTGTGTTTATGAAGTTCTATCAATTCCGCCGTTGAAAAATTTTGAAATGTAGCAGGCATTTTCCGAAGAAAAGCGGTGTACCTGTTGAAAACGTCCTTTGCAAAGCCGCAACACAGCACTTTTCAACAATGTTTCGGCAACAAGCGTTTGTCGGTTTTGCCGAAGGCAACAGTCTGAAAAACAGCAATAGCCGTTGCTTTTTTCATCGGTAATGATGTAATGCTACAACTTTTTGTTTGCAATGTCAATGTGCAAATTTTCCGTTTATTGCAAGTAAAGGTTCCCAAAGCAATTTTCACAGTAAAAGCCTTGAGAAAAAAATGCTTTTGCAGTTTTTTACGACAACGTTTCCTAAATAGCGGTTGTAAAGTTGAAATCTTTTAATCAGTCTACGTTGTGCATTTAAATTTATTTCAAAATTTACGCAATTAAAACTACGGCACGGCAAATGGTGCGCCGTGAAAATGTTTTGTTGCAGGTGTTTATTTCCGACATTGGTTTGCGTGTTAAATGGTGCAACTACTGCCTGTTTTTATCTTTAAGTACAAAAAACCGCAACAAATACCACAAAATTATCAGCAACTGTACCGCAGCGCCTATTATGTAAATTAGCCAAGCGTTGCTGAAATTCAAAAAGATGTGAATAAGCAGGCACAGCGACCACATGAGAAGGGACGCAACAACGCATCTTTCCCACAGTTTACACCACAGGCAACTGAACACCAGAAGTACAGTCAGTGAAACAGGCAGGGCGCAAATGTAGGCGTATTTGGCGACGGGAACGGTTTTGTCCACAAAAAGCCACACGACTGTTACCACCGTTGCCACCAGCCACACAAGTCCCGCCGAAAGCAATGCCACCAGCCACCGTTTGGCAATAAGCGTTTTAAGGGAAGATTTGCCCAAAGGCTGTTCCTTGTGCTCCACCAAAAAATCGTTCACGGTAACTCCGTACATGTCGGCAAGAGTTTTAAGCACAACGACGTCGGGGATTCCTTCCCCACGTTCCCACTTGCTCACAGCCTTGTCGGAGTAGTTTATTTGTTGCGCAAGTTGTTGCTGTGTAATCCCTGCGGCTTTGCGAAAACGGCTCAGATTTTTGGCGATGATGCCTTTCAGTTGGTCGGCATTCACAATTTTGTTGTCGTTTTGATTTTCCATACTGTTATTGTAGCAGTTTTACCCGTCAAATGCAACCCATTTGCTCAACAAAAGGGCAATTCTACTGTGAGGAGAGTTGCTTTTTTGCAATTCTACTGCACCGAAACAGCAGTGTAGAATGTAAAAAGCCACTAGTGGGTAAACACTTTTCCCTTTGTGATTTATAATAGGCAGGAAAACAGCCTCTTCAACACGCAGTCGGAATTGTGCAGGCGTTTCGGTGCAAGGATATTTGCGAGTGTTGAAGGTACAACGATATTTGTTTGAGGAAGTAAGGAAAAATGTTCAACGTAACTTGCGAATCCATTTGCGATTTGACGTACGATTATCTGCAATCTCGCAACTGCCCCGTGTTGTTTTACACCTACAGCATCGACGGCGAAGAGTTCGAAGACAATATGGGCAGAGATGAAAACGCCCTTGCCGTGCTGTACGAGGCGATGAAAACAAAGCGTCCCACAACTTCACAGATAAACACGGAAAAGTACGCCGACTTTTTCCGTCAACAGTTGCAAAAGGGGGACGTGTTGCACCTGACTTTCAGCTCGGGGCTTACGCAATCCATTTCCAACTGTTACAAAGCGGCGGAGGAAGTGCGCCGTGAGTTTCCCTCTCGCAAGTTGGTGGTGGTGGATTCTTTAAGCGGTGGCGGCGGACTGGGACTAATCATCGAACACGCCCTGGACATGCGTGACAACGGCGCCACTTTGGAAGAAATTGCAACTTGGGTGGAACAAAACAAACTGAATGTCCAACATTACTTTTTCACCACCGACCTTTCCTACCTGCGCCGAAGCGGCAGGGTATCGGGACCGGCAATGCTGATAGGAAATCTGTTGCATTTGTGTCCCCTGATGCGTGTTACCTCTTCGGGCAGAATTGTTGCGTACAACAAAACCATTACGGCACGCAAAGCCATTGCCAAGTTGGTAGAAGAAATGGGAAACGTCGCTTTGGACGGGTACAACTACAACGGTACGCTGTTTTTGGAACATTCCAACTGCTTGCAAACGGCGTTGCAAACAAAACAGGCGATACAGGCTGCATTTCCCAACCTCACGGACATCCGTCTTGTGGAAATAGGCACAATTTTGGCGTGTCACTGCGGTCCCAACACCGTTGCGCTGTTCTTTTGGGGAAACGGACGTTTCAACTGAAAATCAAAACAAAAAAAACGCCTCACACAGGCGTTTTTTTATGTGTTAAAGTTCAAACGGACAATTGCAACTTGTGTGAGTGCTTTTTGCCAAAGCAAGCGGTGCGGTTTTCACGTCCCAACATATTTTTTTCGCTACTAAACCTTTGTTTTAAGAATTCCAAACGTCAGCGCAACCGTTGTTTACTTTCACGATGCAATCAACGGTGGAGAAATTTCCGACAATTTTGCCTTGAAAAATTTTGTGCCACGTCTTTTTTGTAATGTGTTTCCCAAAGGGCGTATCGTATGCAAAAAGGTTGGGTTTTCGTTAAAGTTTTTCCAAATGTAATTGTTTTGTCGCAACGGCATTGCAAAAAGCACTGTCGTGTTCCACAAAAATCATGGTAATGTTGCTGTCGGCAAGCAACTGTTCTATTTGCAATCTCGAGTACAAATCTATGTAATTCAGCGGTTCGTCCCACAGATACAAGTGCGCCTTTTGGCACAGACTTCTTGCCAAAACAACCTTTTTCTTTTGCCCGAGAGAGTAGTTTTCCATTTTTTTGTCAAACTGTTGTCTGTCGAAATCCATTTTGCGAAGAATTGTAAGGAAAAGCGTTTTGTCTATGTTGCTGTCGGAAATAAAGTCGTTCAAACTTCCTTTAAGAAAAGAGGTGTTTTGCGGGACGCAAGACATGGTAAGGTCGGGGCGTATGTTGACAATACCGCAGTAATCACTGTGTTTTCCTGCAATCAACCGAAGCAACGTGCTTTTGCCGCTGCCGTTGATTCCGTTTATTGCAATTTTGTCGCCGTTGTTTATTTCAAAGGATATTTCCTTGCACACTTGTTTTTCGCCGTAGAAAAGCGCAACGTTTTTGAATTCTGCCAGCCTGTCTAAGCGGTAACGCAATGCGCTGAGTTTAAGTTGAGGCGTTTCTTCGACGTCCTTCAACAAAGCGGACTTTTCTTCTATTGCACGTTGTCTTCGGCTTTCGGACGCCTTGGCTCTTTTTGCCATGCGAGCCGACATGTGTCCGATGTAACCTCTGTCGCCCTGATGTTCGCCAATCTTGGACGATTCTATTTTGTTTGCCCACTGCTGTTTTCGCAATGCGTCTTGCTTCATTTTTTCTATTTCTTTGGTCAATTTCTCATTCGCAGTCTGCTCGTGGGATTGTCTGTAACGGAAATTGCGTTCCCAAGACGAGTAATTGCCCTTTTGCACTTCCAGAGTGTTTCTGTTGAGCGCAAGAATATGGTCTGTGCAAATGTCCAGAAAAGTTCTGTCGTGCGAAACTACAATAAACCCCTTTTTGTTTTTCAGATAGTTTGCTACCGTTTGTCTTGAAAAAGCGTCAAGGTGATTTGTGGGCTCGTCAATCAGATGAAAGTAGCCCTCTTTAAGAAAAAATCCCACCAACAAAACTTTTGTTTGTTCTCCCTCCGAAAGACTGCAAAATTTTTGTTGCAGAATATCTTTGTTAGTTTGCAACAAAGACAATTCCTTTTCGAATTGCCAGGTTTGTGCGTTGACGGCTATTTTTTGCAGCACGGTTTCTGTCGTTGCTTCTGCGTTTTCAATTTTGCTTGGGAAGTAATCGAATTTGACGGAGTAAACAATGCGCCCGTCAAAAGGATATTCTCCTTGCAACAGTTTCAAAAAAGTTGTTTTTCCCTTACCGTTTCTGCCAATAAAACCCAACTTCCAGTCGGTATCCAGCACAAAGGAAGTGTTTTCAAAAATATTGTTGTAAGTGTTGGGGTAATGAAAGGTGAGATTTTCCACTTTAATAATTGACATATCCTATCCTCCTGTAATCATTGCTTCAAACAACAAAAAATCACAAGAACAACCTTGTGATACGCAACAAAAACAGCGCAATAGAAACGCTGTATCTATTAAAGGGCATAGTAAGGGCTTTCTTGCAAAATTCACGCTGCTTGAAGGCAGAGCGTTATTAAATTATCTGCAAGAAATGCTGTTCATTGACTACCTCCCGCTTTTTACTAATGGTATCATATCCGTTGAAGTTTTGTCAATACCCAATTTATCGATTGAAAGATTTGTCTGCCTGTTTGTCGCAACCTTTGCAAAACATCCTTTAATCTGCAACAAAGATTTTAATGTTTGTAAAAAAATTTTAAGAGGTTTTGAAAAAAACGTATCAAACAGTGTTTTTTCCCAAAAAGACAACAGGCAATTTTCAATTTAATAGTGGCAACTGTCGTGAAACGCAACATATTTTTGCAGTAAATCATTTGGATAATTTGCAGTTTTGGGCAATAGGTTCATGGTCGGCAGTCTGCTTGTGTTGGGGTAACGTTTTGAAACATGGCAAGCACGCACTTCCCTACAATTAGCGAAAAAATGTCGGCAATCATTGAGGTACCGTAGAAGTGTCGCATTACAGTTACAAGACTAGTTGCATCGTTTTTGAGGTGCGTAACACGGGTTGTAAAGGCAAAAAAACGGTGTTTCGCACAGGAAATGTAAGCAGGATGAAGAGAAGCAACGACAAATTGTATTTTGTTTCGGTAAACACGCAGGGCTCGTCCGTCCTTGGACGGTAAGCGGAACGCAGTGGAGCGCTACGTTATTTCGATTTACTGTACTGTGAAACGAAAAGGCGACGAAGCCTCGAAAGAAAAAGAAAAAAGAGTTGCGTTTTGTTGCAACTCTTTTCTTTTGCGACTTTGGCGAAGTCGCCGCTTGTGGTGGGGAGTACAGGGCTCGAACCTGTGACCCCCTGCTTGTAAGGCAGATGCTCTCCCAACTGAGCTAACTCCCCATGGTGACTCCTACGAGATTCGAACTCGTGTTACCGCCGTGAA
>HF998470.1:5414-22014 GCA_000433775.1 Corallococcus sp. CAG:1435 | reverse complement strand
TTAGGCCTCTTGACCAAGGAGCCGTGTTTTGGTAGCGGCGGTCGGATTCGAACCAACGACCTGCCGGGTATGAACCGGCCGCTATAACCATCTAAGCTACGCCGCCACATTGCTTTCCCGACATTGGTAGGCAAAAATCGCCCTGCTACTGTCAAAAGCCTACTTATTGTAGCAGATAAATTTTTCTTTGTCAACAAAAATTTCCTATTTTCACAACTATTTGAACAACGCTTTTTCCTGATTTTTTCAAAACGTTACCTTTGCAGGCAATTTGGCGTGAAAGTTTTTGTTTGTTTAGGCAAATGTTTGCCGTTAAGTTGCTCTTTGGACAGCAGGCTCACGGCTTTTTTGGCTTTATTCCAAGTAGTGTTGGCGTACTGTGCCTTTTTTACAGATAGCAGGAAATTACGTTGAAAACGCCCGTCCTGTCGGCAATAGGGTTTGCCGTGAAACGTCCCGTTCCTCTCATAAACGCACACTTTTTTTGCTGTTCAGTTTTCTCACAAGAATTTGTTTGGCGCAGTCGCTGTCAATTTGTGGGCGGTGATGACGTTTAACCTGAAATATTTTCTCTTTTTCCA
This sequence comes from Corallococcus sp. CAG:1435, assembly GCA_000433775.1. Lineage (GTDB taxonomy): Bacteria > Bacillota > Clostridia > Christensenellales > CAG-314 > Fimimonas > Fimimonas gallinarum. The sequence continues at coordinate 21,433 of HF998470.1, read as the reverse complement.
ACAATGCTGCAATTTTCAGACTTGCATTTTGTTTACTTGGTTTGTGATGCTTTACCGTATATAGAACATTTTGTTCATTATCTCACAGATAGCAGGAAATTACGTTGAAAACGCCCGTCCTGTCGGCAATAGGGTTTGCCGTGAAACGTCCCGTTCCTCTAACAAATGCGTATGTTTTCCACGTACTTTTCCTTGCCTGAAATATTGCTTTTCAAAGTCACGCTCTTGTTCCGTTTCTGCTGGTTTGTGTAGACAAAAACTTTGTACGGAAGTGTTTATCTAACCATGCTTGTTTTGCAATGCGTATGGAACTTTCAAGACAACAAACGTTGTTTCAGAGGAGTAATTTTCAATTCAAAATACTATCTCGAAAAACGCCGAACATTTGTTCAAAAGTAAAAAACGCTTGAAAACACTCGCAAAACATCAAAAAAAATGTAAAAAAGTGTCGTAACAAGTAAAATATTTGTTCAAAAATATTGCGTTACAAAAAAGTTTGTTATATAATGTTTGTGCAACAAAGGAGAATAGAAAATGAAAGCGTTTACAGACTGGGAAGTTACAAAGGCGGTGGAATATGTCAAAAGTCATGACATCGAAAGCGTCGCTGAAATGCTGTTGTTCGTGTTGGGTTTCAAGTACAATTTGTGCGGAACAAAATATCTCAAGCAGGGTATTGTAATAAGATACGGCGAAGAAAACTCGCTGTGTAAAGATTTGTACAACAAAATTGCATTGCATTTTTGCACAACGGCGTGCCGAGTGGAGCGAAGCATTCGGCACAGCATTTGCGAGTGCTACAAGGCAGGTCATCTTGCGCAAATCAACAATCTTTTTCGTTGTCATGTGTTTGACGAAAACTACGCTCCCACAAACAGTCAGTTTATTTCGGCGGTTTGCACATGGATACATCTGGAAAAGTTGCGTGCGGAAGGGTAGTTGCTTAAAATGCGGTTGGTCAAAAGCAGTTGTGACGTTTTCGCTTTTGCAAGTTACACAAAGTCTTGCCAAAGTCGTTTTTTTGTGGTACAATCTGCAAAAACACAAAGGACATAAATATGAAAAACTTTTTCGGAGAATTCAAAAAATTTATTTCCCGTGGCAACGTTATGGACATGGCAGTCGGTACCATTATCGGGGCGGCATTCACTGCAATAGTAACGGCGTTGTCCAACGGCATTCTCAAACCAATCATAAACACCGTAATTTTTTACATTTGTGGCGGAGATACAGACGCTCTCAGCAAAATGTACACACCGCTTGTAAAAGTGTGGGAATTGGACGCAAACGGCAACGCTACTGCAACGTTGGACATGACAAAGTCCATTTTCATCGATTGGGGCGCATTTATCAGTGCAATAATCAACTTTTTGTTGGTAGCGATAGTGCTGTTTCTCATTGTGCGCATGTTCAACAAAATTAAGGACGCCAGCCATGAAGTGAAGGACGCAGTCAACAAGCAATCGCCTTTTTCCAAACAGCAACTGAAAGAATTTCGCAAACAGGGCAAAACACGTCGGGAAATTCGTGCTTTGGAAGAACAACGCCGTGCGCAACTTCTTGAAGAGCAGCGTCTTGCCGAAGAACAAGCCAAGCAAAATGCGCCCAAAACGCAGGAACAACTGTTGCAGGAAATCGTCACTATTCTTTCGGAAAAGAAGTAACGGTTTGATGCAGACACGAAACGCAGGTTTTGCAGCCTGCGTTTTTTTTGTTGCGATTTTTTTGTACCGTTTGTAAAAATTTTGTATTTTACAGTGTTTTCACAGTGTAAAACAAAGTTTTTGCCGTTTTTCTTGTTTTCAAAAGGTCAAAACCGCTTTTGCCTGCATGCGATACGTCTTTTGAAAATTACTTCGCCGATATTTTTGCCGTTGCTTTTTTCAGTTTTTTGTTAAAACAACTTTTCTGGTTCAACACGCTTAGGGAAAATTTGGGACAGCATCAAAAATGCGTAGGGTGCAATTTGTTGACATATTGCAATTTTTTGTTATAATTAACTTTCAAATTTACAAGAATATTAAATACAATTTGCAAAGGCAAACGTGAACTGTTGCACAAATGCGGGGAATCTACATAAATCAACCTGCTGATGCGTCGGTTTGTGTTTGCAATGTTTTTGTTTGCGTAATGTTTAACTTATTTTAAGCAAGGCATGGTACAAATAAAGCACAAAACAAATTGTATTCGGAGAATTATGAAACAAAACGTACAACTATCCAAAAAGAAAATTGCTCTTTGGTTTGTAGGCTTGCTTGTTGCCTACATGCTGATTGCCACTGCGCTGTATTTTCTTATGGGACAGCAACTGTATTATCGCCCTTCCGACGGCGAATTTTCCCTGGAACAGGAATTCAACTGCGTTCAAGCCCCCTACGAACAGAGGGATGTGCTTTACCAGCGTTTCACCACAACCGTTCAGCGTGTGCAAAAAATCAGTTTAGGGTGGAAAAGCGCCCAACTTACGCAAACAGCCACCGTTACCATGACTCTTTCCCGTGCGGACAACGGTCAAGTGCTTGCGCAACAACAGACAACGCTTGGCAACGGCAATTTCGTAAGTCAAATTGACTTTGACCAACCTTTGCAGGAAGCAAACACGCAACTGCTTCTCACCGTGCAATGCGACGGCTGGACGCCCCTCTACCGTGTTGCTCCTCACGAAGGATTTTTCCTTTCCGACGGCGTAACGGAAACAAACGTTGCCCTCAACCTTTCCGTTCAGGGACAGGATTTCGTTTGGTTGGGCACAAATTACTGGTGGATTGTGCTTGCAGGTTTTGCGGTAGTTGCCGCAGGGCTTGTCGTTGCCGTAGTGCGCTACCGCAGAAACGGCACAAATTTTGTTATGAATTGCTTTGCCGACATGACAAAGTACCGTTTTCTGATAAATCAACTTGTGGCACGAGATTTCAAAACCAAGTACAAGCGTTCCGTGTTGGGCGTTTTGTGGAGTTTTCTCAACCCGTTGCTTACCACCTTTGTGCTTTACTTTGTGTTTTCCAATGTATTTCGCAGTTGGGGGCAGATAGAAAACTACACCGCCTACCTTGTGATAGGCGTAACAATGTTCAACTACTTTACGGAGTGTTGCAACATGTGCCTCACGTCCATTGTGGGCAACTCTCACATGATAACGAAAGTGTTTGTGCCAAAGTACATCTATCCGCTGACACGCACGGTGTCTTCCTCCATCAACTTTGCTTTGGCGTTGATTCCGCTGTTTCTGATAGTGTTTATCAACGGACTTTTCCCCACCGTATCGTGGATTCTGATACTTTTCGCCTTTGTGTGCATGGCAATTTTTTGCTACGGTTTGGGACTGTTGCTGGCTTCGGCAATGGTGTTTTTCCGTGATACGCAGTTTTTGTGGGGAGTGGTGTGCATGCTGTGGATGTACATCACGCCGGTGTTTTATCCTGCGGATATCATTCCCGTGCAGTTTTCGTGGGTGCAAACGGCAAACCCCCTGTTTCACTTCATCGATTTTGTGCGTACCTGCATTATGCAGGGCGTTTCTCCCGACCCTTCACGGTTTGTTTGGTGTCTGGCAAGCGCAATAATAATGCTTCTTGTGGGCGGATTCGTGTTCCGCAAGACGCAAAACAATTTTGTAATGTACATCTGAGGTGCAAAAATGAATTCTCAACTTAAAGTAAACGCTTTGCCGAAGGTAAAAAAACACCTCGACGTACAGTTGTCTGTCGACCAAGCCATCAGGGTAGACAACGTTTCCATGAAGTTTCGGCTGATGGACAACCGTGCATTTTCCCTTAAGGAATTTGTAACTCGCAAGGTCAAGGGGGACATCAACTACAAGGAATTTTGGGCGTTGTCCGACGTGTCTTTTTCCGTCAAAAAGGGCGAAGTGCTGGGCATCGTGGGACGCAACGGCTCGGGTAAAAGCACTTTGTTGAAGGTAATTTCCGGCATACTTACCCCCACCAAGGGCGACGTGGTGTGCAACGGAACAATCGCCCCCATGCTGGAATTGGGGTCCGGTTTCGACAACGAACTGACGGGAAGGGAAAATGTCTTTCTCAACGGCGCAATTTTGGGGTTTGACAAAAAGTTTTTGCAGGAAAAGTACGACGAAATAGTTAGTTTTGCCGAGTTGGAAAGGTTCATGAATGTGCCTGTGCGCAACTACTCGTCGGGAATGATGATGAGGCTGGCGTTTTCCGTGGCTACGCTTGTCAATCCCGACATACTGATTGTGGACGAAATTTTGGCTGTGGGGGACGCAAACTTTCAGGAAAAGTGCAAGCAGCGTATGCGCCAACTTATGGGCGGAGGAACAACGGTGCTGTTTGTGTCCCACTCCATGGAACAGATACGGGAAATGTGCAACCGTGTTTTGTGGTTGGACAACGGCAAGGTGAAAATGCTGGGCGACACGCAAACGGTGTGCGACGCCTACAATATCTGAGGTGAAAAGTGAAAAATTTTTTGCGTGTGGCGCAGGTTATCGGCAGTGCGCAGGGCGGCGTGATGAGTTGTGTGATGAATTACTACCGACACATCGACCGCACCAAGGTGCAGTTTGACTTTTTCACCTATGAGGCTGGACCTTACGATGAGGAAATAGCCTCTTTTGGGGGAAGAGTCTTTCACTTTCCCAACATTTTCAAGCCGAGTGCAGTCAAAACTCTGGAAAAGTATTTCCGACAAAACAACTACGACATTGTGCATGTTCACATGACGACACGTTCGGTTTTTGCGTTGAAAGCGGCAAAACGTGCAGGCGTTGCAGTGAGGGTGTGCCACGCCCATTCCACAACGCATCCGCAGGAAGGGGTGGCTTTTGTGGCAAAAAGCATTTTGAAACATTTCAGCACGCTGTACGCCACCAATCTTGCAGGTTGCAGTCAAAAAAGTATTCAATGGTTGTACGGAAAGCATGCCGAAAGTGCTTTTCTGCTCAAAAACGCCATCGACACACAAAAATTCCGCTACGTCAAACGCCCCGGCAACAGTGTGCCAACGGTGGGATTTGTGGGAAGATTTGTCTTTCAGAAGAATTTGTTTTTTCTGCTGGACGTGTTCAAACAACTGCTTAAACGGCGCTCTGACGTGCAACTTGTGCTGGTGGGCGAGGGCAGGGACAAAAAGGCATTGCAAAAATATGCGCAAAAAATTGCCCCCGAAAAAATATTGTTTCTTCCCGAAAGGCAGGATGTGGAAAAGTGCTACGCCCATTTCGACGTGTTTGTGCTGACTTCACGCTTCGAAGGCTTGCCCCTTGTGGCGGTAGAGGCACAGTCTTGCGGAAATAAATGTCTGCTAGCCGACACGGTAACGCAGGAAGTGGACGTGGGCGGATACGTCAGATTTTTGCCTTTGGGCAACGCTTCTCTTTGGGCGGCGCAGTTGGATGAAATGTTGCGCCAACCTCAACCTGAACCTGCCGAAACGGCGTTGTACGGCTACGACATTGCGTTGGAAGCGCACAGATTGCAAGACTACTACTTTGAAATAACCGACAAGTAACACCTTCAAACAAAAACAGCCCCGTGCCATTGCACGGAACCGTTGTTGTTTTTATTGATGTAAAGAATTTTGCACAAAGAAAAAGTCGCTTTCGTCAAAGTAGCATTGCAAGGCAAAACGACTGTGTGCCTTGGACAGGGCAAAGAGTAATTTGCAAATGCAAAACATTTTTTCACGTCTTTGGGTGGCTAATCTCTCAAAGGTGCCGAACGTGGTTACGAAAACGCAAAAGTGGCAGGGCGTTGCTGTCAGTCATTGCTTGTTTTGAGTTGCTTTTGCATTTGTTGCCACTGCGCTCTGTTTACAATTTCCAACTTGTATCGGCAGTGGGAAACCTTTATTTCCGTTTTGCCTTCCACCGTGATTTTTTCGCCGTCCACGTTAAAGTCTGTCCTTTCCACATTCAACGGCACGCTTTTGACGGGGCAAAAAATGATGTTTTTGGAAAAGTGCGGTTTATTAAACCCTACAAAAAAGGTTCTAAACAGGGGAAAGAACAGTTGCACCGCACCTAAAAAACCGTTTTTGGACGGCGCTTTTATGGCAAGAAAGTGCAACAAACCGTCGTTTTGTCGGTACATTTTGTTAAACTTGAAGCCGAAACAGCGTTGGGAATCTATTGCCATCAGCAAAGCGTATTCCCCCTCGAAAGGTTTTCCGTCCAAGGAAAACTGCGCCTTTATGCGGTGGACACGGTATTCTTTCAGAATTTTGCTGAAATACGCCCACCTTTTGTAGCGTTTTTTCTTCTCCGGCGACACGGTGTACCCAAGAGGCGTGAAAATTCCCGCCGCACACACGTAGGAAAAGTAGCGTTTGCCTATTTTTCCCAATTCCGTCAGTCGGGGGGACTGTGTGGCATTGTGCTGACTTTCGTTGAATGTGCCGTAGGGCAGGTAAAACAACTGCGCCGAAGGGGAAAGTTTGCAGTTTATAACGGAATTGAGTGTGCCGTCGCCACCGCATGCCACTATTCTTTGGTAGGCGGAAAGGTCTTTCAGCACGGTGTCTTCCTTTATGTAGATGATGTCGGCGTCTTCACCGAAAACTTCCGTCAAACCTTTAACATCCACCAGCATGCTGTTGCCGGAAAGGCTGTTGACGATGATTACACACTTCATTTTTCTGCACCCTGTGTTTAATGTGATGTAATTATACTAAATCAACTACCTTTTGCCAACCTTAAAGACAAAAAAGAGGCAACTTGACGGAAAAACGCTGTCGGTTTTTGTCGAATTTGACAAACTATTATCAAACCGTTTTATCCCGCACAAATTTTTGCCAAAATTTGTGCGAGGGGAGTCGTTTTAACACCGCCGTCAAATGCGGCAGCGGTAAAAACAGAGGAAACGCTCACGGGTAAAATGCAAAGGTACGTAAAGGATAATCAAAATTTTTTGTACGGCGACGCCTTGGTTGCCGATACTTCGCAAGAAAGGCAAATACGGTGCTTTTTGTCGGCAACAGATGTCTGCAAACAAGCCGTTTGCCTCAATGTTTCCCCGTTGTCGGGCAACTTACAAAGGAAAAAACATGCCGAAAACGGCAGGGAGAAAAACATGGTTCAACAACAAGAGATAGTGGTCAAGGGAGGAAAAGTCTACGCATTTTTCAAACGGTGTTTCGACATCGTGTCTTCCTTTGTGATGATAATTTTGCTTTCATGGCTGTTTGCCGTGCTGGCGTTGGCTGTGGCGTTTTCTTCCAAAGGCAAAGTGGTGTTTTGCGACAAACGTGTTGGGAAAAAAGGCAAAAGCATTTTTGTGTACAAATTCCGCACAATGTTTGCCGATGCCGAAAGCAACATCGACAAGTACCTCACACCACAGCAGAAACAGCAGTGGGAAAGGGAACGCAAGTTGGACAACGACCCACGAATAACCAAAGTGGGCAGATTTTTGCGGAAAACTTCCCTCGACGAATTGCCGCAACTTTTCAACATACTTTTCGGCACATTGAGCGTAGTGGGACCTCGTCCGATAACGGAGGCGGAACTGGACAATTTTACCCCCTATCAGCAGGAAAAATTGCTTTCGGTGAAACCCGGACTGACGGGCTACTGGCAGGTGTACGGCAGGAGCAACGCCACCTACGAAACAGGAGCAACGCCACCTACGAAACGGGGGAAAGACAACGGCAGGAACTTGCCTACCTGTCCAAACGGGGATTTTTCTTCGACCTCAAATTGATTTTTCTTACGATACCGGCAGTTTTGCGCAGGGATGGCGCAAAGTGAAATTTCTTTGCGTCAAAATTCATCAGGTAGCAAAAACTTTGTTACGGTAGCGTATTTTTGCGACAAAGCAACGGAAAAACACCGTGTTTTCACTGCGTTGTCGCTTTTTTTCAAGTTGCCTGCGGAATATGCCGTACCTTTCCCGTGCATCTTGTTTCGGGTTGTTGGTCTTGTTAAAGACACGTTGACACTTTCAGACTTGCTCTATTTTTCAATTTGTTTTGTAAATCGGCGATTTTTCACATTTTTTTTGGCGAATCTGTTTGCCGTTGCAATACTTTCAGACACCCTGTGTTTTGTAAGAGCAGGCTACTTGCCACGGTACAGCAGAATTCTGTACGCAGAAAACCTTTTTGCAGATTCGGCAGGTAAAAAGGCGTTTTTGCGTCTTTTGCGGAAAAAATACCTTCACCGTCGGCTGGTGTTGACAATTATCTTACAAGTGGGTATAATCTTACTATGAACAAGAAAGTTACAATAAAAGACATAGCCCGTGAAGCGGGGCTTTCCATCGCTACCGTTTCCTACGTGCTCAACAACCGTGACGACAAGCGTATAAGCGAGGCAACAAAGAAAAAGGTGTTGCAGGTAGTAAACATGTTCAACTACACCTGCAATTTTTCCGCACGGCACATTGCAACGGGAAAAACCAACATTGTGGCGTTGTACGTCAACAACAACGATTTTGTGTTGAGCCTTGCCGACAAGTATATGTTTGTATCCCGCTTGTTGCAGGAGTTGACAAAACACGGCTACTCGTTGCGTATTGTAAGCGGCAGTTGCCTTGACAAGTTGGACAACGTGGACGCCATTTTGTGCTACGACACCACCGAAGAACTTTTCCGTGCAGTGGGTAACAACAATTTCGTGCCGTTGTTGTCCTACAACAACGTGATAGGCGACAGTTTGTTTTATCAGGTAAACACCGACTACGACAAAGCCAAAAGTTGCGCCGACAATTATTTTCACCAAGAATACGCCGTTGCGTCGCTTGTGGTGGGCAATTTCGCCCGTCAGCAGGAGTTACTGAAAGTGTTTCCCGAAACGCAGTTTGTGGACAGTTTCGATTCCGCAATAGAGTTGGCAATGCAACACACCGACACGCCTTTGTTGGTGTTTGAAAATTCTTTGTACGAGTTTTTGTCCCCGAAGTGCCAAAAGATATTCTTGTACGACCCCTGCGAGGAAAAAATTGCCACGCTGGTGGAAAAAATGAAACAAGTCATCGACCGTAGCGACGTTGTAAACTACGACCTGAAATTCTGACAAAAAATGCAGGCTTTCCTGCTTTCTTCGGCGACAAAAGCGTTTTGTCGCCTGTATTGTAATGTAATGGAGAAGATATGAAAACTAAAATCGGAGGACAAGCCGTAATAGAAGGCGTCATGATGCGTGGCGAAAGCAGTATGGCTTTGTCCGTAAGGGACGAATCGGGACAAATCCGTGTGGAAACCAAACGTTTGTCCGCCAAAAAACCGTGGTACAGAAAGGTACCTTTTTTGCGTGGCGTCGTCAATCTGGTAATTTCCATGGTGGAAGGGTTCAGAATAATAGGCAAATCCGCCGAAGTAATGGCGGAGGATGAAGTGGACACATCCGACGGTAAAATGGGCGGCATGATGGTGTTTTCCTTTCTGTTGGGATTTTTGCTGGCAATAGCGTTGTTCATTTTGCTTCCCACAGGCGTTACCACGGGTATTTTTGCCCTCACCAAGTTGGACGAAACGCAGTACGCCTGGCTAAAATCGCTCATCGAGGGCGTGTGCAAGATGGCTGTTCTCATCGCCTACATGGCTTCCATTTCCCGCATAAGGGAAATAAAACGTGTGTTTATGTACCACGGTGCCGAACACAAGACCATTGCCTGCTACGAAGCGGAAATGCCTCTGACCGTGGAAAACGTACAAAAGTGCAGCAGATACCACGATCGTTGCGGCACAAGTTTCATTGTGTTTGTGGTGGTGCTTTCGGTGGTGCTTATGATGGTGCTGGACGTGGTGTGCGTACTGTGCGGTTTCACCGCCTTTGTGGAAAAGGAAAACTGGTGGTTGCGTGCTTTGCTCAAAATTGCCCTTTTGCCCGTCACTGCAGGCGTCAGTTACGAAATGCTGATGTTGCTTGCACGAAGCAACTTTGTGCTTTTCCGTCCCCTCAAATGGTTGGGCAAACAGTTTCAGAAACTCACCACCCGTGAGCCCGACGACAGCATGTGCGAAGTGGCGATATGTTCTTTCAACAAGGTGCTGGAAATGGACGCCGACCCCACGATACCGGAAGTGCATTTTCCCGAGGCAATAACTTTGCAACAGTTTCGTGAACAACTGCAACAAAGCGGTATTGCTCAGAAAATGGAAAAATCCGACATGGACTGGTTGGTTTGTTCGGTACTCAACATCAAACGCAGCGACTTGCAAAAGGATTTGAAAATTCCCTTCGGCTGGACGATTCGCCTGCAAAAGTACGCACAGCGCATTGCCCAAGGCGAACCGTTGCAGTATGTTTTGGGCAACACGGAATTTTACGGACGGACTTTTGCCGTCAATCCCGACGTGCTTATTCCCCGTCCGGAAACGGAATTGGTAGCGGAACAGGCAATCAAACTTGCCGCAAACAACAGCAAAGTGCTGGATATGTGTTGCGGAAGCGGCGCAATAGGCATCACCGTCGCTTTGGAAAAGGGGTGCAGCGTTACGCTTTCCGACGTAAGCCCTGCGGCTTTGAAGGTGGCAAAAGCCAACGCCAAAAATCTCAAAGCCAAGGTGGAACTTGTGCAGGGGGACATGTTTGAAAACATCGTCGGTAAATTTGACATTATCGTAAGCAATCCGCCCTATGTGGAAAGAAACGTTATTCCCACTTTGGAAAACAACGTCAAAAATCACGAACCGCACCTTGCGCTGGACGGTGGCGAGGACGGATTGGATTTCTACCGTGTTCTGGCAAAGGACGCCCCCGCACATCTCTGCAAGGGTGGCGCTATCGTGCTGGAAATAGGCTACAATCAGGCTCAGGAAGTAACGCAACTGCTTTCGGAGGCTTTTTGCAACATCAAAGTTATCAAGGATTACGGCAACTGCGACAGGATAGTTGTCGCCAACGTGAAATAACGAGGTAAAAAATGACGGAAAAACTGGAAAAAATCGTGGAGAGGTACAACTTTCTTACGGAAGAGATAGCCAAACCGGAGGTAATTGCCAACAACAACAGTTGGAAAAAACTCGTCAAGGAGCACAGTAGCCTTACCCCCATTGTGGAGTGTTACGAGCAGTACAAGAAGGTGGAAAGCAATCTTTCGGAGGCATTGCAACTTGCCGAAACGGAAAATGACAAGGAAATGCTGGAAATGTTGCGTGAAGAAATATCTTCCGACAAAAAACGCCGTGAGGAGTTGCAGGAACAACTGAAAGTGTTGTTGCTTCCCAAGGACCCCAACGACGACAAAAACGTAATAGTGGAAATAAGGGCAGGCGCAGGCGGAGAAGAAGCGGCGTTGTTTGCCAACGAAATACGTCGCATGTACTACATGTTTGCGGAAAAAAACCACTGGAAGGTGGAAGAGATAAACATCGAAGAAAACGAACTTGGCGGGCTGAAAGAAGGTTCCTTCATGGTAGTGGGGGAAGGCGCATACAGCAAGTTTAAGTTTGAAAGCGGCGTACACCGTGTGCAGCGTGTGCCTGACACGGAAAGTCAGGGACGAATACACACCAGCACCATCACCGTTGCGGTGTTGCCCGAAGCCCCCGACGTGGACATTGAAATTGCCGACAAGGACGTCAAGGTGGACACCTACCGTTCTTCCGGCGCAGGCGGACAGCACGTCAACAAGACGGAAAGCGCAATAAGACTGACGCATCTCCCCACGGGAATAGTGGTAAACTGTCAGGACGAAAGAAGCCAAATCAAAAACAGAGAAAAGGCGTTTGCCATTCTCAAAAGCAAACTGTACGACTACTATCAGACGCAAGCCAATGCCGAATACGCCGCCGCCCGCAGAAGTCAGGTAGGCACGGGGGACAGAAGCGAACGCATACGCACCTACAACTTCCCGCAGGGACGTGTAACCGACCATCGCATAGGGCTGACGCTGTATTCCATCGACAGTTTCATGAACGGAAACATCGACGAAATGGTGGAGGCGTTGCGCCTTGCCGACCAAACGGCGAAATTGCAATCGGCGGAATGATTCTTGCCGCTACCCTTGCGTTGATGCGCTGACGTCGGGTAAAGACAAAAAAAGCCACTTTTTCACGGTGTATTTGTACAAAAAGCCTTGAAATTTGCAGGGATATGGTATAGAATAATAGAAACTCGAGAGTTTTCTCTTGTACTAAAACATTTTGGAGGACAAAACATTGATTCAGGTAATTTACGGCGAAAAAGGCACCGGCAAAACAAAGCAGATTGTGGATCTTGCCAACCGGACGGCACAAACGGCAAAGGGAGTTGTGGTGTATCTTGACAGAAGCAACAACCGTATTCACGACCTGGCAAGAAACATCCGTCTTGTGGACGCCTCACACTACGGACTGAACAGCCAAAAAGACATCGTTTCCTTCATTAAGGGAATGCTCGCCGCAAACTTCGACATAGAAAAAGTTTTCATAGACGGCATCACCAGACTGTTGGATTGCAACGTAAGCGAGTTGGGCGTTTTGTACGACGGTCTGGAACAAATAGGTAAAGAATTTGACGTGCAATTTGTCATCACGGCAAGTTCCTCCAAGGAAAATCTTCCTCCCTTCATTGCCAAGCACGTCAAGTAATTTTCGCAAAACGGCAGGCGACAGTTTTCTGTCGCCTTTTTCTTTTGTAAGTAACAAAAGAAAGCGTTTCCGAACACATAAGTGCGTTGGACTGTAGTGTCAACTTGATTTCACAAACGTCGCTGTTGTTGACAGGCAGTGGCGCAAGTGTTACAATAAAAAATAAGAAATTTGTTTTCAACAGAGGTAAATTTATGGAAGAACAGGCAAAAAAGACGGTATTCAGTGCCGTTCAACCAACAGGAAAAATAACATTAGGCAACTACTTGGGAACAATACGCAACTGGGAGCAACTGCAAAAGGATTACAACTGCATCTACTGCGTTGCCGATTTGCACTCTCTCACGGTAACGCAGGTGCCTGCGGAACTGCGCAAAAACACGCTGGATTTGCTTGCGCTGTATCTGGCTTGCGGCGTAGACGCACAAAAAAGCGTACTTTTCGTGCAGTCGCACGTTCACGAACATGCCGAACTTGCGTGGATTCTGGACACCATGTCCTACATAGGCGAACTCAACAGAATGACGCAGTTTAAGGAAAAATCAAGGAAACATGCCGATAATATAAATATGGGACTTATGAACTATCCCGTGCTTATGGCAAGCGACATTTTGCTGTATCAGACGAACTTTGTGCCTGTGGGCAAGGACCAGGTGCAGCATCTGGAACTGACACGCAACCTTGCCGAGCGTTTCAACGCAAGGTATTCGCCGACGTTCACCGTGCCGGAAGGACTTGTCCCCAAAAACGGCAGCAGTATCAAGAGTTTGCAGGACCCTACCGTCAAAATGTCCAAGTCAGACCCCAACGAAAACGCCTACATAACTTTGACGGACGACGCCGACACAATACGTCGCAAGTTGCGCCGTGCGGTAACGGATTGTGAAGGATGTGTGAAAATGCGTGCGGAACAACCGGCAATTTCCAACCTCATCACCATTTACAGCCTGTGCAGCGGCGAAAGCGTCGCCTCCTGCGAACAGCGTTTCGAAGGCAAGGGCTACGGCGAATTCAAGGACGCCGTTGCCGATGCGGTAATTGCGGCGTTACAACCCATTCAGCAACGTCATGCACAGTTGTTGAAAGACAAGGCGTACTTGGAAGAGATTTTGGCAAAGGGTGCCGCAACAGCGTCGCACATTGCTTCAAAAACTCTTTCCAAAGTGTATCGTAAGATAGGCTTGGTACCCAAAATTCAGTAAACGGTAGTACAAAAAACGTACCAAATGCGTTTGACGACATTGGAGAAAAATGTTTGGATATGTAAACATCAACAAGCAAATCGAGGACGGACAGCGTGGACTGTGGCAGGCATTCATGTGCGGGCTGTGTCTTTCCACCAAAAAACTTTTCGGCGATTTGCCAAGGGTATTCATCACCAACGACATCAATTTTTTCAACGTGCTGTTTCACGGCGCATTGAATGAGGATGTCGTTTTGCAGGACATCAGGTGCGTTTCTCATCCTGTAACCAAACGCCCTTCGGTAACTCCCACGGAACTGACGGACAAAATGTCCGTTGCCAACGTCATTCTCAACTATTGGAACATCTACGACGACGTTTTGGACAACGGCAGACGCAAAACCGTACTTAAAGCCTACGGCAGGGCGTACAAGCGTGCACGCACAATGTGGCCTCAACTTGACGAAGCTGTGGCTGAAAACTATTGCGAGTTGCGCCGTATGGAAAAGGAAAACAGCGGAAATCCCGACATGGTGGCACATTCCTTTGCCTGTCTGTCGAGAGATTTCTGTTCCCTCGCTTTGGGGGAAAAGGCAACTGCGGATTTGACGGACCTTTGCTACAACATCGGCAAGTGGATTTATCTTGTGGACGCTTTGGACGATGCGGAAAAGGATTTGAAAAAAGGCAACTACAACGTTTTCGTCAGTTGTTACGGGGTGAAAAGCGTAGCGGAACTGATTCCCCATTTGCAGGAAATAACTTTTTTGATGTTTGCCGTGCTGAACCGTGCGGCACAGTGCTTCAACGACAGCAACATTACAAAATATTCCTGCGTACTCAAAAACGTAATTTATGACAGCCTGCGGGAAAAAACCAGGCAAATTTTGGCAAAAATAAAACAATCGGAGAAAAAAGGCTGATATGGACTACAACTACAATGCTTATGAAATTTTGGGATTAGACACCAACGCCACAAGGGAAGAGGTGGAACAGCGTTACAAACAACTGCGTGAAAAGTACCAGAAGGACAGATTTCTTCCCGGCGAAGCGGGAGAGGACGCATCGGAAAATTTGCAACGTATCGAAGTGGCGTACAGAGATATTCTGGCTTCCATGGAGGAATCCACTCAAACGGAGGATTTGCGTCAGGAAGACGACTACACGGAAATTCAGCAACTCATCAAGGAAAACAAACTGGATGAAGCGCAAACAAGTTTGGACAACCGAGTAAGCCGAGACGCCGAGTGGCACTACGTTCAGTCAATTTTGTTTTACAAACGCAACTGGTTTTTGGAAAGCAAAAAACAACTTGAACTTGCCTGCCAGATGGAGCCTGACAATCAAAGGTACCGTCAAAGCCTGGAAAAACTCACCAAAATTCTTGCTTCCAACACCATCAGTCCCGATCAGTTGCGCACAACGTCCCGTCCCGTGGACAACGGAGTCAACATGGGAGCAGGAAACGGTACTTGCACGGGTAGCGCATGTGCCGACTGTCTGCTTTGCAACGCTTGCTGCAACTGCGCAAGTTGTATGGGCGGTGGTTGCTAGTGAGTAAAGCCAAACGCATCGCAATAAGCGCAATGTGCTGTGCCGTTGCGTCGGTGTGTATGTTTTTGTCGGGGTTGCCCGGTTTGAAATGGATTGTGCTTGTTTTGGGCATAGTTTCTTCCGTTGCCGTGGTAATCCCTCTTATGCTGGACGCCAAAAATTTGGTGTACACCATGCTTACATACATCGTGTCTTCCATTTTAGGTGTGTTTTTGGGTTTGGCAAACATAGTGTACGTGCTTCCGATAGTTGTTTTTTGCATGCCTGTTGCCATTGTCAAGGTGTGCGGCGAAATGGTTAAAATAACAGCCACCGTCAAAGACACGCAGGTGATGGAAGACCCGTTCGGCAACGGCGACGACAGAAAGGTGGTAAACCTCAACGTGGAACGTAAACCACGGTTACCCAAAGTTGTAAAGTGGGTGCTGTACTACGTTTTGTTGGAAGTGGGCATTGCGCTTACTCTTCTTGCTTGCTACCTGTTCACGCCGGCAGTTTTCAACACCATTGTGCAGTCCAAGTGGTTTGCAATAGTTCTTGTGGCGGCACAATTTGCCGTTGTGGCCTACGACTTTTTGTTGAGAGGTGCGCTAATTGCCGTGGCAAAAATTTTGCGTTTTGCGGTGAAACCGTGAAAGCACGGGAAAATGACAAAAACAGCCCCAAAGGGCGTTTTGAGTCCTTTGCAAAAAACTTTTGCGTGAAGTTTGCTGTTTTTTTTGACACAAAACTCTTGACAAAAGCACAAAATTGTAGTAAAGTAAAAAGGCTCACTTGAAGAGCACATATA
>HF998470.1:0-5389 GCA_000433775.1 Corallococcus sp. CAG:1435 | reverse complement strand
ACATATATCGCGGGGTAGAGCAGTCTGGTAGCTCATCGGGCTCATAACCCGAAGGTCGTATGGTTCAAATCCTGCCCCCGCAACCAATAAGGTACCTGTTTATGCAGGTACCTTTCTTTTTACCTTCGGGGTATGGAGTTGCCGAAGGCAACGGGGCGACAGCCCCAAGCCCGATGAAAGGGCTCCTCAGCGGAGCGAAGCGACAGCCACGAAGTATAACCCGAAGGTTTGAAAAAAAGGTGCTGCCCCACGCGATTTGTGGAAAATCGCTGGGCTATGCCCGCAACCATGTTATGCATCCAAAATAGATGCCACAGCAAAAATCCCAGATGCCATAAGGCTTCTGGGATTTTTTGTGCCTATTTTCAAAGTGCAATTTTAATAGATGCCAAACGCCAAAAATGCCGCGCAGAGGGGATTTGAACTTGAATAATTGATGATTTTTGGTGCGCAAGTGTTGCTTGACACGGTCAAGTACAATGTTCTTTGCAAAATTCGCTATTTGTGATATAATTGCGGTACATGAAAGGAGGGCTTTTTATGACCGTCGGTGAGAAAATACAATATTACAGAAAAAAGATCGGGCTATCTCAAGAAGAACTCGGTCAAAAAATGCTCGTTAGCCGTCAGACTGTCAGCCTTTGGGAAATGGATAAGACATTACCTACCGTTGATAATTTGATTCGACTCAAGGAAATTTTCACGGTTTCCATAGATGATATTTTGAGCGAAGCCGAGCCGATAGAGGAAAATAAGAACGAGCCAAAAGAGGCGTACGTTTTCAAATATGAAAAATCAGATTTGCAAGAGGTCTTCAAAAAAGCACGTTTTCCGCTTATAAAACGCGCGATTTTTTTACGCTTGCTTGCATCGTCCTTTTTGTTTTCCTTGCCGCTGCAGGAGCAAACGATACGATTATAGGTTTACTGTTAGGCTATTTTCTGATCGGTGTGATTTCTCATATCAAAGGTTATCTTGCTTATAGCAAAGCGTGGAAAAGCAGCGAAAGTAGAATTTTGGAGAGCACCTATTCTTATAAGATATTTGATGAATATTTTATGTTGAACATTTCCAAAAATGAGGAAATCACAAAGACGCTTAAAATCTACTTTGAGGACATTGAAAAAATCCAATCTTTCGGGAATTATCTTGTCTTGCAGATCGCGGGGCAAAGTTATATTATTAAAAAGGCCGCTTTGATCCCCGAATCAGCTTTCATTACCTTTTGCAATAATACACCAAATAAGGTTGAAGCGAAAAAGCCCAAGGATAAATCAAAAATCATTTCCATTATTCTTTTCGTTCTTTCCATTTGTACTATATTGGGTGCATTGATTGGTGTTGCCATATTATCAGGAATCAATCAAGCAATGACGGAAAATATGTGGGTATTCTTTTTGTTCCTTCCTGTACCGATTGCCTCTGTTGTGTTCGGCTTCTACTTAAAGAAAAAAGGATACAAGTATAAAAAGAACGTAATCGTGGGCATTATCATGGCGGCACTACTCTGCATTTACGGATCGTTTACCTTCATTTTTTCTGATATCTATTCACACGGCGACGAGCCGATTGTCAATACGGAGCAAATGTTGAATATTGATATTCCGATGCATTCGCGTATCAACACGCAGGATTGGACAAAAGGAACGCAATCTGTTCCTCGCGGATATATTTATTCAACGAGCGATATTTACTTTGACGATACCGCTGTGGAGCAATTTGAGAAAAATATTTCAAATGACGCAAAGTGGATATCCGATATTCCCAATGATATGGTTGGTATCACCTCGTATTTCTGCGATATTCAAACCAGCGACTACTATATTATCTACAACAAGGACACGGGAGAATTCAACAAATTGCCGAGCGAAAGCGGAACGTATGTGTTTATCAATGTTCTTTACAATGCCGAAAGCAATACTATGAAATTGGTGGAATATCAAATAGAGTACACAAAATAAGTTGGCATCTATTAAGGATGCACATGAAATAGACCCAAACAGTCAAAATCCCTTGATTTTATTGACTTTTACACCGTGGCATCTATTTAGGCGGCACAACACAATAAGGTACCTGTTTATGCAGGTACCTTTCTTTTTACCTTCGGGGTATGGAGTTGCCGAAGGCAACGGGGCGAAAGCCCCAAGCCCGATGAAAAAGTTGTCAACAAATTGTTTTTTTGTGCATAGACTTTTTTGTTTTGTCCTGCGGGTGCGGAAAGTTCGTCAAGTTGTTGTTTTGCAGGGTTGCCGTTGTGCAAACATGCCAAAGCGTAACGGAAAATTTTTCGCTTATTTCGGCACGACGCATATTCAGGCTTTGTTTTTGGATTGTTTTGAGGATGCTTTGTGTTTTCAAAACAAGTGCAAACGGCGGTCGTTTTTCCGACGTCAACAAACAAAAATTGTGAAACATATCATGTAAACAGTCAAGAAAAAAGTACCGTTGATGAAAAAATGATGTTCGTTTTTCAGCGAGTAAAGGGAAAAACATTATTGACATACACAAAACAACAAGGTATACTGTGTGTAGTATGCGGTGAAGTTTCAGCAGACTGATTCTTTTGCGGTTGTAATAAAAAATGTACAACGGTCGCACAAAGTTTGGCGATTGAAGTTGTTTTTTGAAGAAGGTTCGCTGCAAAACAGGAGGTTAACGTATGAAGTATCTGAATCCCGAAGTATTTTACGGCAGTGCGGCAAACAATGTGGACGCTGCCCGTGCCGAGTACAAAAACTATCTTGCGAAAATTGCCAAGAAAATTCCCAATCAACTTGTCAAACTCATGTCCAACGACGGACTGCCTGTGGAAGACCTGTTTCAGGATTTTGTTATCAGCAATTTTGCCGTTAAACTCAATTCCCTTCGAGGAAAGGGCAAAAAGGACGTTTGCACACTGTCCGTCAAGAAGGCAAACGTAGTGTACACACTCAGTTTCTATGACGTTTCGTCGGTGAAAATGGTGAAAACGGAAGTGGATTTGGTACCGGAATGGAGCAAATCGATGTTGGGCGAAGTGCTTTTGTGCGAAATTGGTGTGGACGACGGCAACACCTTTGATATTTTCACTTCACGCAACTACCAAATCGGTTTTACCTACGGCAAATTGCGTGTCAAAAAAACCGTTACAAAGTAATGTTTTTCAAAGTCCCGCTTTTGGAAGAGCGGGACTTTTTTGCAACCTTTTTGCTTTCAGCAGTACTTTTTTGCTTTGTTTGACATTTTCAGATAGAAACAGGTGAATTGTCAAACTAAGTGCAACACTCAATAAGAAAACAGTTGAACAAATCTGTAGGCTTTTGGTAGTTTAAGACTTTTTGGGGTCTGGCGTTGCACTTGAAAGTATAATTCACCAAACACTAAAACAAATTTTGTATATACTAAAATTTGTAAATACATTTCAAATACAGTTTTTTGTGTGTAAATAACGTTTTTTTGTAGGTGTAGACAAACGCTGTTTCGTACGCTTAATGCAATATAACTTTTTTACAACCCAATTGCTTTCCGTCAAAAATTCTTGCTTTTTTTGACAATTTGAAAAAATTATTGTTTTTTTGACAGTTTCTATTAAAACACTAGAACAAAATTGTGTATATACTAAATCTCGTAAATGCGCTTCAAACACACTTTTTGTAGGCAAATGCCGTTTTTGCAGGCAAAAACAGATGCTGTTTTTTTCGTATTCATAAATATAATGTAAATTTTCTTTGCAACGCAAATTCTTTAAGGTAGTAAATTCTACTTTATTTCTCGACTTTTCAGATAAACCACCAAAAACAAACTGCAAACGGACAAAAAACTTCACTTTTTGTTTGCATAAATGTAATTGTGTTTATTTTTGCAATATTTTTTTTCAAATGGGTATTGACAAGGCTTTTGCGGCGTTGTATACTAATTTTGAACATACGATATCAAGTTTTTGTAACCTCGCTGTGTTTTTGTCTTCAATGCGGTTTAAAAACTGCTTGCAACAGCCGAAATTGCAGTGTTTGTTCCAAAATGTCGGGGTAAAAATGCATCCGACAACTTTGTATTGTGCGCAATTTGAAATTACTTTGGTGAAAGTGACGCTTCGGCGTAAAATAAACACTTTAATAAGACAAACGAAAAAACGTATGTCGGGAAACAAGGGGGAAAATATGCTGACTTTGGCAATTTTTTTGGTAGTGGTTTGCGCCGCCTGCTTCATTGCGGTTTTGGCGATATTGTGCGACCGTGTGAAAAATCACGGTAAGAAAGAAGATGCTTGCGCCACATGCGAAGCACCTGTCGAGGAGCAACCTGCTCCTGCCGAAGAGGCACCCGTTGCAACCGTTGCCGATGACGACGACAGAACAAGCTACGTACCGGTGGAAGGCGACGACGCCATTGTTTTTTCCGCAGCATCCAAAAACGAAACTATCGACGACAGATATGCCGAACTTTCCGACGAGGCAAAGAGTTACTTTGACGAGATAGTCAAATACGCACTCAGCAAGAGCGACGAAGTAAAGCGTGTCAAAAACGCCCGTTACGAAGAATACAAAATCCGTCAGGCACGTCTTGTAAGGTTGCTTATCAAGCGTGGCGTTGTCGTGTGCGAATTCGTGCTTATCAATGACGCATTCCGCAGTTATCTTTCGGAAAACAAGGTGAGCGTGAAACTTGCTCCCACGGTGTTGAGAGTTGTGGACGAGGAATCTTTGCAGGTCGCAAAAAACAGCATAGACATTGCCGCACAAACAGCCAAGGAAGATCAGGAAAGAAAGGCACAGTTGCGCCGTGAAAAACGCAAACTTGCCCGTGAAGCCAAAAAAGCGGAAGAGGCAGCAGCGGCAGCCGCAGCACAAGCGCAAGAGGAAGCACCTGCCGAAAGCACGGAAGAATAAACCTGTCTTTTCAAGGTCAATATTTGAGGGAATGAGCAACATTCCCACTGTTGTTACGCAAAAAAACACGGTGTTGCTACAAGCAACGCCGTTTTTTTTGTGGGTGAATTATGCTTTAAAGTGCAACGTCACACCAAAGAAAGTCTTGACTACCAAAAGCCGATACATGTATTCAACTATTCTTTTTAGTGTCGCACTTAGTTTGACAATTCATCTTGTGCAGGATCGTGTATCCGTAAAACTTCAACTGCAGTGAAAATTTGTTGATTTTTTCAACTTTTCAGGCAACAAGGTGCGTTGCGCAACGACACATTGTGGCAAGCCGTTGTCTTAAACAGCATTTTACAAAGCCGACGCTTGTCGGAAAAGTGCTGTTGCCAAGCGGTTTTGTGAATTTTCCACGAGTTTCCGCAAACACGCCATTTGTCAAAATTTTGCACTAAAATTTTTTTGCAACCGTGCAAAGTTACTTTATCGCCGAGTTTTTTCTTTAATTATTTGTTACATAACAATGAAAGACA
>HF998469.1:19351-22238 GCA_000433775.1 Corallococcus sp. CAG:1435 | reverse complement strand
AAGTCGAAAACAACAGCGTGAAAAGGTTTCCTGCGCAGTTGCATTTTTGCAAGTGTTGTCGCTGAAAAACCAAAAAGTTTACTACGGTGGTACTTTTTGCAGACTTCAACGACAGACAGAGTAAACTTTGGGTGTTCCTTTGGCGTTGAATGCAGATAAAATAAAACGGCAAATGTTTTGAAAACAACCTAAAACAATTTGCGTTTTGTTACTGTTGCAATTTGTCTGATTTTTCCAAAATACGTCGGCGGTTGCACGGCGCTTTTGCAGACTTCAAAACACTAGTGGCAAATTTGCATTACGTTGTCCGCACAATCCCTTACATTGAAAAGAGCCTTTTCGAACCTTTTTGGCACAAAAAAAGAGCAATCGAATTACTCAATTGCTCTACTCTCTTTCTTTTACAGTACGGAAAGAATGATGAACACAATACAGCAAACTGCCAAAACTCCCGAGCAGATGTATGTCCAGAGTTTAAGTTTTGCATCACGACGGGAAGATGCGTTTTTGCCGTAGTACGTTTCGGAATCGTCGGATTTGGATGAGCCGCTGATGGCTTCCATACCGTCGCTGTTGCCCGATTGCATGAGGACAACGCAAATGATAAACACCGTACAAACAAGAGCAATCACCGCAAGAGCAATTTTAATTCCAAACACCACATACGCCGTGTTGGCAAACAATAAAAGAGCGTTGAGCACTGTTCTACCTCCATTTGTAAACGTAAAGAAACCTTCTTTACGCATATCGCTTTGCTAGTATACCACAGTTTTTGTTTTTGCGCAACTTTTTTGAGATAGAAACTGCAACATTGTTTACTTTTCCTGCACAAATTTCGCCACATGCCGAAAAGGTCTGACACGGTTTTTACTCAACGCACTGCTTTTTGCATGTTGCCTTTTCGTGAACTTCCTTGATAATCGCTAGCAAAAAGTATAGCAAAACGTCTTGTGATCATTTTCAAACACGCCGTTGCGTTTTTGCACCATTTTCACTTAAAATTAACGTGCGGTAACTGTGCGATTAAACAAACTCAATTCTGTTTTTTTGTAAATTACACCGCACAAAGATTTTCAAAAATCTGTTGCTGACAGCAAATATATTACAACGTCTTGTACTTTTCAAGCACGTTGTTGCGTTTTTGTACATTTTCGCCAAAAGTTGCGTTGCGGTAACTGCTTTTCAATTTGTTGGAAAACTCACGCAAAAATGCTTGTTTTGAGTACGATACAAAAAAGCGGTCTGACTACAGACCGCTTAAAAGCAATTGACTACCTTTTCCTTATCAGGCTTTTTCCCGTCATTTCAGGAGGAACAGGCAAGCCCATTGCCGTCAGCATTGTGGGTGCAATGTCGCACAACGCACCGCCGCTACGCAATTTTTTGTCACGCAGTTGTTCGTCCACCATTATGAAAGGCACTTTGTTTGTTGTGTGCGCAGTGAAAGGACTTCCGTCCTCGGCAAGCATTTTTTCCGCATTGCCGTGATCCGCCGTAACAAATGCTCTGCCGCCGTTTTGCAACACACATTCCACCACACGACGGACGCACTCGTCCACGGTGGCCACAGCCTTTTCCGTTGCGGGAATAACACCTGTGTGTCCCACCATATCGCAGTTGGCGTAGTTGAGAATCATCACATCGTACTTGCTCTTTTCAATTTCCACAATGGCACGCTCGCACACTTCGTAAGCGCTCATTTCCGGTTGCAAATCGTAGGTGGCAACCTTGGGGGAAGCAATAAGCACACGGCTTTCGTTTTCGTTGGGGGCTTCCACTCCGCCGTTGAAGAAGAAAGTTACGTGAGCGTACTTTTCCGTTTCGGCAATACGCAGTTGTGTTTTGCCCAATTTGGCAAGATATTCGCCCAAAGTGTTTTTGTACGTTTCCGGTTTGAAGGCAATGTCCACCCCTTCAAACTTTTCGTCGTACTGAGTCATGCAAGTCCAATGCACTTTGCGAGCCTTTCCGTGAAGGTCAAATCCCGTAAAACCGCTTTGAGTAAAGGCACGTGTCATTTCACGAGCCCTGTCGGGACGGAAGTTGAAGAATATCACGGCGTCGCCGTTTTCCACCGTTGCAACGGGTTTGCCGTCCTCGGTGATTACGGTAGGCAACACAAATTCGTCCGTTACACCTTCGGCGTAACTTGCATTGAGTGCCTCAACGGGGTCGGTTGCAGTGCGTTCGCCAACGCCCAAAGCAAGCATGTCGTAGGCCTTTTCCACACGGTCCCAACGGTTGTCTCTGTCCATGGCGTAGTATCTGCCGCACACGGTTGCGATTTTGCCGAATTGCAGTTGTTGCATGTAGTCGCCCAACTGCTTTACAAAGCCTGCACCGCTTGTGGGAGAAACGTCACGTCCGTCCATAAAACAGTGAACGTACACGTTGTCCAGCCCCTGACGTTTGGCAAAATCCACCAAAGCCATAACATGGTTGATGTGAGAGTGAACGCCGCCACTGCTCAAAAGTCCCATAAGGTGCAGTTTGCCGTTGTTTTTGCGTGCGTATTCCGCAGCAGCCAGAAATGCGGGATTTTCGAAAAAGTCTCCGTCCTTGATGGACTTGGTGATGCGTGTCAGTTCCTGATAGACTACACGACCTGCGCCTATGTTGAGGTGTCCCACTTCGCTGTTGCCCATTTGTCCTTCGGGCAAGCCAACGGCAAGACCGCTTGCGTCCAACTGCGTTGTGGGATAGTTTTGCATCAGGTAATGCACATAGGGAGAACATTCCACGCCTACTGCGTTGCCCAATTTTTCTTTGGACAGACCGTATCCGTCCATAATAATGAGTGCGGTTATTTTCTTATCCATAAAAACTTCCTTTATTTGTGAGCATTTACAACGGCGGCAAATTTTTCCGCAACAAGGCTGGCTCCGCC
>HF998469.1:10253-19337 GCA_000433775.1 Corallococcus sp. CAG:1435 | reverse complement strand
CCGCCGATAAGACCGCCGTCGATTTCGCTCATATTGAGCAAACCTTCGGCATTTTTGTCGTTCATGCTTCCGCCGTACTGAATGTACAGTTTTTTGGCAGCCTCTTTGCCGTACATATCGGCAAATACACTTCTTACAAAGGCGATGGCGTCATTTGCCTGTTCGTCGGTGGCGGTAACGCCTGTGCCTATTGCCCAAACAGGTTCGTAAGCCACAACGATGTTGGCAAGTTCTTCTTCCGTTACGTCCTTGAAGCCTTCCCTCACCTGACGTTGCAGTACCTTTTCCATGTTGCCGCTGTTGCGTTCTTCCAAAGTTTCGCCAATGCACACGATGGGTTTAAGACCTGCCGCCAATGCCGCCTTTGTACGTGCAAGCACGGTTGCGTCCGTTTCGCCAAAGTAGGTACGACGTTCGCTGTGTCCGATTACAACGTATTCCACGCCCAATTCCGTCAGCATGGAGGGGGCGATTTCGCCTGTGAATGCACCGCTTTCCTTCCAGTGGCAGTTTTGCGCTCCCACGTGAATGTTTGTGCCTTTGGTAAGTTTGACTGCCTTGCACAAATCGGTGAACGGCACGCAGATTACCACTGTGTTTTTGGTGTCCTTAACAAGAGGAATAAGCGCATTGATGAGTTGTTCCGCTTCAATGCGTGTTTTGTTCATTTTCCAGTTACCGGCAATAATTTTGTTTTTCATGTTTATCTTCCTTTTCGCAGTACAAGCAGACAGAAAAACCTGTCTGCCTGTGTGTATTTTATTTGCTTACGGCAAAAGAGGCAACGTATTCCAATGCAATAACGGTGTTGACAACCTTGCGCCCACGTTTTGCCGAAAGCACAACGCAGTTGTCGTCAACGCTTTCCACTGTGCCGACGTTAACTTCGCCGAAAATGTTTTTCAATGCAACAGTCTGGTGTTGATAAGGCAACAAAACTTCCTTTTTCACAAAAGTTTTCTCCTTTTTTTGTTGCAAGAGGGCTACTTGCATTTTACGCTTGTGCAAATTGACAAAGTGCCAAAGGACAAGAGAAACTGCAATTACAGCCGACAATGCAAAGCAAAGCCACGCCACGGTTATTTATCGTTGAGGCAGGCAATTCCCGGCAAAACCTTTCCTTCAAACAATTCCAGACTTGCGCCGCCGCCTGTGCTGACGTGCGTCATTTTGTCGGCGTAGCCAAGTTGCGTAACTGCCGCTGCGCTGTCGCCACCGCCGATTATCGTTGTAGCGTCGCTTTCCGCCATAGCCTTTGCAACGGCGTTGGTGCCTGCCGCCAAAATGGGATTTTCGAAAATTCCCATGGGTCCGTTCCAGATGACAGTCTTGGCGTTTTTGATTTCCGCAGCAAACAACTCGCAGGTTTTGGGTCCGATGTCGGCGCCTTCACGGTCGGCAGGAATGTGATCCACGTCTACCACGGTAGTTTCCACGGGGGCGTCGATGGGGTTGGGGAATTGGGCAATGGTTACGCAGTCTACGGGAAGCAACAGTTTTTTGCCCTCCGCCTTAGCCTTTGCAATCATATCACGGCAGTAGCCGATTTTTTCTTCGTCAAGGAGTGATTTTCCCACTTCTTTTCCTTGGGATTTGAGGAATGTGTACGCCATTCCGCCACCGATGATGAGGGTGTCGCACTTTTCAAGCAAATTGTTGATAACGTTGAGTTTATCGGCAACTTTTGCACCGCCCAAAATGGCAACGAAGGGACGCACGGGGTGTTCCAACGCTTCCGCCATGACGGAAAGTTCCTTTTCGATGAGGAAGCCGCAAACGGCGTCTTTCACAAAACCGTATTCCACGATTGCTGCCGTGCTGGCGTGAGAACGGTGAGCCGTTCCGAATGCGTCGTTAACATAGATATCGGCAAAGGCTGCCAACTTCTTGCAAAACTCAATGTCACGACCCTCTTCGCCTGCGTCGAAACGTGTATTTTCCAAAAGTACCACATCGCCGTCGTGCATTGCGGCAACTTTTGCCTGTGCGTCTGCTCCGACGATGTCCGTAGCAAAGGTAACCTTGCCGTCAAGCAACTGGTTGAGTCTGTCGGCAACGGGTTTGAGGGTGAACTTCTTGGCGTCGCCCTTCAATGCTTTGGCAATCATTTCCGCCTTTGCGCTTTCACGCTGATCTTCGGGAAGTGCTTCAAGTGCAGCCTTTTCCTTTTTGTTGAGTTTGAAACCGGGCGTGAAAATGTTGTGAGGTTTTCCCAAATGCGAACACAAAATAACCTTTGCGCCATGTTCCATAAGGTACTTGATTGTGGGCAAAGCACCCTGAATACGGGTTTCATCGGTGATGACTCCGTCCTTCATGGGAACGTTGAAGTCTACACGAACAAGACATCTTTTACCCTTTACGTCTACGTCTCTGATACTTTTTTTGTTCATTTTTTTCACTCCTTAAAATGAAATATTTGCAACTTCGGCATGCAAACATTGCGTACTGCAAGCCAAACTTTGTCTTATATCATTATAGATTGTTGCGTAATAATTGTCAAGCATAAAGAATATTGCTAATATTTATGATTACTATAAGTTTAATCTATAAGAAAATACTTTGCATAAATTGTTGAAAGACACGGCACAAAACCGTTAAGATACACGCAAAAAGCAGTCTTAAATAAGCAACGAAAATATTTTCCGTACAAAGGTTACACAGTATCACAGAATAATTTGCAAGGAAAGAAAATAGACGCAAGGTACAAAAAATAAAGATACGGTAGCAAGAAATCTGCACACAAAAAAACGATTCAGGAACTGTAACAGTAATTAGTGGAAAATCATACACTGAAATAAAAAACGGAGAAACAGCGTGAAACCTTTGATTTGCGACTTACCCTACCCCTCTACCGACAATTTGCAGACAGACGTTAAAAGCGGACAGATAATTTCCTTTGCGTATGCTTCTTTGAAAAGTGAGTTGACGGCAATTTTGCAATATCTGTACCACGGACTGCACCTGAATGCCGTGAGTGCCGACGACGCCGACATTTTACGTCAGATTGCGCTTGCGGAAATGAAACACCTTGACATTTTGGGTGAGGCAATGCTGAAACTTGGCGTGAATCCCCGATACGTGCAGGTACCACGTTCCAACCTGTACTTCGACACCTCTGCCGTGTCGCAATCCACAACACCTCAAAAAATGATAATGGACGACATTCAAGGGGAACTGGACGCAATAGCCGAGTACAAGAAAATACTGTACGTATTGAAAAACGAGGACGTCAGCGCCATTATTCAACGTATTGTGCTGGACGAACAACTGCACCTCGAGGTGTTGAAACAAATGCTGGACAGACTGGGTTGCACACATCGTTGATAAAAAATTGAAAAAACATTTATCAGGGAAAAACCTGTGAAAACTAACGCTTGAAAGTTGAAAGCAGTATTCTGTACACATATTTGCGTTACACTGTAAACTGCTACTATGCAAGCAACCTAATTGATCTACATAGATTTGGCAGTGTTACAGGTTTCAAACCTTGTGAAAACTAACGGTTGAAAGTTGAACGCAGTATTTTCCACGTGCTTGCCATACACAGCAAACGACGAATGGCTCAAAACAAATCATTGCAATAACCGCCGTTCATAGAGTTGCCAGTTAAAGCACTTGTGAAAACTTACAGTTGAAAGCAGTATGTCGACGCATGACTTACGTTACACGGTAAACTGCCGATAATGCAAGACGATGTACTTTCAATACAAAGCATTTTGTAATGTTAACCGTTACAAACCTTATGAAAACTCACAGTTGAACGTAGTATTGTCGATACGTGATTGCGTTACACGGCAAATTGCTGATATGCAAGACGACTCTGCTTGCAATACAACGCAGTTTGTAATGCTACCCGTAACAGCCTTGTGAAACTTACAGTTGAACGCAAAATTTTTGCCACGTGCTTGCCATACTTTCCAAAAGGTGAGATTATTCAAACAATGCAGTTACATCACTGCAAGTCGGCAACTTTACTTTTTGAAAGTCAAATTACACAGCGAATAAACGTCTTGGCAAATGACTAATGCAATAAAAAAACAGGGGCAACCCTGTTTTTTCATTTGTCGCTGTTGGCAATGCGCCGTTGCCCAAAATGCAACAATGCAAACTTATGTTTGCAACGTCGGAAACAAGACTGTTCCATCTGCCATGATTTACAGTTTGCCTAGTACCGTTACTAAACGTCAATTTTTGGAAGCGCTTTCTTCCTCGTCGAGTTCTATTTCTTTGTTGGCAAAACCTTTGCCCAAC
The DNA here is from genome assembly GCA_000433775.1 of Corallococcus sp. CAG:1435. Classification (GTDB taxonomy): domain Bacteria; phylum Bacillota; class Clostridia; order Christensenellales; family CAG-314; genus Fimimonas; species Fimimonas gallinarum. Next base: position 15,083 of record HF998469.1, on the reverse strand, counting down.
ACCTCTTTGACATTTTCCACATAGGCAAATGCCTTGGGGTCGACTTCGTTTATTATTTTTCTGGCATGAGTAAGTTGCTGTTTGTTTACAACGCACAAAATCATGATTTTTTCGCTTTGAGAGAAACCTCCCACCACCTTTATTTTCGTTACGCCGTGTTTAAGCCCTGCCTGCAACGCATTTGCCATTTCCTGAGGTTTTTCGGTGGTGATTTCCAATTCCAAAGCGGCGGAAAATCCCTTGAAAATGCCTTCCTGCACAATTTCGCACACAAACATAGCCGCCACTGAATAGATGAACATATTTACGGCGTGAGCAATGTCCTTTTTGACGAGATAAGCCGCAACAGACGCCAAAAACACAACGGCTACGTTGGTCAGCATTACCACACGCATGGCAATGCTGCTGCTTTGTTTGGAACGCTTTTGCATCATCAGTCCCACAATGTCGCTGCCTCCGGTGGACGCATTGACGGAAAGCATGATGGGAAGGGAAACGCCGTGCAACGCACCGCCCAAAATTACGTAGATTACCTTGTCTTTTTCGCCATCGCCGTACATGAGTTTTTCAAATGCCGTTGAAACATCCAAACTGTGCAGGACAACGGTTATTACTGCCAAAAACAACACATACAAAAACGTTTTGAATGCAAAACGCCTGCGATAGGTGGCAAAACAGTAGATAAAAATGGGAATGTTGATGACAAACACCCAAATACCTGCGGAAAAATACCACTGTGCAGAGGATGTGCACAGTAAAATGTGCAAAATGGAAGCAATTCCCAAAGCACCGCCCACCACTGTGTCGCCGGGAAGCAAAAACACTTCCAAAGCAACCGCCGTGGCAAGACTTGCAATAAAAATCAGTACAATCTGCTTGATGTTGTACAACACGGCAGACTGCTTTTTGGGTTCGGGAATGATTATTTGCGGATTTACTTGCTGTTGCGTTTCCGCAGAATTTGACGTTTCGGTGACGTTGCCTTGATTTTCCGAATTGTTCATGGTTTTGTTTTGTAACTCCTGTTGAAGGTGGGACGTGAAAACACGTCATAAACGTCTTTGATTACCGTGAATGCACGGGGATCACGCTTGCGAATGATGTGTTTGAGGAAATAAAGTTGACGGTACTGAACGATTACTACAAGCATTTTTCTCTTGACGCCGTCGTAACTGCCTTCCACGTCAAAAACCGTGTAGCCACGTTTGAAATATCTGCTGATGTCGTGTCCGATTTTTTCGTACTGAGAGGTGATTATCAAAAACTTTTGCGGATGGTTGAAACCACGTTTCAGCATGCCCAACACATTGCCGCCAATCAACACGTACATGAGAGAATACAAAATGATGTCCACCGATTCTTTAGTGATGAAAATTACCACAATACTTCCGCTGACGGTGATGATGAAGTTGGCAATGAGAATAACGTTGGAAATGTCTATTTCGGGGTGATACTTGGCAACGATTTTGCCTATTATTTCCGTACCGCCGTTACTTCCGTTGTTTTCGTAGGCAACGTACATTGCCAATCCCACCAGAATACCTCCGAATATAACGGCTATCAAAGGCGCACCGCTGAACTTGAACCCCTCAGGCAAAATAGCCAGAACGATGGAACTGACAACCGTTGCCCAAATAGTTTTGAATGTGTAGTCGCCACGCAGAAAAATCAAAGAACAAATAAGCAAAGGAACGTTAAGCACAAAGTACATTACCGACATTATGCTGTCGAAAGTGGCATCCATAAACAACACGCACACGTGGGAAAGCACCGATGAAAGTCCGCTGAAACCGCCGGCTATCAATGTTGCGGGGTTGACAAATGTGAAAAGGGAAATGGCGTTCAGCACGCCTCCCAAACCGACCCAAACGTATTCTTTTATCAATTTCAAAACTTGTTTTGAAGTGATTTTCGGCATTTGTTTTTTCACTTTCTAGCCCGTCCCGCTGTTGTTGATGTCCTGTGTACTGCGTACAAAATAAATATAGTATTATTATGAGAATATGTCAAATGTTTGTGGAAAAATATCGCATGTCTGCGGGAAAAAATCGCAAATGTTTGCGTGCGGCAAAGGTGGAAAACAAAGTATCCGCATGCACAGCAAAATACAAAGCACTGCTGTTTACACACGTCAAGACAACGGACCCGCACGACAGGGATTAGCGACTGAAAAACAGTACAAAACACAACAAGCGTTGCGTTAGACGTTTTCATGTTGGTGAAGGTACATATACAGTACTTAAAGGCGACGAAAGCGTCGTTGCCGATGGTTTTCCTTGTTTGTGAAACTGAATATACTGCGTATTACCGGTGTTTTCACACAAATTCCCATGTATTACCGCACATTGACATAAAATTTGATACGCTTTTTTTGATTAGCGCAACCGCAAGGCAATTTGCAGGGCAAGTTCGTTTTTACAATATGCACGGGCAATTTGCTAACTTTCGCACAAATTGCGCAGACAAATTATTCTCTTTAATTCCGCTGTTTGTCGCAAAAACGTTGATACGGTTGTAAAAATTGTGTACAATGTTAAGCGTACAAAAGACGCCTACACAAGGCGCAGTTTCTACAGGGATTTCCACAACAAAAAAGGGATAACGAAAAAATCGTTATCCCTTCGATTACGTTGCAAGCACACGCTTTGCAAAGCAAAGTACAGTGTGCAGTTTTTGAATATGTTCCGCACAACACGTCAACCCGACAAATTGGCATTTACTCTTGCGAAGATAATTCTTTGTAACTTTTGTTGTTGAAGCCCCAGCACGATAATGACAAAGCCTTGAATCTCTCGTCGCAATAAACTTCCGCTAAACTGTTTACATCTATCTTAAAGTCTTTCGGAACACCTTTTTTCAACTTTATTGTGACTCTTACCGTCTTATCGGTGGAGTCTTTCAGCAATTCAATCATCTGCTCAAAGTCCCCGTTGTCGTACATTTTGGCATTTTTCAACTCATAGCAAGCGTAACAATACTTATTTTGCCCGAAAACATTTCCATATGCTTCTATATTGATCAACCCTGCATCACTATCGGACGGAACATCAATAAATCTGAATGGCAATTTGATTTCTTCATACGTCGGTTTTGCAAAAAACATAGGTAATGCCTCTTTGTAAAAATCTTTCACGAGTCGGGTTTTGTAAACTATTCCGTTTAATCCCTACAAATAGCAACAATGCTTGGCGTCCTTTGTTTCTATTTGACACGTTTCAGAACAACGTAGCCGTTGTGTTGCAATTTGCAGAAATCGCTGTAACGTCTGCCTGTGAAAACATCTTCATAGACGCTACCGAGGTACAGATTGTACTCCTTTCCTCCACGGTTCACCGCAACGATGACTTCCGTTTGCGTTTCTTCCAGACTGCGTTCGAATGCGTACACGCCCTTTTCCGCCACCAACTGACGGAAATCGCCGTCGGCAAACACCCTGTTTTTGCGCAAATCTCCCAGACGCTTGTAGAAATCCAGCATCAGTTTGTTTTCGTGTCCCCAAGGGTAACAACCACGGCAGAACGGATCACGGTACCCCTCCATCACTGCTTCGTCGCCGTAGAAAACACAAGGGAACCCGAACAACGTGTATTGCAACAAAGCGGCAAGTTTCAGCAGACGGCATCCCAACAAAAACTGTTCGTCGGAAAGTTTGGTGCGTGCAAGCACGTCTTTGGAACTGTTGCCTATTCTGTCGCCGGCAAGCATGGTGAGAATTCTCGCCGTATCATGCGTACCGAGAATGTTCATCAGGTTGTTGCGAACGTACCGTGGATAGTTGTTGACGATGTTGAACACCGCCGACGCCAAAGAGGCCTCGTTGCCGTCCCTGACAAAATCGATGATGCCCTCACGCAGAGGGTAATTCATTACCGAATCCAACTGCGAGCCGTCCAGATAATGTCTGCGCACGCCGTAGTCCACCTTGTTGGAAGCGTCCTCCCACACTTCGCCGATTATTGCGCAGTCGGGATTTTGCTTTTTGGCGGAAGAAACGATTTTGTCCAACATACAGTCGGCAATTTCGTCTACAACGTCAAGTCGCCAGCCGCTTGCGCCTGCTTTCAGCCAGCGGGGAACAATGCCGTTTGCACCGCAAAAGTACTTTTGCGCACCTTTGCTTTGTGCGTTTATCCTGGGCAATGTGGGGAAACTCCACCAACAGTCGTAGGAGTTGTCGTCGTGAAAGTAAAACCAATCACGGTAGTGGGAATTTTTGTCGTTGTAGGCACCGCCTTCACCGTACTTTTTGTCTATGTTGAAGTACTTGGAAGAACTGCCCACGTGGTTGAACACGCCGTCCAGCACTATTTTGATTCCGTACTTTTCCGCTTCCTTGCAAAGGGTGGAAAAATCCTCTTTAGTGCCGAACATGGGGTCTATTTCCTCGTAGTCCTCCGTGTCGTATTTGTGATTGCTGTACGCCTTGAAAATGGGGTTGAGATACAGCGTGGTAACGTTTAGGGAAGAAAGATAGGGAAGTTTGGAAATTACCCCTTTGAGGTTTCCTCCGAAAAAGTCCCTGTTGCGAACGACGCCGTTTTCCTCTCGGTAAAAGGGTTGTTCGCCCCATTTGCGCAGAATTTTGTCCTCAGTCACTACCGTTTCGCCTTCGTGGCAAAACCTATCCACCATTATCTGATACATAACGCCCCTGTTGAGCCAACTTGGCGTTTTGTACACTTTTTTGTACACGGAAAGTTGCCACGGACGCACGTTCTGGTAGTACAAACCGGCGTTTTTGCTGTCGTCAATGCCGATGTAATGCTCGTAGGTTACGCCGTCCATGCGGAAGTAGTACCAATACAAGCCTTTGTTGAACTGCACATCGGC
>HF998469.1:0-10149 GCA_000433775.1 Corallococcus sp. CAG:1435 | reverse complement strand
ACAAAAGTTACCTTGGAAGGGGCAATGCATTGGTTTATCTGCAAACGTATGCCGAAACGCACCCCCTCGGGTACAGCACCCACAATACTTTTGTGAAATTCCTCGGTGGGGTTGTATTTTACATAAATCATTTCATTCTCCAAATCTTTTCAGCGTACTCTCTCACTGCACGGTCGGCGGAAAATCTTCCCGATTCGGCAATGTTTTTCAGCGACATTCTGTTCCACAAATCCACGTCTTTGTAGCATTTGTCCATTTTTTCATGTGCGGCAAGGTAACTTGCAAAGTCGGCAAAGCACATGTACGGGTCTGCCACCTGATTGGAGCGCAACAGATAGTTGGAGATGTTTTCAAACGTTTCACCGCCAAAACCGTTGTTGAGTTCATCTATTATCACACGCAGTTTGGGCTGTTTGAAGTAGTAGTCGGTGGAATTGTAGCCTTTGCCCCACAAATCCGTTACCTGACGTGCGTTCATGCCGAAAATGAAAATGTTGTCCATTCCCACCGCTTCGCTCATTTCCACGTTGGCGCCGTCCATCGTTCCAAGCGTCAATGCGCCGTTTATCATGAATTTCATGTTGCCTGTGCCGCTGGCTTCCTTGCCTGCAAGAGAAATCTGCTCGGATATTTCCGCAGCGGGCATCAGACTTTCCGCCATTGTTACGCAGTAGTTTTCCATAAACGCCACGTTGAGTTTCTGACGTATTTTGGGGTTGGATTCCAAATCCTTCTGGATGAAGCAGATGAGTTTTATTACCTCTTTGGCGGCGTAGTAACTCGGAGCAGCCTTTGCACCGAAAATGAAGGTTTGCGGAGTTACGTCCAAATCGGGATTTTCCTTCAATTCGTGGTACAGATAGACTATTTTCAACACGTTGAGCAACTGACGTTTGTACTCGTGCAGACGTTTGACCTGAACGTCGAAACGTGTGTTGGGGTCGAGTATCACGTCAAGTTTTTTGCGTGCAAGGTCGGCAAAATGACGTTTGTTTGCCAACTTTATTTCCGCCATTTTATGATGCACGGAGGTGTCGTCCAAAAAGTTGTTGAGTTTTTTCAACTCGTCGGCGTCGGAATAGAATCCGTCGCCGATAAGGTCTTTGATCAGCGCAGTAAGACGTGGGTTAGCCTGACACAGCCACCTGCGGTGTGCAATACCGTTTGTAACGTTGCCGAACTTTTCCGGATCGATGTCGTAGAAGTCTTTGAAAAGCGTTTTACGCAAAATTCTGCTGTGAAGGGCGGAAACGCCGTTGACGTAATGGGAACCTACGATGGAAAGGTTTGCCATACGCACCTGTCCGTACGCCACAACGGCAAGGTTGGAAACTTTGTTCCAATCGCCGCAAATGTTCCAAAAACGTTTGCACGCACGTTCGTTTATTTCCACCACAATCTGATAGATGCGGGGAAGAAGTTTTTTGAAGATGTATTCCGGCCAACATTCCAACGCCTCGGCAAGCACCGTGTGGTTTGTGTATGCGCAGATGTTTTTGACTATCGACCAACTGTAATCCCACCCGAAATGGTACTCGTCGATGAAAATACGCATCAGTTCCGGCACGCACAAAGCGGGGTGCGTATCGTTGATGTGTACCGCCACCATTTGCGCAAAGGTGTCAAAATTGCCGTAACGCTTGTAGTGGTCGCTTGTAATGTTTTGCATTGCGGCAGAAACAAGGAAATACTCCTGTTTCAGACGCAAAATTTTGCCTTCCTCGTGGTTGTCGCTGGGATACAGCACCTTTGTTATCATTTCCGCTTCCGACTGCTCTTCCAGCGCACGCATATACTCGCCCTGACCGAAAGCACGGAAGTCGAAGGGTTTACAGTTGCGGGCAGACCACAAACGAAGTACGCCCACTGCGTTGGCATGGTAGCCGTCCACCACCATATCGTAGGGGAAAGCCTCCACTTCCTGACAGTTGACCTGTTTGAAGACGGGTCCGTTTTCCGTCCATATTTCCTGCACTTCTCCGCCGAAACGCACTATCTGCGCCTTGTCGGGACGCTCTTTGAGCCACACGTCGCCACCGGGCAACCAGTTGTCGGGAAGTTCCGTCTGCCAGCCGTTGACAATTTTCTGTTGGAAAAATCCGTACTCGAAACGGAGAGAGTGTCCCATTACGGGGTAGTTTTCCTTGGCAAGGCAATCGAGATAGCAGGCGGCAAGTCTGCCCAGACCGCCGTTGCCCAAACCTGCGTCGGGTTCGCATTCGTACAGATCGTCAATGTTCACCTTGTAGTACTTTTGCAAAGTTTCGGCAAACAAGCCGTCAAGTTCCATGTTGAAAAGGTTGTTTTTGAGACTTCTGCCCATCAAAAATTCCATGGACAGGTAGTGTACTCTTTTGCGTTCTCTTGCCTTGTACACTTTGTTGAAAGCCGAACGCTTTTCCAACAGCAAGTCACGCACCACCGTTGCCACGCATCTGTACAGTTGTTTGTTGGAAAGTTCGCTTGCGGTAACGCCGTAAGATTTGTTTGCAACGCTTTCGATGAGTTCCTTTACCTGAGTTTTTGTGAGATTTCCAGATACATAAGACATATTTTCACTGTTCTCCGTTAGTTTTTCTTTGAAGTTGCAGCCTTGTAGTAGTACTGCACGCTGGAAGCGGGAATGGTTACTTCGGCGTAACCTTCGTCATTTGTCACTACATCACGCACCACGTCTACGCCTCTTCCGCCGAAGTCGTATTCGTCGCTGTTGAGTACCAGTTTGTACTCGCCCTTGTCCATGAAGAAGCCGTATTTGAAGTAGTCGTACACGCTGAAATTGATTATCACCAGCATCGTGTTGCCCTTTTTGTCCAGACGCTCGTATGCCAGCACGCTGTTTCTGGCGTCATCGGCAAGCAACCACTTGAAGCCTTCCCACGAGTTGTCAATTTGATACAACGCCTTGTACTTTTTGTAAGTTTTGTTGAGTTGCATTACAAATTTTTGGTGAGAATCGTGCTTGGGATACGCCAGAAGCATCCAGTCCAATTCCTTGTTTTCGTCCCATTCGTTCCACTGCGCCAGTTCCACACCCATGAAATTGAGTTTCTTGCCCGGGTGAGAATATTGGAAGCCCAACAACGCTTTCAACTGACCGAACTTTGTGTCGTAGTCGCCGAACATCTTGTTGATGATGCTTCCTTTCAAGTGTACCACTTCGTCGTGGGAAAGGGGCAAAACGTAGTTTTCGCTGTAAGCGTAGCACATGGAAAAGGTGAGTTGATTGTGGTGTTCCGCACGCCAGAGAGTGTCCGTCTTCATGTAACTGAGAACGTCGTTCATCCAGCCCATGTTCCATTTGAAGTTGAAACCCAGTCCGCCCACGTAGGTGGGATGCGTAACTTTGGGAAATGCGGTGGATTCCTCCGCAACAAACAGTGCGTAGGGACACGCCTCAAACACCTTGCAGGAAAGTTTGCGCAAAAAGTCGATGGCTTCCAGATTTTCCTTTCCGCCCCACTTGTTGGGACGCCACTCGCCGTCACGCCTGTCGTAGTCGAGGTACAGCATGCTTGCCACTGCGTCCACACGCAGTCCGTCAAAGTGAAATTCCTTCAACCAGTACAGCGCATTGGACACAAGGAAACTTTGCACTTCGTAACGTGAGTAGTCGAAAATGCGTGTTCCCCAACTCTTGTGTTCCTTTTTGAAATCGTCCGCCGATTCGTAGCAGCACGTTCCGTCAAATTCGATGAGTCCGTGAGCGTCCTTGCAGAAATGTGCAGGCACCCAGTCCAAAATCACGCCGATTCCCGCCTTGTGGAATTGATTTATCAGGTATCTCAAATCGTCGGGCGTGCCGTAGCGACTTGTGGGAGCGTAAAAGCCCGTTACCTGATACCCCCACGAAGCGTCAAGCGGATGCTCGGCAAGAGGCAGAAATTCCACATGCGTGTAGCCCATTTTTTTGACGTAAGGCACAAGATATTTGGCAAGGTCACGGTAGGAATACATTCTGCCGTCGTAATGCCTGCGCCAGGAACCCGCATGCACCTCGTAGATGTTGACGGGACTTGTGTAGACGTCCTTTTTTGTTTGTTTGGCAATCCAGTCGCCGTCACTCCATGCAAACGGCTGTGGATTGTACACTATGCTTGCCGTTTTGGGACGTACTTCGGCGTACCTTGCGTAAGGGTCGGCTTTGTACAGTACGTTTCCGTTTTGCGTTGTTATGGCAAATTTGTAACAGTCGCCCTCACGTGCTTCCACTGTTATTTGCCAGATACCGTCTTCCAGTTGCAATCTGTCGTGATTGACCAGCCAGTTGTTGAAATCGCCCACAACGCTCACGTCTTTGGCGTTGGGCGCCCACACTGCAAAGTGGTACAGATTTTTTCCCACCTTGTGACAACCCAAAAGTTCGTAGGCGTTTGTACTGTTTCCATTGTAAAAATCGGTAAATCTGTTCATACTTCCTCCATTGATCAGATACGGTGGGCATTTTCCGTAAGGTCAGCCAACCAGACGGCCTTTTCGGCGGAAAAATCTCCGCTTTTTGCCATGTACTTCCAGCAACCCAAAGTGCCGGGGGTGTTCATGCGGTAGGTTGTGTCCTGTTCGGAAATGTCCTGCATGCTGTACACCACAAGTTCAGCACGGCTTTCGGCAAGAATTTTTATGAGGTTGTGAGCAATGTGTTCGCCGTTTTCCAACCCCGTGAAACGCAACACCACACTTCTTGCGTTGTCGTCAAGACTGTCCCACCAGCCCTGCGTCGTGTCGTTGTCGTGAGTTCCCAGATATGCCACGCAATGTTCTTCAAAATTTTGCGGTAAAAACAGGTTTTTGTCGTTTCCGTCAAAGGCAAACTGCACGACTTTCATGCCGGCAAGCCCGCATTTGTCACGCAAATCCAGCACGCTTTGGGGAATGTCGCCCAAATCTTCGGCAATTATCGTGAGAGAGGGGAAAGAACTTTGAATGTGTTGCAAAAATTCAAAGCCGACGCCTTTGCGCCAATGTCCGTTGCGGGCAGTGGCTTCGCCGTAGCGTATTGCGTAGTAACTGTCAAATGCACGGAAGTGGTCGATGCGAAGTACGTCGAAAAGTTCGGCACATTTGCCGACACGACGTGTCCACCAATCGTAGTTGTCCTTTTTCATGGCGTCCCAGTTGTACAGAGGATTGCCCCACAACTGTCCGTCGGCGGAAAAATAATCGGGAGGTACCCCCGCAACCCAACTCGGACGGCGGTCGGACGTGAGTTCGAACAACTGCGAATGTGCCCATACGTCGGCGGAATCGTAGGCAACGTAAATGGGAATGTCGCCTATCAGTTTAATGCCGTTTCGGTGTAGTTTTTTGCGGAACTGCTTCCATTGAGAGAAAAACAGATACTGACAGAAGATGTTGAAATCCACCTCGTCGCTGAGCATATCGGAATAGTGCTTCATTGCGCCGTCGGTGCGCATGCGTATGTCCTCGTCATCCCATTCCAACCACGATTTGCCTCCAAAGTGCTTTTTTACGGCACAAAACAGGGCGTAATCGTTTAGCCAAAAACTGTTTTGTTCACAAAATTCCACGTAATCCTGAGGGGGATTGTTGCGAACGAAGTTTTTGAATGCTTCACGCAAAATTCTGTCCTTGTTGTAGATTGCGTAACCGTAGTCGTTGCCACGTGCTTTTTTGCAGTCGGAAACTGTTTCCGCAGAAACCAACCCCTCATCACGCAATTTTTCCACGTTGATGAGCAGTGTGTTGCCTGCAAAAGCCGACGGCGACGCATAGGGGGAATTTACAAAATCGGTGGGCGTTACCGGCAGAATCTGCCAATAACTTTGCTTGGATTTTTTCAGAAATCTGATAAATTTGTCCGTTTCCGCAAGCGTACCCACACCGTAATGGGAAGGTAGCGACGTGATGTGCAACAAAATACCGCTTGATCTCATTTTTTAACCTCGCTTAAACGTTTAATTATATGCAATTTTAATGCCGAAATCCCTTCGGCGTTGCAATAGATACAGTGTTATTTTAACATTTACAAAAATTAAAATCAATTATTTACAGTAGTTTTTAATAAAAATATTATAGATATTCACCCTGTACAAAGGTAAAAACACGGTTTATCTCGACAAAAGTTTTCTTACGCAAAAAGACGAACGACGGAACATACCATACAAAAATTTCCTGTAAAATACAGTGTCGGTATTTTTATTTGAAGCAACTACCGAAAAGCAATTTCCGTTGCTTTGCAACACGGCGCACAACACCAAAAATCAAAACGAAATACACTACTTCTCAAACTTTGCGACAACCTGCACAAAGGTGCCTGCAAATTCACAACCTGCGTCAACGGCATTTGCAAGAAAAATCCCCGACAAACTATCGGGGACAAAGTGAATAACATGCAATTACAGTTTGGACGCAGCCGCTTCGTCCACGAGTACGGTGCAATCGGGATGCAACTGCAAAATGCTTGCAGGGCATTGCTCCGTTACCTTGCCTTTCACCATTTTGTACACGGCGTCGGCTTTATTGCTGCCGCTGGCAAGTACAAGAATTTTCTTTGCACGCATTATTTCCGCAATACCCATTGTTATTGCTCGGGTAGGTACCTGGGAAATATCTTTGAAAAAGCGTGCATTGTCCTTAATTGTGCTGTCGGCAAGGCTTACAAGGTGCGTTGTGCTGTCAAAGGGGGTGTTTGGTTCGTTGAAACCGATGTGTCCGTTGCTTCCCAATCCCAAAATTTGCACGTCCTGTGTGTAGTCCTGCAAAAGTTGATGGTATCTTGCACATTCCTGTTGCAAGTCGCTTGCCAAACCGTTGGGCAAATGGGTGTTTTCCTCCGGCAAATCCACCTTGTCGAACAGGTTGCTGTGCATAAAATGTACGTAACTTTGCTCGTCGTTTTTTCCCAATCCGACATATTCGTCGAGGTTGACTGTTTTCACCTTTTGGAAAGAAAGTTTCTTTTGACGGCAAAACTGCGACAAAATTTCGTACAATCCCAAAGGGGTGGAACCCGTTGCCAAACCCAAAACGGGGGAAGATTTTTCCCTCACAACGTCGGCTACAATGTCGGCGGCAACCTTGCTCATTTCCTGATAATCTTTCACAACCTGTACTTTCACTTTTTTACCTCTTGTACACTGATAATTTTTTGTTTACCGTTAAATTGTACCCTTCCGCCACTTTATTTGCAAGCAAATTGCCTGCATTAAGCGTAATTTTTCAAAATCTCACACTAACTTTGCAACACTCATTTCAAAGTGGAAAAAACGTACCCGGTGCGTGAGTGGAAAGCCCGTCCGCCATGTATCAGCGGACTTTTCCACTGTTTTTTGTTGATGGAATCGGGGTAGCACTGCGTTTCAAAACAAAATCCATCATGCTTACAGTAGCCGCTGTCGCTTTGTTGCAAAAAATTGCCACTGTAAAACTGCAAACCGGGGCGGTCGGTGTAGCATCTGACGCAGATGCCTGTTTCGGGGCTGTACGCCAGCGCAGCAAACCTGCCGCACAGGCAAAAATTGTGGTCGTAACCTTGCGCAACAAGCAGTTGACTGTCGCCCTTTGCCAAATCCCGCCCTATTGCTTTGGGACGTGTGAAATCAAACGCCGTGCCACGTACCTTTCTCTTTTCGCCTGTGGGAATAAGATTTTCATCCACGGGCAAAAAATGCTTGGCGTTTATTTGCACCACGTTGTCCAGAATGTCGCCGTTGCCCTCGCCGTTGAGATTGAAATAGATGTGACTTGTCGGGTTGAAAAGCGTCAAGCCGTCGCTCAACGCAAAGTAATCTATTACAAGAGCATTTTTCCGTACAGTGTATTTTACGCTGTAAGTAAGATTTGCGGGATAGTTTTCCTCGCCGTCGGGGGAAAACCCCACAAACTCCACACTGTCGGGGCATATTTTTGCCTTGTACGTCTTTTTGTTGAAACCGCAGTTGCCACCGTGCAGATGATTTTTGCCGTTGTCGTTTTTGGCAAGAAAGTATTTTTTGTCCTTCAAACAGAAACTGCCGTTTGCAATGCGGTTGGCGCACCTGCCCACAAAAGCGCCGAGATAGGCGGAATTGTTTTGCAGTTGTGCAATATTTTTGACGCCCAATGCCACGTTTACGAGATTACCCTTTCTGTCGGGAACACGCAACGCAAGCAATGTGGCGCCCAATGACGCCACATCTGCCTGAATTGTGTCCTTTAATGTGAAGCAAGACACTTCGCCGTTTTCTGTTTTTTCAAAAAAATTTACTTCTGTCACTGTCGGTAAAAAGCAATGTTACTCTTCCACTTCGGCGAAACAACTTCCGCCGATAAATTCTCTCAAAAGGGAATTGCACGGCACGAATTTGTCGTCCATATCCACAAAGTATTTGAGGAACTTGATGAGTCTGTTTGCCGTGATGTACTGTGCGCTGTCTGACTTGATTTCCTGCAAAGCGGGCATTGCGTACTTTTTCATAACGCACAGTTCGTAGGTGAGTGCCGAGTTGAAAATGAAGTCGCACCCTTCCTGATAGGGATAGATCCACTTGAACTCGCCACGGCGCACCGACGGCCACATTTCCAAAGTTTTTTCCGCACTTGTTCCACGGTACTTCTTGTCTCGCACTATTCGGCGCAACAGACGTATGTCGGTGTAACTGATAGGATTGTGGTTGTCAAGATTTATTTGGAATTGCGGCGCAATGTAAATTTTGTACTTCTGATGCATGGGCACTGCGTAGGACAGGTGGTCATTGAGGGCGTGTATACCTTCGATGATTATCGGCGTGTTTTCGTCTATTTTTGTTTTAACACCTTCCTGCACACGTCCCGTGCCAAAGTCGTAGACGGGAAGTTCCACTTCCTCGCCGTCGATTAGCGACACCATGTGACGGTTGAAAAGGTCGATGTCCAATGCACGGATATCTTCAAAATCCGGCTTGCCTTCGGCATCGAGAGGAATTTGCGATTTGTCCTTGTAATACATATCCAACGAAATGCGCAACGGCGTTATTCCCAAAGCCATAAGTTCGATGCGCAATCTGTTGGAAAATGTGGTTTTGCCGGAACTTGACGGACCTGCTATGCAAATGAGGCGTATGTTTTCTATGTCGGAAGCAATAGCCTGTCCCAACTCGTGAAGCATGTCGTTGTGCTTGGTTTCGTTCATGTTGATGAAGTCAACGTATGTTTCGTTGGTAACATGGGCGTTGATTTTCGCCACCGTTTCCGCTTTGCAGCGTTTTGCCCATTTGTGAGCGTTGCGCAACTCTCTGCAAAACAGCGGTTCGTCTTTGAAGGGAGGAATTTCTCCGTTTGCTTCGTAACGTGGATACCTCACCATAATTTTTCCGTCGTAGTTGGAAAGCAGGAATTTTTGCAGATAACCGCTGCTGGGCACCATGTAGCCGTACATATAGTTGAGGTAGTCGCCACACTTGTAGAAATGGCATATTTTGTCCTTGCGGTACTTCAATGCTTCAATTTTGGAAGTCTGGTTGGTTTCCGTGTAGTACTTTTCCGCCTCTTCCTTGGTCATTACGCACTTTTCAAAGGGAAGGTCCAAATCCACCAAACGGTGCATCTCTTCCGTTACCTTCTGAATTACCGCCATTGTGGAAGGAATTTTGTCCTTTCCCACAAAGTTTATCTGAATGGAACGGGAAATGGCGTAGGAAATTTTTATTGCTACGTCGGGATACACGTTGTGAAACGCCAAAGCCACAAGATAACGCAAACTTGTTTCGTACACTTTGACGGCGTCGTTGTTGGAAAGAGTCAACAATTCCACGTTGCTGTCGAAACACAACTCGTAGGTGAGTTCACGCAGGCGGTTGTTTACCTTCGCCACAAAATAGTTTTTGGGGTTGTCCACAAGGGACAGTATCGGTGTTTTTTCGTTGAGTTCGAAAGTTTTGTTTTGTATTGTTACCTTAAACATTTTTTCTCCTTTTTAAAATTTTTGCTCTTTGCGTGATGCGTTGCCCATCGCAAAGAAAATACATATTACCTTAATATTTTATTTTTTATCACAGCGTTTGTCAATAGGGTTTTGAAAATACCCTGTCGTATTTTGTCCCCATCGGGAAATTTTTACACGGCAAGACACACTTTTTGATAAAGTAAAGATTGTGCAAATAATTTGCCTGCCGCACTGCCGAACAACCGCTTGTAACGGCATTATGCCTGTGCCTGATTGAAAAAACTTTT
>HF998468.1:109962-134041 GCA_000433775.1 Corallococcus sp. CAG:1435 | reverse complement strand
GGAGGAGATTGGAGTCAGTTTGGTAAAGGGGCTTTCGATGGTTTTTCTGATGGAATGCTTTGGGGTGGCATATTTGCTTTAGGAGGAGCCGCAATTAGAACAATGCGCATATTAAAGAGAGGAGTTGTTATAGGGGAAAGTATGAGCCGAGTTGATGCCGCTGCAAAACAAATTGGTGCGTTAACATACAAGGCTCCAGGGCAAAATATTGTAAAGATATTGGGGAAAGCAAAAGCTTTTGAACTTAATAAAGCTCTGAATAAAGCATGGATAAAACGGATGGCTCGATGGGGCGTTAAGATTTATGATATAGGCTTAGATTTCACTCGAGCTACTCGTAGTCCATTTTATGCTATTGAAGCTACTGTAACAGCTGATTATTGGAATTTATTTGAAGTGCTGTTTTAAATTAGAAGGAGAATTTGAATGAAATATACGGAAATAAAGAATTATGGAAAAATAATAAAAAAATATTTTCAATTTTTATGCAAATATGGTTTTTCAAGAAAACAGTACGATAATGGAATAGATTATGAAGTAATTTATACAAGGCCCGGATGTGAAATAGGTGTGTTTTGTGGTTTAGGAATAGACCCAAAATTACTTGCTGTCCATGAAAAGACACGAATGGATGACAAGGATTTAATGGATGCTTCACATTTTGATGCCTATATAGTTATAAATAAAGATGGCAATAAATTTAATTTACTTAATAGCAATTTATTTGATTCTTTATTAATGGAGGATTTGAAAGCAAATATTTTAGATTGTAAAAGTGATGTGAATAAAATTTTGGAAAAATATAGTGAGTTTTTAAAAATAAATTTGAATAAATTATTTTAAGAAATAAGAGGAAGGAACTTTAATTGATATGCGCCTCAAAAGTTGGATACTTTTCAAGGCGCATATTATTCAATTGTTCCTTATTTAAAATAATTTTTTTAATTTTAAGAGAATAAAAAACATGTAATTAAGACAAAAGAAAGTTGGAAAGCATTAAAAGTCGGTGGAGGGTATTTAGTTTATAAAACTTATAATGGGTGAAAAAAGCAACTGATGCCAAACAAGCGAAAATGGAGCAAAAAAAATGAACAGGATAAAGAGCGAGACTAACTTTTATAAAAGCTGCAATCTCACTCTACTTATAATTGAAACGGGAAACCCGTTTAATTTTAATAAAATCTTGACGATATTTAGAGGGTGTATTATACTCATTATATATAAATAAAATCTATTTGGTTATATAAAAAAGATGTCGACCTTGGCTTGTACTACTTGCAATCCCGCTACTACGTCCCCGAATGGTGCCGTTGGCTGAATGCGGACGACGTAAGTTGCCTCGACCCCGAATCAATCCACGCACTCAACCTCTACGCTTACTGTTTGAACAATCCCGTGATGTATGTTGACCCAAGCGGGAATTTGTTAATTTCGACAATCATATTGTTAGCGTGCATAGGCGTAGGAGTATTAGCCGGTGCTACATATGCAGGCGTTACCGCTTATAATGACGGAGCAAGAGGCTGGGAATTAGTTGGCTGGACGGCATTAGGTGCTGTAGTCGGCGGACTTATAGGTGGTTTTATCGGATATTTTGCAGGACCAATTATAACTAGCCTTCTAGGGTCCGGCGGAGGACTAGCATTTGCCGGCGGAGTAGGAAGTTCGGCAGGGGTAATTTCCGAGACAATGGTTGGGACATTAGCAACGGTCGGTGCAATTTCAGTAACCGCAGCAGGCAGTGCTTTGGCGGCAAGCGGCATTGTGATGTTTGCCAAGGGAACTGGTCCCAGAATGGGACACAACCAACACGAAAAACAAATGTGGAATGAGGCTCTGCGGAAAATAGGCGTAAAAGACAATGGTGTAAGAAGAATTTTGCACGATCAAATACATCATTACCCATATAGAGATAATTTAAAAGATTTAATTCAAACATTAGAATATATTATAGAAAAATTAGGGATTAATATTAGATGAAGAGAAAAAATGAAGGCGAAGAATACCTTGACGCATTTCCGAAATTGCGAAAATGGATCAATGAATGTTGTGCATGTCATCAAAAAGGTTACGACCCGAATATGCCGGATAAAATAACTGTCGTTGAAGGCTCATTGGAAGTATATTTCATAAAAAAGCACTTCAAACCGTTGCCTTTGAACGAAGACGGCCTGTGCGAGCAATGCGCCCATGCACTACTGCGCAAACAAAACGGAGATGCCGACAAGACAAATTTTGACCAATTCGTCCGTAAACCTGCAATACGCAAGCCGAAAATAACGGAATCTCAACACTGTAACGAAGTAGTTGAACTGACGGAGTATTCTTACGAAAAAATAATTGAATATCTAAACAACGGGAAAATAAAATCGCTGATTTTTGCCGTAAAAGACTACCCTCATTACAATCACTGTGAAATTAGCTACATTGACGACAGAAAAACAATTATGGTAAAACCCGTACAAGACAATTCCGAAAACGTTTGTTTTTTCAAAACATTCAAGGAAAAGTATAAGATTTTTAATATGGGCAGAAAAGGCACGTTTACTCTTAAACAACTGTGGAACAAAATTGATATAAAAGAAATTATCTATTGACACTAATGGAATTAGTTTTGTAAAGTATTGATCTGACAGCGGAATTTTTATTTGACATAAGACACAAAAACTGGGAAATTTATTATGAAAGTGGATTTGCCTTATTATTTAATTATGATTTCTATTTAGAATTAAATATGCTTAGGAACAAATGATGAATAAATAATATTCAAATGCTTACACTGCAAGAGTGTAACTGTCCACAAGGCAGTTGCACTCTTTTTCTTTGTAACAAAACAATAACCGTTCGTACACTAACCCACGGAAAACAAATTGCCGTTACTTTGCACCACTTAAGAATTTGATTGCATTACCTGTTTTGTAACGTTTTTTATCAAACGGTTGTTGAAATAAGCACCCAATCAACAAGCAACGCAGTGTTTTATTTCCAAAAAGAAACTCATTGCAAAATTCCACTATTAAATTCAGCGACTTTGGGCATATAAACGGGTTACGTTACTTTGCACCACTTTAAGAATTAGATTGCATTACCTGTTTTGTAACGTTTTTTTATCAAACGGTATGTTGAAATATGTAACTTCAAGCGGAACGAAATACCTCACATTCCTATACAACGGCGAAGGACTGACGGGCTTTGTGTACGACAATTTCCACTATTGACAAAGATTATTTCAACGCTGTAAAATATCTATATAATAGCAAAATTAAAAAAGCATCATTGACGCCTTAACCTTGGCACAGGAAAAGACGGTAACTTCAAGCGGAACGAAATACATCACATTCCTGTACAACGGCGAAGGACTGACGGGATTTGTGTACGACAACACACTGTACACCTACCGAAAGAATCTGTTTGGCGACATTATTGCCGTATACCAAGGAAGCACCAAAGTGGCGGAATATGCCTACGACGCTTACGGCAAGTGCACGGTAATACTTAACACGGCAGGCATTGCAACCATCAACCCCTTCCGCTACCGCAGTTACTACTTCGACAGCGACCTTGGCTTGTACTACTTGCAATCCCGCTACTACGTTGCCGAACAGAGTTGTTGCCGTTAGAAATCAACTTATGACGTAGCACTTAAAATCCGGTGCATATTGCGGAATTGATCTTTTCAATAAATTTATGTTAACAGAGGAATACATGAAAAAAGATATCTATACAATTCAATATTTTTTGTCGTTGATACCTTTTGTGGGACTGTTGATTATTCTGTTTTCCTGTTTGATAAAGACAGGCAGAAAAAGACCTTCGTTGGCATTCAAATGGTATTTTTTTAGCCTAATTCCAATAATCGTGGGATTTGCCTTGATAGTGCTGGCGTTAAAATTGTTGAATACCTTACCTGAAGCAACTTTTATTGCACTTATTCTGCTTGTAACGTACCTGCTGTGTGTTGTAATTGCCGTTGCCATGGTATTTATTGAGAAAAAAATATTGCGTAAATTTGAAAAGACGGAATATATTTCAACTGCACCTGAAACATTCGATGAAATAAAATAACCGTGTTTGTAATTTGGGTGTAAACTGTAAGTTTTAAGTCGGATGCATTTGAATAATTGGTAAAATTACAAGTATTGTGTTTGTCAAAAGTTGGTTTTTACTTTTATTTCAAATCAAATACAGCATCGTATCGGAACTGCTTACAATACTGCTAACACAAAATCTAAAGAGGCGCAAAATGAAAATTAAAATTGCCACTTTCCGTTCGGCATTGAAGTACTCGGAAAACTTCCTTCAACAACAAAAAGATTTTTTGCAGGCGATACAAAAAGCCGTGGGCTTACCCATAGAAACGGCGGCACTTGATGACTACGACTGTGATTTGAAACTCATTTTTGTGCAGACGGGCGGTTCGGAAGGTTTGTTTTTGCAAAATTTTGCACAACTGCAACCTCCCTACTACCTGCTGACAAACGGCGCAAACAACAGCCTTGCCGCTTCTTTGGAAATTTTGACCTATCTGAAAAACAGGCAGTTGGAAGGCGAAGTACTGCACGGCGACACAGACCACATTGCTCGCAGAATAACGCAACTGTGCAAATTGGGCAAAGCACGCAAAAAACTTGCCGACATGCGTCTCGGAATGATAGGAAAACCTTCCGATTGGCTGATTGCCTCGGTGCCCGACTACGCCGCAGTAAGAAAACTGTTCGGCACGGAAATAGAGGACATAGACCTTGCGGAACTGGAAAATATGTCCAAGACCATGCATCCGTCGCAAAAGCAACTTCCCGACGGTGCCTTTGACAAATCGGAATTGGAAAGTTCGCTTAATATTTACGAATGCGTGAAACAGATTGTGGAAAAACACCGTCTTGACGGGTTTGCATTGCGCTGTTTCGACCTGCTTTCCGACGTGAAGATGACGGGATGCATGGCGTTGGCTTTCTTAAACAGCGAAAATACCGTTGCCACCTGCGAAGGCGACCTTATGGCAATGCTTTCCATGTGCGTACTGCGTGCCGTGTGCGGAAAACCATCTTTTCAGGCAAATCCTTCTCGCATAGAAACGGCGGAAAACAGCGTTGTTTTTGCCCACTGTACGTTGCCCCTTTCCATGACGGAAAGTTTCAAACTGGACACGCATTTTGAAAGCGGCATAGGCGTTGCCGTGCGTGGCAAAATGCATGTCGGCGACGTTACCGTGTTGCGTCTTTCCTCCGACCTGAAACACTACTTCTTGAGTAGCGGACAAATTACAGGCAACCTGGAAGAGGATAATTTGTGCAGGACGCAAATACGTGTGCATCTTGACGAGGACGTGAAACTGCTGTTGCAACGCCCCTGCGGAAACCACCACGTCATTTGTTACGGAAACTGTTGCGACAGCGTGGAAATGCTGCTTGACAGTTACGGATTGGTGCGTGTACGGTAGAAGCCGCATTTCCCTTTGTTTGAGGTTTTGCAGAGTCAATCAAATTGCAAGTTTACCAGACGTCACAGGCAAAGTGAGTTGTTTTTCCCGCTTTCCCGTGGCGTTTTTTGTGTTTTTTTGCAAAATTTGTAACAATTTGTTGTAAAATTGTTTACAAACAGTTGCAATGACATTAAAATGTAATAAAGTATACTTCAAAGAGTGAAACTTATGACAAGGGAAAAATTCAACGAATTACTGAAAAACATCAAGGACGAAGACAACTTCCGCCTTTTTCACGACGAATTTTGTCCGTTGGCAACAAAGTTTTGTTTGTATCAGTACGGAAACAAAGAAGTTGCAAAAGCCATGTCGGAAGATTTTTTTCAGTACATACGCACAACGGACCTGCCTTACATACAAAAACCCGAAGGATGGTTGTACTCCATGTGCAAACAGTTGGGCAAAAGAAATTCGGAAAACAACCCCACTGTAAACGAACAGGCAAAGTTGTTTTCCGACTTCAACGACGAAATGTCGGTGGAAATCTGGCATGCCATGGGACAATTGACAGAAAGCGAACGTGACGTGGTGATTTTGAAATGGTTTTGCGGATACACCCTCAAAGAGGCGGCAAACATCATGGACAAACCCTACGATACGGTAATTAAAATGCACAACCGCCTTAAAGGAAAACTCAAAAACATTTTGTCGTCAAACTAGTTTTTCGGAAAATTTCTGCAAAAAATACCAACACCGCTTGCGCAACGCAAGCGGTGTTTTTGCTGTAAAAACACGTCTGCCGTGTACCTGCGCCACGTCAAAAGGCAACGTTCTTTTGCAGGACTCGTTTCAAAAAGGTGTGCCGCCCGAAGCATAAACCTCGGACGGCACACTATTTAAGGAAGGGACTGTAGTTGAAAGTTATTGAGCGGACGCTTCGCTTTGCCTTTGTTCTTTCAGGGATTCAAGGTAGGCACGTGCTTCCGCTTCCGCAGTTGCAAGGGCATTTTCCAACGTTTCTTTTGCAGAAGCAAGCGTCGCTTCGGCAGATGCCCTGATTTCTTCCACTTCGGCAAGTTGCTCTTCGGTGAGGTCGGCTTTGATGTTTTCCAACATTGCGTTTGCCCGCTCCGTAAGCAACGCTTCCGCCTCATACAGGGGTGCCGCCGAAAAACCTTCGTTGCGGTACTTGTCGGCAAGGTCTTTGAGTTGCCGTGCCGTTTCTTTCATTTCGTTGATGAAACCTTTGGCATTTTCCGTTACGACGGGGGGAAGCAACGACTCGGCAAGTGTGGCAAATTGTTGAGCAGAAGTTGCCACAAGTTGAATTTCATCGGCGTACTCTTCGGCAAAGGCTGCAACTTCCACCGTCAGTTGGGCTTCTATGTCGTGCAGAGCCTGCGTCAAAGCCTCTTTGTGTTGTGCCACCAACTCGCCCGCTTCGCTGTTTTCAAACAGTTTGTTGGCGTACGCTTCGATACTTCTTACCGTTACTTCGCCGTCAGCATTGCGTATGTTTTCAACTTCCTCTTCGGAAAGGTTCAACGCTTGAACGACAACGGCAATTTGTTCCTCCGTCAGCGGTGTTTCGGAAACGGTCTGCATGTATTTTACAACGTCGGCAATGGCTCCGATACCGTGCGCACTCCACGAGTACATTTCGTACATCACGCCGTAGTACACTGTTGTGGGATGTTCCAAAGCGTGCAATGTGTAATAGGCTGCGTAGATGCTGTCCAACGTTTTGGCTGCAAGTTGGTCGTACACCTGGCTTGCTGCGGCTTTTGCCTGCTCGTAGGTTCTGGTGGCAAATTCCGCAATGTTTTCGCTTGCCGCAGTCAGCATTGCCATCAGTTGCTTTGTGTCAAGTTTGACGGCTGCTTCCAACGTTACCTGTCCTGTTTCGGATGCCGACACCGCCAAACGGAATTGCGCAAAACCGAGGTTCTGAATTACTTCGTCGTCGGGATACTTTGCCTTGAATTCTTCCAGACGGCGTTGCAACGAATAGGGAAGTTCGCCGTCGGTAACAACTGTGATGCCCGCCTCTGCCGCATGTTCCGATACTGCCGTTTCAATTTTTCCCGTCAGTTTGTCGGCGACAAATTCGCCACGCCCCGACGATACGCTTACATGTACGGCTTTGCCGTCAAACAGATAGTTGAGTTCCGCCGCCTCACGGGTAATTTGTGCAACGACGTACTCCACGTCTTTGCCCACCAAGTCTTCCACCATGCCGTACAGCAAAACCTGTCCGTCTTCGTTGGAACCGTAGACGCTGACAACCTTGTCGTTGCTGTCAACTACCATTTCTACCGAGGGATTTATGTCCAATGCCACAAAAGAATTGGCTTCGTCCCCCTTGGGTGCGCACCCTGCAAAACACACAATCAAAAGGGAAACGCACAAAACCACGGATAATATCCACGCTACTTTTTTCATAACGAAACCTCCTTTTCGTTTTTGTCTTTTCGCACATTAAACGAAATCAAAGTGCCGTTTGTTGCACACAAATTGATTTTTTTTTGAAATTTTCAGTTGTTGGCGTTTTGCCAATAGTCGTTGGCAGAACCGTACTGCGCTACTATGTTTTGAACAAAGGCGTCAAAATCCGCATCGGAAATGGCTTCCCTTACCGTTTGATACATTTCGCCGTAAAATTGCAACCGCATTTGCACCTGCACGTTGAGGAAATCCGTTACCTTTTGGGCAAATTCCTGCAAACTTTGCGGAATATGCACCAAATCCTGCAATGCGGAGGCGTCCGGCCACACCAAAGAAATCAGTTGTACCAACGTTTCGCCTACCCTGTCGAAAACTTCGTCGGAAATGTAGTTGGCAAGTTCTTCGAGGTGTGCTATCGCCGAAGAGGCAATATCTCCCAACTCATCCAAAAAGTGCGAAACAAGCAACCGCACGGTGTTTTTCACTTCGCCGTAGAGATAATGACTTTGGTAGTAACTTTGCAACTGTTGCTTGGAAAGCCCTTCCGCCTGTCTTTGAGAAATAAAGGGAGATTGGCGGGCAGTGTCGTTGAAAAAGTTTTTGAGGCTTTCTCCCAAAATGGACGCAAGCCCGTCGGCATCCGTTACGTTTTCCGCTACAACGGCGTACACGCCCTTCTTTTGGAAGTAGTCGTTTAGGCTGTTTGCAACGGTAGCAAGGCTTTCGCCATCCCCTCCGCTGACACGCAGCGTCGCAACGTCGTCCATATCCACAAACCCTAAACGTGCCGAATAATCCACAAAAAGCGTTACCGCTTCGTCTATCGGCAACCCCAAAAGTTTTTCATACAGTCTGTCGTAGTTGAGGACAATGTCGGCGTCTTCGTTGAGGGCGACACTGTCGGAAACGACGCCTTTTTCCGTTACAAAGGCTACTTTCGGATTGAGTTCCACCGTTACGCATGCCGATGCGGTTTGTCCTACGGGGAGAACAAAGGGAAGCACTACGGCAAGTACCAGCACGGCAGCCACCGCCGAAATCCACAGGGCAGGACGGCGGGAAAACGTGTTTGCGGATGAGGACTTCGCCCTGTCGCAACGCACGTTTGCAGGTTGCGCAGGTACTATTGCATCCAATTCGCTTTTCAATCTTTTTTTCCACGATTTCATTGTCAGTTCTCCTTCAATTCTCTTTTCAACTTTTCCACGGCACGTTTGTACTTGGACGTTACCGTACCCACGGGACAATTAAGCATGGCGGCAATTTCTCTGTGACGGTAACCCCACAAAACGTGCAACACCACGATGGTGTTTTCTTCTACATCCAGCACTCGCTGCATGGCGTCAAACACAAACGTCTGTGGCATTTCCCTGCCTTTTTCCGGCAAGTCATCCACGTTTACGGTGGATTTTTCTCGGCGCAAGGCGTCCAAAGCGGTGTTTTTGGCTATCTGGAAAATCCACGCCCTTCCGTTTGTGTGCGGTTGGTAGCAGGACGCACTGTTGCAGATTTTCAGAAACGTAGTTTGCAAACAGTCCTCGGTGTCGGCACGGTTGTTAAAGTAGGGGTACAAGAAAGCATACACGCCGTTTTTTATGCTTGCAAAAAGTTCCGCAACCGCATCGCTGTTGTTTTTTGCAATTTCCGTTATTAAAAAATCGATTCTTTGTTCTCGCATATGCTTTCCGTGGTTGTGTTTTCAGTAATTAAACGTTGCAAAGGGGGGTTTTGTTGCAAATTTTCGCTTTTATGCCACAAAAATTGTAACACAAGCGAAGTTTTTTTACAAGCACATCCAAATGTGTACAAAAGCCGTCAAAAAAGGCAAAACTTTGCACACAAAGCAGGGCAAGACGAAACTGAAAAGGTAAAAATTTTCACAGACGAAAATGACAATGCAAAACAGTTTGCACCCAGGCTCGGCGTGTGGTACAATGTGTGTACAAATCAGGAGGAATGTTATGTCTCAGGTTAAACGTATGCTGGAAGGCAAACTGTACTGTTGCCTTGTGCCGGATGAAAAAAGAGAACAAATGCAAAAAAACAAAGAGGAATTTTTGGACAAATTCAACGCCACCTCTTTCGGCGACTTTGAAACAAGGCGTTCGCTTGCAAAACAACTTTTTGCACACCTTGGCGAAAACAGTTTTATCAACAAACCGTTTTTTTGCGATTACGGTTGCAACATCAGTATCGGCGACAACTTTTACGCAAACTACGACTGCATAATGCTGGACGTAAACAAAATTACCATAGGCGACAATGTTTTCATGGCTCCACGTGTGTGCGTGTACACTGCTGGACACCCCATCGACAAGGACGTGCGCAACGCACAACTCGAATACGGGTACAGCGTTACGATAGGAAACGACGTGTGGATTGGCGGCAACACCGTGATAAACCCCGGCGTTACAATCGGCAACAACGTGGTGATAGGTTCCAACTCCGTTGTTACGCACGATATTCCCGACGGCGTGGTTGCGTGTGGCAACCCGTGCAGGGTAATTCGCAAAATAACGGATGACGACGCCATGTTCTGGAAACAACAGGCGGACGATTTTTACGCAGACCTGCAAAGGGAAAAGCAAAACAAGGAGTAGATTGCGTGATTGTACGCAATTTGCCCTACCGTACTTGAAAAAATTGCACAATAAGCAGATTTCAGGCATTTGCACAAAGTGGCAACTACATTGAAAGTTGGAAAATGTTTTTTGAAACAGAGCGATTGCCACTGCGCAAAACAAAGGGAAAATACCTTGGAAATTGTTGCTCGGGCAACCTGCAGATACCAAAAACTACACGGAATCAACTGTGCATGCAGATTCCCCGACAGTGGCTTTGCAACAAAAGCCTGCTTGCGTTACAATGCCGTGTCGAGTACTTAAAAAGGCTTTTGGACGTTACCCTGCGCACCGTTGGCGTGTTTTTACACGTTTGGTTACCTTAAAACAGTTGCCGTGCAAATTCTTTTGTGTTAGAATACTTTCATCGTAAGGGAGTAGTTCGCTAGTTTTAGTTGTCGTGCCTACACAATGGACAATATCCAGGTTCGACATTGAAGAACGAGACTTATGCTGACGTTTTGTCGGTGTAAGGCTCGTTATTTTTTTGCTTCAACAAACAACCGTGCGCAAATGTTTGTGCCGTGGCGGATTTTTGACGGTGCTGCTGCCAAGTTGTTTGAGTAGCGGTTGCGTGTTTTTGTGCTTTTCGTCGAAAATACAGCAGTGTTTTCGTTGAAAACGCCTGACGACGCCAAAATGCCCAAAATGCAAGAGTTGACAAGCATGAACGTCCGACCACACCAAAGAAAACAGTTGCACAAATGTTTCCATGCCCTGCCAAAAACTTTGTCGGAAACGTAGTCGGCAAGTTCTTCGATGTGCGCTATCGCCCAACGGCAAGTTGCAAAAATTGCAAATTGCCCGAACAACCTTCGGGGGAAGTATCCCGATGCTTACTCGGCAAACAACGTCCGACAAAAGACCATTTTCACACGTCGGACGGCAAAGAATGATTGAAACAATGCGGCGGTTGTCATTTTGTACGGCAATTTTTGTCAGGTACTGCAACGGTTTTTGCACTACTGTCGGTTTGAAAGGAATTACCCGAATTGCGGAGGAATAAAATATGTGGTGGAAACTTATTTTGAACAGTATTCTTTTGGGAGTGGGACTTGCAATGGACGCATGCGCCGTTTCTATGGCAAACGGACTCAACGACCCAAACATGAAAGTGCGCAAGGTGGTGCTTGTTGCGTTGATATTTGCATTTTTTCAGGCGCTTATGCCCATGATTGGTTGGATTTGCGTGCGCACTGTGGCGCAACAGTTTGACAAATTCACCGTGGCAATCCCCTACATTGCTTTGGCGTTGTTGGGGTTTATTGGCGGAAAAATGATTTACGAAGGTGTAACGCACAAGGAAAACTCCTCCGAACAGCAGTCGCACAAAAATCTTACCGCAGTTGTATTGCTTACGCAGGCTGTGGCAACAAGTATCGACGCCCTTTCGGTGGGTTTCACCGTTTCCTCCTACGACGTGTGGCAGGCATTGACAAGCGTTGCAATAATTGCATTGGTAACGTTTGCAATTTGTGTCGGAGGGGTGTACGTCGGCAAAAAATTCGGCACAAAATTGGGCAACAAAGCGGAAATTTTCGGCGGAATAATACTTATCGGTATTGGACTGGAAATTTTTATTACAGGCGTATTTTTCCCCGCAGCATAAAACAAACAAGTAAAAACAAAAATTCGCCCTACGGCGACTGTTTGCGAATACATGAAAGGGAAAAACGGAAATTGTCCCCCCCCCCTTTACAATTTTGTTAAAAAGACAAATTGCAAAGGGCAAGTTTACGCAATACGGCATAAAAGATACTCGCAAAAGTCCGAAACGCCAAACAAGAAAATTTCAAAATTTAACAGAAACTTTTACCTTTTTTGTAGGATTCTCGTATACAACAACGCTCTTCTATGGTAAGATGATTGTAGTTCACATATTTCTCCTTGGTGTGTGTTTTTTTGCTTAACCTATTATACCAGAGATTTATATGCACTTTTTCTTTTTTCTTCAGGTGCTGCACTTGAAAGTATAATTCACCTTTTCAATAAAGCAATAGTTTACTTACAAATTAACTCTGCAAAAAAAAGACGGCAAAAGCCGTCTTTTTTGGTACAAAACTGTTTTGAAACAAATAAACACGCATAGGAAGTAAACAATCTTGCAACGCTTCCCGACGTCAGTTTTTTTTCACAAATTTTTGGGCGGTTTGGGACCGCAAAACGTGTAGAAACTGCATTTTATTCCCGCATGGAATTGGTACAAAAATGTTTTGAAACAAATAAACACGCATAGGAAGCAAACAATATTGCAACGTTTTCCTCGTCATGTTTTGCTTTCACAAAGTTTTGGGAGGTTTGGGACCGCAAAACGTGTAGAAACTGCACTTTATTCCCGCATTGAAAATGTAGCGTTTTTTGTCGGCACGGCGTCCGAAATCCCTTTCGAAGTCCTGACTGGGCGACAAAAAATAGAAGTTCCACTTGTCCAACGTGCGGTACAGTTTGCCCATATCACGGGCAATTTGGCGAGCCTCCTGCACGTCGCCCAACCTTTCGCCGTAGGGGGGATTGCTTATGTTGACGCCGTAACTTTGACGCGTAACAAATTCCTGTGCGCTGCGCAAATTGAACTTTACGCTGTTTTCCACGCCTGCCTGCTTGGCGTGATACCACGCAATGTCCACCGCCTTGGCGTTGACGTCTCCTCCCACAATGTTGAGTTGACGGTTTTGCCTGATGTCGTCCGCTTCCTGAAACGCAAAAGAAAGAGCGTTTTTGTCCACGCAGTTCCACTGCTGAAATGCAAAGGTGCGGTTTCTGCCGGGGGCTATTTTCAACGCTTTTATTGCCGCTTCTATCGGCAATGTGCCGCTTCCGCAAAACAAATCGCAAAACATTTTGTCGGGATTCCACACCGAAAGGTCAATCAGGGCGGCGGCTGTTGTTTCCTTCAAGGGGGCGGAATACGCCAAAGTGCGATACCCTCTCTTGTGCAAACCCACGCCGGAGGTGTCCAGATTGACGGATACGGTGTTTTTTGTTATGTCCAATTCCACCTTGTATTCCGCACCGCTTTCCTCAACGCTGCCGTACTTGCGTTGAAGAACGGAAACGACGGCTTTTTTGCCTACCGCCTGAATGGAATGGTGGGCAAAAAGCAGGCTGTCCACCGCTTTTGTTACCACGGTAACTTTGCCCTGTGCGTCAATCCAATCTCCCCAGGCAACGGAAGCCACTCCGTCGAATAATTGGTCGAAAGTGGTTGCCTGAAAACTTGCCAACTGCACAAGCACCCTTTCGCCGCTACGCAAAAAAACGTTGAGACGTGCCACGTCCGACCAGGAACAGTTTTCCACCGATATTCTGCCGTTTACGGCACGTGTTTCGCCGTAACCCAACAATAGAAGTTGTCTTTTTACCACCGCTTCAAGCCCTGTGGCACAAGGTATCAGAAGTTTCATGATACAATTGTAACACACAAAAAAATCGGTGACAACACAACGGCGGAAAAAGGTCAAACGTTTTTGACAAAACTTTGTGCCCGTGTCGTGTGCAACTTAAAAAGGGCACGGCAATGCCGTAGCCCTTTTTAAGTTGAAAATTTTTGTGAAAGCGTTGTTATTCCGTGCGCAAAGCCACCACGGGGTCTTTCTTTGCCGCACTGCGTGAAGGTATCAGTCCTGCAACCAAAGTAAGCAACATGCTTATAAGCACAAGCACCATTGCCACCCAGAAAGGCAACACGGCGTTGAGGGTAAGAATACCCGTAAGACTGTGCAAAATCACGTTCACAAGCAGACACAGCAGATAGGTTACCACCACTCCCAGCAAGCCGGAAGCAAATCCGATTATTACCGTTTCGGCATTGAACATGCTGGAAACGTTGCGTTTGCTTGCGCCTATTGCACGCAAAATACCTATTTCTTTTGTGCGTTCCTGTACGGAAATGAGCGTTATCACCCCTATCATAATGGAAGACACAATGAGAGAAATGGACACAAAGGCCACCAAAATGTAGGTGATGGCGTCAATGATGGTTGTTACGCTTCTCATAAGCAAACCAACGTAGTCGGTGTACTCCAACTTCTGTTCTTCAGAAACGCCTTCGTTGTAGCGTGCAATGTCCTTTTCGATGTCGTCTTTGGCGGCAAATGAAACGGCGTACAGACTGATTGAAGAGGGGGACGCCAAGTCCAGATCGCCAAGTTCGGCAAGGTTGTCGTCGTAGGTTGTGGAAGAAAACGGCATTGCCGTGTCGAAACAGTTGGCTTTTTGCTCCACCGTGTAGGAAGCAATGTCTTCGTCCAGTTTGTCGGCACGTTGCTGCTCGGTGGGCAACGTCATCATTATTTGAATTGTTTTGGTGTACGTTGCATACCCCGGCGCAACGGTGGGAATCAACTTTTGCAACTCTTCAAAACTCAACTTGCTGAGATAGTCCTCCACCTGAGGGGATTGCGTACCCGAAACGCTGCCTGCCATTTTGTACAAATTCAGTATTGTGGAACGCAACTGTTCTTCTTCCATGCCGTACAGTTGCGTCGTGGCTTGTTCCACCTCGGCATCGGTTGGCACGGTGTTGATGGTCAAATAAACATCGGCTTTACCCGACACGTCCAAACCGGAAACGTAGTCGGTGAAAAACTGCGCTTTCTGCTCAACGGGCAAATTGTTGTTTTGGAAGTACAGCCCCGTGAAGACGTCCACATTGGGGTTGGCTTTTTGTTCCTGCACTATCTGCGAATCCTGCGCCTGTGCTATCACGTACTGCGTAAGCGCCGAAGTGTAACAGATATTTCCCGAAAGCATGTGCGACGCAACGTCGGGGTTGGGACGGATTATTCCCACCACTTCAAGTTTCATTCCCACACTGTCGTTTTCGTACATGGAATTCAGCACGTTGTCTATTTCCGTGGCGTCGTACCACAGGTTGCCCATTTTTTGATAGCGTTCGTAATTGAAGATGGTTTTGTACTGCAAGTTGCAAATTTCTTCATACGTCCAGTGTTTTTGCGTACTTGCAGGGGGTTCCTCTCCTTTTTGAGCGGCGTCCAATATGGCATCTATTTCCTCGGTGGATTTGAGCCCCAATGCGTAAAGCGTCATGTCGTCTATTTCGTTGTTGTCGTCCACCACCAACACGATTTTGTTGGTCGGGTCGCTGTAACTGTCCGGCCAGTTGCCGAAAACAAGGTCGTACTGCGACTTCAACATTTCATTGACGACACCGCCGTCTGTGGCAGGAAGCATTTCCTCCCACATTGTGAGAGTACCTCCCGTTTGCAGCAACGACGAAAACAAACCGCTACCGGAAGTTATCATCTGCGAGATGTCCACCCCGTAGAAACTGCTTACCACTTCCATTACCAATTCCGACGTGTCGGCACGTATCACCTCGCCGTCGATGTTTTTGGTGTACACAAGCAAATCCAGATTGTATCCGTAATGTACGCCGTTCAGCGATTGCGAAACTACGCTGTTTGGGTCTTTCAATTGATTGTCGAGATATTTTTTGTAAGCGGCAAGGTCGTTTTCCGTCTGCTGAATGTTGGAAAATGACTCCGCCAGATTGTACAACGCCATTTTTTCGTAGACGGCGTCAAGATCGTGTTCTTCCTGTGAGGTTGCCGAACCTACAAAAGACTGAAACAAACTGCCCATGTCGGTGTGCGTTTCCTGAATGGTTAGCGGATAGGAAGCCAACGTGTCTTCCTGCACGGAGGCAATGTAGTTTGTTGCCCCCTGCGAAACGGCGAAAATAAGCGCAATGCCGATTATTCCGATACTGCCGGCAAGACTTGTGAGTATTGTTCTGCCACGTTTGGAAAACAGGTTTTTGAGCGACAGCATGAAGGATGTTCCCAACGACATGGAGGGCTTTTTCTCTCTGCGTCGAAGCGTCTTTTCCGCAACTTTTTCCTGTTGCATACGGACTTCGTCCGCCTTTGTTTCCTGCTGAATTTCCTCCTGCGTGAGGGGTTTGGAATCGGACACAAGCAAACCGTCCAGCATGTTGACAACACGTGTGGAATATCTTTCGGCAAGGTCGGGGTTGTGAGTTACCATAACCACCAATCTGTCTCGGGAAATTTCCTTCAATATTTCCATTACCTGCAAACTTGTTTCCGTATCCAAGGCACCCGTAGGCTCGTCGGCAAGCACAATGTCGGGATTGTTGACAATGGCACGGGCAATGGCAACACGTTGCATCTGTCCGCCGCTCATTTCGTTGGGACGCTTGTTGTACATGTTTTTAAGCCCCACGCTGTCCAACGCCTCTTTGGCACGGCGCACACGTTCGGCACGCTTTACCCCCGACAATGCCAACGCCAATTCCACGTTTTGCAACGCCGTCTGGTGGGGAATGAGGTTGTAACTTTGGAAGACGAATCCCACCGAATGGTTGCGGTAGGCGTCCCAATCACGGTCGGTGAATTTTTCCGTGCTTTTTCCGTTGATTATCAAATCGCCGCTGGTGTACTTATCCAATCCGCCGATAATGTTGAGCATTGTCGTTTTTCCGCAGCCGGAAGGCCCCAAAATGGACACAAACTCGCTTGTGCGGAAACTGAGGGTAATACCCTTCAATGCGTCAACGGAAAACTCCCCCGCTTCGTACCTTTTTTTGATGTTTTTCAGTTGCAGCATTTCACAACTCCTTTGATAACGGCAGTAGTCCGCCGTCATCGTCTGCCCCCTGCGGAGCAGACTGACTTTAATACATTTTCAATATACACACCTATTCTTAACTTTTGCTGAAACGTCCGCTGTATTTTGCACGTACCGCCTGCGCTTTTGCTTGCAATGCTGTGTTGAGAATGTAATTACATAAGCAAAATTCTTCCGCACGGTACTGTTTTGCGTTGCACTGCCCAATTACCACAAACGCTTTGGGCGGATTGACGAAAAAAAGGTTTGCAACACAGTTGTGTGTTTTTTTATGCGTTATTGTTTAGAATGGGCGGTTTAATATATGCGAGAAAAAACATTGTTGCAACGGTAATTGCGCAAAACTCACCACTTGATTTCTCGGTGTTGAAGACGAAGAAACTCGTTTGCTTTGGAAAAATGTCCGCAGCCGAAAAATCCGTGCGTTGCGGAAAGGGGGCTGGGATGCGCCGCCGTCAGTACCAGATGCTGTGGATTTGTGATGAGGGCACGTTTTTCCTGCGCATTTCTGCCCCACAGCATAAAGACCATGCCTCTTTCACGTGCGTTGAGATAGCGTATCACTTGGTCGGTGAAAATTTCCCACCCCTTGCCTTTGTGAGAATTGGGCATTTTTTCGCGCACGGTAAGTACTGTGTTCATAAGCAACACGCCCTGCCTTGCCCACGGGGTAAGGTCGCCGCCCACAATGCAACTGTCGTGTCCCAGGTCGTCCCTTATTTCCTTGAAAATGTTGACAAGACTCATTGGCGGAAGCACTCCTTTGGGGACGGAAAAACACATGCCCATTGCCTGCCCCTCGTTGTAGTAGGGATCTTGCCCCAAAATTACAACGTTGACGTCGTTGTAGGCAGTGTTGTCGAAGGCGTTTAGTATAAGTTTTTTGGGCGGATACACCTTGTGCGTGGCGTATTCCTGTTGTAAAAAACTTTTCAACTGCCTGAAATAGGGCTTTTCAAATTCCCCGAGGAATAATTGTTCCCAACCGTTGTAGTCCCTTTGCATATTTTCTCCTTAATGTTGAAAACACAACTGTTTTACAAAATTATACCATACTATTTTTGCAAATACAAATATTGTTTCTACAAAAAACCGTTTTTGCATCTTTTGCGGGAAGTTTTCTGTCGACATTTTTCAAATAACGGCAAAATGTCGCAAAAAGTTGCAACCGTACAAAAAAATTAGTTGCAAGCATCACAATATGCCCGTTGAAAAGGTCAGCCTTTCCATGCACAAAAAACTGCAACACGCAAAACCGTTTTTGCATTGTTTTGCACAAAAGAGTTTGTGTTTGCCTGCAAAAATACCCCAGGAAAATGCTTTTTTCAACACACGGCAAGCATATTTGCACGTTTCGTTGCTTTTGCAAATTAGCCGTGAAAAGCATCGGCACAAGGAAAAAACATTTGTAAATGCAATGCGCAAACGACAAAGGCGTTGACAAAAGAGTACAACGCCTTTAATAATGCACAAATATAAATGCAATTTGCAACACTGAACGTCAGCAGGTGAGGAACTACTCTATTGCACGTGTTTGTCTTCAACGTAGGGCTTAATGAGGGCGGAATTGGACACGGCACACACCGTATCGCCCAATCCCAAGGTGATTACCGTACCGTCGGAAAAAGGCTGTACCAAACCGTTCAGACGCAGATTGAATGTTTTTTCGCCCTCGACAGAACTTTTGAGAATGTATCTTCCCACGGCAATTTCCCCCTCGGGTCCCACCGAATAGGTAATGTTGCGTGGTAAAACAAGATACTCGTTGCGAATTTCCAGCATTTTTTTGCGCACGCCTTCATCTACTGCCTGTTGTTGCTGTTGCTGTGCGGCAAGGCGCTTGCGTTTCACCGCCTTTACCGACAAAATTGCAATTACTGCCAACACCAGCACCGCTCCCAATGCGATAAGCACAATGTTGAGCGTTTCCGACACAAACATCATCAGCGACATTTTACACCTCTCTTCCGCAAAATCTGCGTTTTCGGCGTGCCTAGACACGCAATTTATCTTGTAATCATTATACAGTAAACGGTGCGTTTTGTCTACACCCAATTTTTACGCCGAAACGTCGAATTTTTCACCTGCGTGAAACATTGCCGTTGCCGTGATTTTTGACAACGCCTTGAAAAATTTTGACACGGCGTCTGCACGGGACGTACTGTGCTGTACACAGCCGCAAACACGCCAACTAAAATTTACCCTTTACCGCAAAAATTTTGAAAATTTCAATTTTTCCGCCGTCAATACATTGTGCTTGCGCAAAGCCTTTCAGTGTGTAAATGTTGACTGTTTGTTGTCGGCAACTATTAAAACGCCTTGCAAGGGCTATTTTGCAACCAACGATTGCACGCCATACCGTTGACACGGCAGGCTGTTTCTAATATAATTTACCTATCTTGCAAAAAGGAGAAAAGCAATGTACAACTTCAAGAAAGGCTACTACGCCGACGTACGTGTGGAAGACAGATTTACCACAAATATTCGTCTTCAAAACGGACAACTGCACGAAGCCAAGGAAATGACCGAAAAGAAAGCGTTTATTCGTGTTTTTGACGGCAGCATGTGGTACTACACTTCCACCTGCGACGTGGACAACATACAGGCGGAATTGGACGATTTGTACCGCTACGCACATGCCAACGCCGATATTGACAATAATCCCGTTGTAAAACTGTACGAAGTGAACAAAGACAAAAAAATCGTCTTTGAAAACAGGTGCGTCAAAAACGTGCCTTTTGCCGAAAAACTGCAACTGATTCAGTCTACATCGGAAAGAATAAAGTCCGAACTTTGCACATTCAAAGTTGCGCAGTACATTGACAGATACTCTTTGTACAACTTTTACTCTTCCAAAGGCGCCGACATCACCTACGACTTTCAGACATGCGGCGTCGCTTACAGTATGGCTTTTGCAAAGGGTGAAGAAAACATGCAGGAACAACTTTCCAAAGCGGAAACTTCCTTTGACAAACTTGCCTACTCCGACAGCGAACTTGCGGAATTTGTGAAACGTTGCGAAGATTTCATTACCAACGCCAAACCCGTGGTTGCAGGAAGTTACCCCGTGGTGCTTGCCCCCATTGTAACGGGTGTGTTTGCACACGAAAGTTTCGGGCACAAGTCGGAATCGGACTTCATGCTGGGCGACGAATCCATGATTAAGGAATGGGCGTTGGGCAAAAAAGTGGGAAGCGACATCCTTACCATCAGAGAAACGGGAGTTTTTGAAGGAAGCGGCTACGTCCCCTACGACGACGAAGGCACCCGTGCCACCGACACCTACCTCATCAAAAACGGAGTGCTTGCAGGCAGATTGCACAGTGCCGAAACTGCCGCCGCTCTGGGAGAAAACCTCACAGGCAATGCCCGTGCAATAAACTGCGACTTCGAACCCATTGTAAGGATGACGTCCACCTTTGTGGAAAACGGCGACAGCACTTTTGACCAACTTGTGGCGGGAATAAAACACGGCTACTACATTTACACCGTGAAACACGGCTCGGGAATGTCCACCTTCACCATCGCCCCCAACATCGCCTACGAAATTGTGGACGGAAAAGTGGCGGGACCGGTGAAAATTGCCGTCATTACAGGCAACGTGTTTGAAACTTTGGGCCTTATCGACGGAGTTGCCAACGACAAAAAACTGCTTTCCTTTGTTACAGGCGGATGCGGTAAAATGGAGCAGTTCCCATTAAACGTGGGCATGGGCGGACCGCACATAAGAGTGTCCAAAATGAATGTTCAATAGGGGGAAAGGCAGATGAAAGTTGAAAAAACAATAACCAGAACATCGGGAAGATGCATCAACGTTTCGGCAAGCACGGTTACGTCGTTGCGTATAAACAATCAGATTGAAAACTCCGTGCGTGTGTACGACAAAGGTTGTATCGGCGTGGAAGGCTGTCTTGGCAGTGCGGATTTCGACAAAATGCAAAAGACTGCAACGGACAAATTGCAGCAAGGTATTGCCTATCCCGAAACACACGACGAGCCACGCACTTTGTCGGTGGACGTTTCCAAACAAATTTTTGCCGAAGAAGAATTTGTAGACAAAATCAAACATCTTGTGGCACGTTTGGCAAAGGAAAACCCCGAATTTATTTTCAGCAACAAAGTCATTTTGGACAGTACGGAAAAAACCTACGAAAACAGCGACGGCGCACATCTTTTTTACAAAGGAAACTGCCTGTCCGTAGGGCTTGCCCTGCAAAAGAAAGGTTCGGCAAACATAATGGACGAATTTTACGACTGCGAAAGCGACAGTTTCGACGAGGACGCAATTTGCGCAGACATTCACGACAAATGCCGTGCGTTTCTGACGCAGTTGCCCCAAATACAAGAGGATGAAGTTACCGTAATAGGCAACATCGAGCCGTTGCAATACGCAATAAGCCATTTCGTTGCCGATTTGTACTTCAACAACGCATCTATTTTCAACGGAAAGTTGGGACAAAAACTTTTCAGTGAAAAACTTAACCTCACAATAAACCGAGACCCCGAAAAACAACTCAATTTACCCTTTTTCGATGCCGAAGGAACAGTGAACGAAAATTACGTTAAACACCTAGTGAGAAATGGCGTACTGACAACGCTTCTCACCTGTAAAAAATCCGCAGCACAGTACAACACCGAAAATATCGGTGCGGCTTCGGCACAGTACAACGGCGTTCCCACCATCGGAATAGGCGGTTTCTCGGTGCAACCCACGGCGGAAAACCTGCAACAACTTGTAACGGGAAAAGCCGTGTACATTTCCGTTACGGGAGGCGGCGACATGACTCCCTCCGGCGACATCAGCATTCCGGTTATGGTTGCCTACCTTGTGGAAAATGGCAAACTCGTGGGAAAACTTCCGGAATTTGCCGTCAGTTGCAACTTGTTCGACATGCTGGGCGACGGTTTCGTGGGTGCCTGCGAAAATGGTTTCTACCGCTTCGGTAAACGCCAATACTTTGTGTACAAAGCAAAACTGGTAAACAAACAGTAAGTTTTTCACGACTGAAGTTTCAAAGCGTCGTCACTACTCACATTGCAAAAAAGTCAAATGTGAAACACGCTTTCAACGGGAAACAGAGTAATTCGACATTACGGTAATTTTCAAAACAAACAATCTTCACTAAAAAAACGCCTTGAAACAAGGCGTTTTTTTAGTGAAAGTAATACCTCAAATGACCCCGACAAAAAACGACGTTTCGGGCAAATGTAAAAGTCGCGGCGTATGTACAGGGACAATCAACAACTGCGTAACAGCAAAAACCTTTGGGCAAAAGGAATGCGTTTTTGTGCATAATTTTACAAACCGTGTTTACTTTTTGGGGCTTTTTGCACCTCTTTGCGTTGCAATGGAGAACCGACGTCCCCTACGGAACAGCCGTCGGCACAATCGCAACCGTCGCCACCCAAAACTATCAGCAATATCAAAACGGCGCACACGGCAACGCTGTAAGAAGACGCCAGCAAAGCGTGAATTTCGTCGTCTACGTCGTTGCAGGAAAAACTGCACCCCAACACAAAACCCAACTGCAAAATTCCGTAGTAACCCAAAGTGGACACCCACGTGGTTTGCGTAAGGCACAGCAACAAAACATATCCCACCAAAGACAGCACCACAAACACCGCCGCATACCAGCCGTAATGTCTGTTTACAAAGGGAATGAGCAACGGCAAAAAGAAAAGCACCAGATACGCCACGGCAACGGCGGAAACTGCCAGCATGAGCCACAGGGAATTTTCAAAACCTCTGTAGATGTACCATGACTGAATGTACAGCCCCATTGCAACGGCGTTAACGAAAAATGCAATCACTTTGCAGGACGTGTGTTTTACAAGCGCAAAAATCACACCAAGCACAAACACGGCGGAGGCAATGGCAAACATTATCCAGAAGTTTTTTATGTTGAAAAAATAGGCGCAGTACCCCACTACGGAACACAATGCGAGAAAAAGGGCGGATGCCAAAATTGTGTGAAACAGTCTTTTCATTTTTTCCTCGTGAAAGTTTCTGTTTTCATTTTACCTCAATGCAAAATTTTCGTCAAACAAGACAACAGAAAGGAAAAAATGCCGTATTTTGCCGCATAAACAAAAAAAAACGATATTGACTTTGAACGCAAATTGTACTATAATAAGGTGCAAAAAAATTACGAGAAAACTTTGTGCCTGCTGTTTGATACGGACAGCGCACAAAACTTGAAAGAGGCAAAAAAATGTTTCACAATGCAGTTTTGAATTTGTTTGCAGCCGACCCCATCGGCTTTTGGCCACAACAATTTGAAGCAACGTACATGTTGCGTGTGTTGATTGGCGGACTTTTGGGACTTGCCGTGGGGATAGAACGCAGTCGCCGTCAAAAAGAGGCGGGCAAAGCCACACACTTTGTTGTGGGATGCGCTTCGACGTTGCTGACGTGCATTTCCCTGTGGTTCAAAAAGGACGGAGGGGACATCGGCGACGGCGCAAGAATTGCCGCACAGATTGTTACCGGTATCGGTTTTTTGGGTGCGGGAATGATTTTCTTCCGCAGGGAAAGTTTGCGTGGACTCACCACAGCCGCAGGAATTTGGGCTACTGCCGCCATCGGCATGTGCGTGGCAACGGGAATGTACTGGCTTTCCGTCGCTTCCACCGCAATGATTATCATCGTTCAGGTTTTGCTCCACTCCAAACTGTTCAAACGCAACTCGCAACACCTTTTGATGGTAAAAATGCAGTACAGCGACGAAACAAAAGCCAAATTGCTGGAATTTTTCGGTTCCACAAACTTTCACCGCTTCAAGGTTACGTCGTCGCCTGCGACGGATGCGTCCAAAGAGGACGGACAAACGTTGCCCAACAAACTGACGGCGGAAACGGTGATTTATCCCACCAAAAATTGCAGTGCCGACGCCATTGCAAAATTTATGAGGGAAAATCCGCAAATAATTTCCGTAGAACGTCTGGAAGACCTGTAAGATTTTCAACTTCGACTGCCACC
>HF998468.1:80233-109930 GCA_000433775.1 Corallococcus sp. CAG:1435 | reverse complement strand
GCAGTTTTTTTACGTCCGGAAACTGTCTTTGTACGCAAAATTGTTACACGGTGCACCCTTTTTGAAACTTATTTTAACTTGCAAAAAACAATTTTAAGTACTACACCCCCCTGATTCAAACTGCAAACACGCTCGCACCGCAGGGATCTTCGACGCCGAAAACGTCTGTGCGCTGCAACAAAGCCGTTTTTGCACTTTCCAAGCCGTTGTTTGCCGCTAGGTAAACAGAAAACTCAAACAAAATACAGATACAACACGGAAAAACGCCCGTCAATCACAAAATGTCTTTGCCGTGCCGTGTTTTTGCGCAAAACAGGCACACTAACAGAGTAGCCTGCACAAAACGCCGACAAACTGACGATAAAGCAAACGCAAGTGCTTTTTGGTTTTGCGCAACCTCACATCCGCAAAGAGGACGACTTTGCATTGACTTTGACAGCGTTGTGTGGTACAATGAAATGTAAATTTTTTGAGAGGTTTGACATGTACAAAGAAGCCCTGCAACTGATAGAACAGTACGACACAATAATTATTCATCGCCACACCAACCCCGACGGCGACGCCATAGGCAGTCAGGTGGGACTGAAACACCTGATTGCAACAAACTACCCCGACAAAAAGGTGTACGCCGTGGGCGACCATGCGAAAAGATATTCCTTCATGAAAGACAGCGTAATGGACGAAATACCCGACGAAACGTACGCCAACGCCCTTGCCATTGTTGTGGACACATCGGCAAAGCACCTGATTTCCGACGGCAGATACGCCACCGCCAAAGCCACGTTGCGTTTCGACCACCACCTTTTTGTGGAAAAAATTTGCGACGTAGAAGTTGTGGAAACATCCTTTGAAAGTTGCTGCGGCGTTATTACTGATTTTGCAATGCAAAACGGCTGGAAGTTTTCCAAAACGGCGGCGGAATCGCTGTACACGGGAATGGTTACGGACAGCGGACGTTTCCGCTACGACGCCACCACCCCTCGCACTTTCCGCATGGCGGCATTTTTGTTGGAGCAGGGCGTGGACATAAACGAAGTGTACACCCCAATGTACGCCGACGACTTTGAAATGATTAAACTTCGTGCGCAATTTGTGTTGCAGGTACGTTTCACACCGCACAATGTAGGTTACATCTACACCACAAAGCAACGTGTTGCGGAATTGGGCGTGGACGAATTTACCATTTCACGTGGCATGGTGGGAGTCATGGGAGATATCCGTGGAGTGGACATCACCGTCAACTTCACCGAAACGGACAAAGGCGTACTGTGCGAGTTGCGTTCCAAAAAGTACAACATAAACCCCGTTGCCGTCAAGTACGGCGGAGGCGGACACGCCAAAGCCAGCGGCGCAACCGTTGCCGACAAGGCAACGGCAATGAAAATGCTTGCCGACCTGGACGAAATGTGCAAACAGGGCAATACACAACAAAACGGAGAAACAAAATGACACCTCAAAAGGAAACAATGCAAAAAGTTTTGCAAAAAATACAGCAATACGACAAAATAGTTATTTCCCGCCACAAACGTCCCGACGGCGACGCAATAGGCTCCACCAAGGGACTGTGCGGAATGTTGAAACTTTCCTTTCCGCAAAAAGACATACGCCTTGTAAACGGCGATTCCTCCAACTACCTGGCATTTTTGGGCGGAGAAGACAAACCCGTCGATGCGGATTTTTACAAAGACGCTTTGCTTATTGTAATTGACACGGCAACGGAAGACAGAATTTCCAACCCCAACTACAAACTTGCCAAAGAAATTGTGAAAATCGACCACCACATCGACATCAAACCCTACGGCGACTTGTGCTGGATTGAAAGTTGGCGTTCTTCCTCCTGCGAGATGATTGCCTTCTTTTACGACACCTTCAAAGACGTGCTGAAAATGGACAAGGAAACGGCAACCTACATCTTTTGCGGAATGGTTACCGACAGCGGACGTTTCCGCTACGAAACGGTTACAGGCGACACGTTGCGCCTTGCAGCCATGTTGTTGGATTTCGGCATAGACACAGACACTCTCTACGCAAATTTGTACCTGGAAGACTTCGATTTTCTCAAATTTCAGGCATACGTATTCAAAAAAATGAAAATTTCCCCCAACGGAGTGGCGTCGCTGTACGTTGACAAAAAAATGCAAAAGCGTTTCCGCCTCACCACCGAACAGGCGTGCGAAGCAGTTTCCTTTTTGAAAGGAATCAGGGGGTGCATTGCATGGATTGCCTTTATCGAAATGCCCGACGGCACAATTCGTGTGCGCTTGCGCAGCAGATTTATGCAAATTCACACCCTTGCGGAAGAGTACAACGGAGGAGGACACGAGTACACCTGCGGAGCAACGCTTCACCGCAAAAAAGAGGCGGAATTGCTTCTTAACGACGCCGACAAAATGGTTGCCGATTACAAGGCAAACAACACCGGTTGGCTGTAATACCTGCACCACCTGCGGACGGCATTGCCGTCCGCCAAATTTTGCAAAACAACAGGAGTTTTATGAAAATACTGATTACCAACGATGACGGCATTTTTTCCGAAGGCTTGGCAATTTTGACAAAGTGGGCAACCAAACTCGGCGAAGTGTACGTTGTCGCACCCAGCCAACAGCAAAGCGGAAAAAGCCATGCCATAACAATACACAGTCCCTTTGAAATAAGCAAGGTAACGCTGGGTTTGGGGGAAAAGGAGGCTTACGCAGTGGGTTCCACCCCCGTGGACTGCGTGCGGTTTGCCACGCTGGGTTTGGGCATACAATTCGACCTCATTTTTTCCGGCATAAACAAAGGCTACAACCTTGGGGAAGACATTTTGTACAGCGGCACGGTGGGTGCGCTTTTTGAGGCTTCCCTGCGCCGTACAAACGCCATTGCCTTTTCCGTCGAGTACACTTCTTTCCAACCTGCAAAGGACAGCCTGGACAAAATCTACGACTTTTTTGTGCGCAACGACCTGTTTAGCCACAACAGAATTTACAACGTCAACGTGCCTGCCTGCCCCAACGGCGAAGTGCTGTTGACACGTCAGGGCGGAGCGTACTTTTCCGACGAATTTCAACACCTGGGCGACGGACTGTGGCAACAAAACGGCTACTGCGTGCATGAAAACAGGCACGACCACACGCTGGACACCGACGCCACCATTGACGGCTACATTTCCGTAACCCCGATGAGTACGGACAGAAGCAACGTCGACGTGTGGAAAAAAGTTGTCAAAACAATACGCTGATTTTAACAAAATACACGTCATTTCAAAGCTTAAAAACGCAATAATCAAAAACACAAAAAACGCAACGATAAAAAGGGCAAAACGCCCTTTTTTTGTTGTAAAATTTTGCAAAACACGCAAATGGAAACGCTGTTGAAAGACATTTGACAATTTTCCGCAACTCATTGCCGATAAAATCAAATTTTCCGATGACTTTGCTTTGTGTACCAACTTTATTTAACAAAACCAACAAGGAAAACTTTCTCACAGGCAGTTGCCGACGAATTTTCAAAACGCAAAATTGCACATTTACACAAACGTCAGACAAAACAGCGTGAGGCAAAATGAAGTTTTGTATCTGACGTTGCTTAAACGCAAACTGACACAACTACGCAAGCCTGTGCGACAAACTCATTGATGTGTTCGGTTGCTTATTAGTGCGAACTTACGCAACGAAAGAAAAGTATGCTACGCTACTATCAGGCACGTAAAGTCGCTTAATAGCGCAAACCGACGCAACGATACAAAAACAACAAAAAAAACCAAGCCCGAAGGCTTGGTTTTTTTGTTGTTGTAATCAAAATTAGACTGCTTGATATGTAACTGAAATCGCAGTAATACGAACTTGACCATTTGTTACACTGCTACTAGTATTACCAACATTGAATGTTATACTCGAGCCGTTTAACGTTATTGCTTGGTCAGGGGCAATATTCTCGCCATTGTAAACAAGAGTACCTGTCTTGTCGGAAATGTAGGAAACGGTAACACTCGTAATCACGTAACCTTCTTGTGCTGAAATTGTAACTGTGGGAGATTCATTTTGGTAAATGCGAATATTGGAACCAGAAGCATAGTATTTACCAGTATTGGCACCGCCTGTATACGATACGCTAATGACTTCATCGAGTGTGAACGGAGATTCTACCTTTGTAGCATTTGTCCAACCCTTATCTGCGACCATATCTGCTATTACCGCGTCAACGGTATTTGTCGTTACTCCGATTAGACTTGTGGAAACAACAATTGTTGTTTTTCCGGAAATAGTTCCCGTATATACGCTTTCAG
This sequence comes from Corallococcus sp. CAG:1435, assembly GCA_000433775.1. Lineage (GTDB taxonomy): Bacteria > Bacillota > Clostridia > Christensenellales > CAG-314 > Fimimonas > Fimimonas gallinarum. Next base: position 105,660 of record HF998468.1, on the reverse strand, counting down.
CACTAGCCGTCAATGTTTCACCGTTTACTTTTACAGATACAATTTGGTATCCTTCATCAACCGTTACTTTGAAGGTGAAAGTCGTTCCGTTTGTACCGGATTCTGCACTGAGTTCAACCACCTGTGCATTTGCGCTGGACGCTTTGTCAACAGTAATTGTAGATGTTCCACGAGTGAGCGTTACAAACACAGGGTTTTCATCGCCTTTGTAGGTAACTTCGGGAGTGTTTCCTCCGAAGTTTTGCAAATATCCGTAAACCTTGACGGTGTCGCCAACATAAATTTTCGTGATGTCAGCAGTGGTTTTGCAGGAGTAAACGGTCAATTGATCTGTTCCGTCGGCATCCTTGATGTAGAATGTGTAGGAAGAACGACCGCTGTCAAATTTTGTGATTTCGGCGATAACACCTTCCACATACACCTTTTCGGCAGAGTATTCGTCTTTACCAAGGGCATTGGCCGCTGCAAGGGCTTCTGCAACCGTCATTACATCTTCCACAGGAGGTTCTACTGAACCACCGTCTGTAGCCTTAACAACAACCGTGAAGTCTCTTGTGTGACCGCTCAACGTTCCTGTGATAACTACCGTTGCGTCAGCGTCGCCACGAACAACAGTTGCGTTGACGCCGTCGATTGTGATTGCCGTGCCTTCCTTTACCGTCCAGGTGATACCCTCGGGCAAGGTGAAGTTTTCCGTCACTTCTTTGGCAAGTTCCACAAAGGCAAACTTTGCAATGGCAATTTCTTCTGCCGTGGCTGTGGTCTTGGCATCCAACGTGCAACCGCTGTTGAATTCGATTGTGCCGTTGTAGTTTACGATGTTACCTGTAACGGTAATCTTGTCGCCGACTGCAAGTGTGTCGCAACCTTCGCCCTTAAGACGGAAGCATTGAATGGGTTGGTCAACTCTGTTGTCGATAACGATAGTAACGGTGATGTTACCGAACTGTTCGCTGTAAGCGTTGTCGATTTTTCCGATAACGCCCGTCAGGGTAAATCCGTTCAAGGATTCGCCGCTTTCCAAAGCGTATGCCGCATCCACCACGTCAACTACAAGATTGAGGGTGAATGTCTTTGTCTTTTCAACAGTTCCTGCCTTAACAGTTGCCGTCAAAGTAACTTTTGCGTTGGAAGCAGGCATTGTAACAGCAAGGTTAGCGCCGTCTACAACAACCGCAGCATTGTTGGACGCCCAAGAAATGGTAACGTCGGTGTGCGTCGTGCCTGCCACGGGAAGAGTGGCTGTGCCGTTTTCCGTGTAGGTGAGTTTGTCTACTTTCAAGGTTGCAAGTTCGGCGTCAACCTTTTCCTCGTCGGTGTAGGTGATGTCGTTGGGTTCCGTGAAGCAGATTTCAATGGATTTGAAATAGAAACTGTACGACTCGATGATTTTTGTCAAGGAGAAGTAGGTGTATGTTTCTGCATCGGGAACAATTTCATAAACATACTGTCCTGCAACCGTGCTGAATTTCACTTCGTGTCCGAGTTCATCGGCGCTGGTGCCGAATTTGAAGGAGAATGCATCTGCATTGTCATAAACCGTCTTGGTGCTGGACAATGTAACTACAATCATCTTGATTCCTGCATGGAATGCATTTGTGTTCGCAATGTAGGACGTACCTTCGATTTCACCTGTCGAATCGTTTTTGTCGATTCTCATCTGAATACCGTCGCCGTAATTTCCAAGTTCCGTGTATTCGAATGCCACACGGTCGATGGTTACGGAGCCGTCCTGATAGGTGTTGGATTTCAACTGCATAGAATCGACGTCAAGCGTAATTCTGTAGTAAGCAAGGTAGGGATCGGCAGCAACGGTAACCACAAAGTTCTTTGTCTTGGTTTCGTTGTTGTAGGATACGGTAGCCTTCAACGTTACTTTTTGATCTTCCGCAGTGCGGGTCAACTTTGCAACGCCGTTTTCGATGGTGATACCTGTGCCTTCCACTACTTCCCAAGTAGCGTTAGCGTCAAGTTCGAAATCCTTTTCCGCCGTTGCGGGAGGAGCAACAAGTTCGTCCATGATTGTGGAAGCCGTGGGAACCAAAGATTCTACATCGAAGAACTGAACTGTGCTGTACACAACGGTTTCGCCGTCTTTCAAGGTGTAGGTTACTTTTACCGTTGCAATTTCGTGCTTGTCGGGAGTTACAGTGAATTTGCTTCCGTCAAGAGTCAACGCTCTGGGAGAACCGCAAATTTCGTAAGCAATTGCCACACCGTTGGATTCCGTGGGAAGAGTGAATTCCGTAGTCTTGGTGATACGCTTGTCTGCACCGGCTTCTTTCAAAGCAGCGTTTACAGCGGCAATGGCTTTTGCTGCCGTTTGTCCCGGGTAAACCGTTCCGTCGGGGTCAGACGTTCCGCCGACAACCACGTCGCTTGCTTTGAGCGGCATGATTTGTGCACCCTTGTAGTTGCCCAAAATACCCGTTACGCTTACAACGTCGCCTTCCTTAACGGTGCCGGTGAGTGCCGCAAGAGCGGACCAAGTAGCATCGTCGGCTGTGGGTTTGTAGGCGCCTTCCAAGTACTTGGAAACAGCCACGGAAACATCTACGCCGCCTTTGGTGAGGGTGAACAATGTTGCCGTAGAACCTGCTTCGGGAGCGGTTTCCACACTCTTGACCGTCCAATTGGTAAGAGAAACAAGTCTGGATTGATGATAGATTGCAGCGGGAACGTTACCAAGTATGTCTTGGTCAAGCGCATAAACATGCTCTCTCACGTCGATTTTGGGAACGTCGGTGTCAACCACAAGGTTGCCGCCTGCGTTGGTTTCGATGAGTCCGTTGTAGTTGGTGTTGGTTGTTCCGGTGATTGTTACGTGAGCGCCCACTTCAATCAAAGCGGCATTGGCGCTGTCCGTCTTTACACGGTACACGTAGTAACCGCCAAGGAATTCTTCGTCCACTACGTACAGAGATACGTTGCCGTAACCTTCATCGTACGGGGTTGCAATTTCCGCAACATAACCTTTGATGTCGATGGAAACGCCTGTGTTGTAGTACCAGTAGTTGATTTCTTCAAGGTGAGATCTGTTGAGACCTACCGTCATTGTGTATTGATAGGTTGTAGATTCGTTGTTGTAGGTGAATGTAGCCTTAATCCTTACAGAGGGCAAAAGGCTTGTGGGATACACCAAGCAAGTGTTGCCGTCTTCGCTGATTGCGATGTAATCGGCGTATGCGTCGGAAACGCTCCAATCGATAGTTGCAGTCTTGCCTTGGTAGGTGAAGGATCTGTCAAGAGCGAAGTCTTCCGTTACCGTCGTCTTATCCTTTACAAAGTTGTAGTGGTCGGCAATGAAGTAAACGTCAAACTCGGCAACTCTCACAGTAAAAGATTTACTGAGTTTGCCGATGGATACCGTCAAAGTAACTTCTTTGACAGCGTCGCCCAACGTTACTTTTGCCAAGTAGTCGCTGTCACGTTTTTCCAAAGTGATTGCACTGTCGCTGGATGTCCACGTTACATCGTATTCACGAATTTTGACAGGCAATGTGAAGTCGGCGTCGACCAGTTGGTTGTCTTGTTCCAAAAGATAGGTGTCAAGCGCTTCTTTTTCGCCCTTGTTGCATGCGACAAGCGCAACGCAACTGAATACGAAAACCAATGCCAACAGGATGAGGATTATTTTTCTCTTCATAGTTTTCTCCTTATTTTTTTATTACTTCAGATCAATGTCTGAATAATGAAGAACTGTGATGTTTCCGGAATTTGCCACAAGTTGCAAACCGGAAACGCTTATTTTAGAGCCTACTGTTATTTCGTTGGAATAGTTGCTGTCAACTTTCACCGTCAAAGTGAAGGTTTTCACTTCTTCTTTCACTCCGTCCTGAGTGCGTTGTTGCGCCGTTCCCACAATTGTGAGAGTACCGTTTTCAACGTTTGCCGATGTAACGGTGATGTCGGTGTACAACGTTGCGCTGTACTGATTGATGAAAGTCTCGGAAGAACTGAAAGTGAGATAGTAGTCTTTTTGTGTTACATAGGAATACTCTTCAAGTTGGAAAAGCGAATCGTACACGATGCCGGAAATCTGGAACTGTTCATGATAGTTCTGCACGGTACCCACAAACCTGTAGTAGTGTCCCAACTTCATTTTGGAAGCAGGATTGGACGAATACGCCGCATACACCTTGATGTTGTACGTTTCGCCCGTTGTTTCATCGTACTGCGTTGCCGTGAATGTGTACGTCTGGCTGTGAGAAATTTCCAAATCGGAAAGATAGCCGTAGAACAACACCTTGGAGCCAACGTCAAGTTCCTCGTTGTAAAACGCATCGGGGCTTTCGTTGAATTCTTTGATTGTCATTTCGACGGGATCGGTGGAGAACAGGGGGTCGTCCAATTCGGAATACAGTCTCAATTTGATTTTTTGTGCAAAATCGTTTGCCTTTTGGAAAACGTCGTAATACGGATAGGCAGAGGTGTTGATACCTTTGTTTTCGCTGAAACCGTTTTCGACAAGTTCCAGGTTGAGATTTTTGAAATCCTCGTCTGCCGCCGTCTTGTACCACACGTAACCGAGGTAACGTCCGTAACTTTCCTTTTCGGCGGGAACGGCAGTGGCTTCAAGAACAATTTCCGTAGCGGCGGAAAGTTTGTCCTTTACAAACAACGAAGCCGCCTTGCCCCACTTTTCAACTCCGCCTGTGCTTTCCGGGGTGTCTACCTGATAGTAACGCACCACAACGCTGTCGCCTTGTTCCAAAGTGAAGCGTGTGGTGTCACCGTCGGTGAGGGCTGCCAAAGTGGCACGCCCTATTCCGTCGGTAAGATATGACTTCCCTTCAAAAGATTTTTCCAGTTTGAGAGTTTTGGTAATTGCATCGTAGTATTCGGTGTTGTCGGCTACTTTGTTGCACGCCACAAGGGACAAACAGCCTACCAACAGCAACAATGCGATTGCCACGCTTAAAATTCTTTTCATTGTTGTTTCCTTAAACTTTCACTGTTTATTTTCCGCCGCAGTTGCTGTAAGCGTCCGCAAGTGCTTTTTCAGGCGTTTTCTTTCCTGTAAGAGCATTGAGCAACGCATTGCCTACCTGTGTACGGGCAGTGGAAGATCCCACAAATGCTGGAGATGTGAAGTATCTGTCATTGAGAGTAGCGGCAACTTTTGCAGCAACAGCCGTGATGTCGGTGCCGTTCATGTGTTCAATGTAGGCATCGAGTTCGTAAACGGAGTTACGGCTGGGGTTGTATCCGGATTCCATGGAGAATGTTGCTTGGAAAGCGGGATCCATCAATTCCTTGATGAAGAGGAAGGTCATCTTTTCTTTTTCGGTAGCATTGGTAACGCCGTTACCGCCCGTCAGCATAACGAGAGAGGGACCTTGGGAAATTACGGAGTAGTCGACAGTACCGTCATCACGAACGGAACCGGGAACGGATGTGATGCCCCATTCAAACAGATTGGAGTTTTGGTGAGAAGCACCGCCGGACGAACCTACGCAGTAAACAAGTCCGCCGTCGTCAACACCCTTGATGAAAAGTGCAGATGTGTAAGCACCGGATTCTTCCTGAGTGGTGATGTAACCCTTGTCGTAATATTCGGCAAGTTCGGCAAGCCATTCTTTTGCGTCGTTGTTGTTGAACAGATAGTGATTGTTTGCGTCTGCGCTGGTGTAGCCCCAACCGTTTTGTTGACACATGGAGATGAACCAGTTGGCTTCGCTGTCATATCCCAGCGGAGTGCATGTGGGATAAGCGTCTACCAAGGTTTCGCACTGTTCCCACAGTTCGTCCCAAGTCGTAGCGGGGGTAAGATCGCAAGCGTCCAATGCCGTCTTGTTGTAATACAGCAATTCCGTAGATTTTACAAACGGCAATGTAAGCATTGAATTCGCCGTGAATCCGTATTGTTCGTATCCTGTGTAGTTGGAAGCGTAACCTTCTTCGTAGTAGCCTTGAACGAAATCGGCAAGTTCCGCATCGGTGAAACCAATCCTGTATTCCTTGTTGTCTGCGCCTACAACGGTTTCCTCGGAAGTGAGATACTTGTTGAGGTCCACTACCTTGCCTGTTTGAATGTACTGGGCAACGTGGTCGGCGTAGCAGTAAGCAAGGTCAGGCTGTTTTCCTGCCTGTAAGTCGGAAACGACCTTTTCCTTTACTTGGTCGTATCCGCCTACTGGGGTGTGAATTACCTTCCATCCGGGGTACTTTGCCTCAAACGCCTCGATGGCTATTTTCGTCTTTTGTTGCAAAGAGTCTCCCTGTGAGGAATAGAAAACGATGGTGCGTTCGTAGTCCGTAGGGGGCGTGCATCCAGCGAAAATCGCAACGGAGCACGACAACACCAAAGTCAATACCAAAAATGCTGTTAGAAGTTTTTTCATACCTTTCTCCTTGTTTTTATTTATACACCTGCACTAGTTTGTGCAAGTTGTACACAAAAAATAGTTTCTTTTGTTTTGCAGACGAATCAGCCCTTCGTACCGCTCTTGGATACGCCGTGCATGATGTACTTGCGGCAGAAAATGAACAACACGAACAACGGCAACGATACCATGCAGACGGCAGCCATTTTCAACGTTGTGAGCGGTTCGGACGAACTGTACAAACCTTCGTACAACATGCCGCCACGGTCGGTGAAACCATTTGTTACCCAGTTGGTAATCATCTGCCAATCCGCAGTGTTTACCAGACGAGGCCAGATGTAAGAGTTCCATGTGCCGATGAATTTCAACAGCGTTATGGAAACCAAAGTGGGAGCCGTCAGCGGAACCATTACCTTGACTAGGTAGCCCATATCCGACAAGCCGTCCACCTTCGCCGCCTGATACAGCGAGTTGGGAATCTGCATAAAGTTGTTACGCAACAAGTAAGTGTAATACACACTGACAAGGAAAGGAACAATAAGTACCGTGTAAGAATCGTTCCAGTCCCATTTGGAAATGGTGAGATAGTTGGTGAGGGTGTACATTTCGCCGGGAATCATCATTGTTGCCAACATAAGCCCGAACAAAATGTTTTTACCCTTGAAGTTCATTCTTGCCAGCGCATAGGCGGTAACGATTGTCACCACCACGCCTATTCCCGTGGACAACAAACCTACAATCAAAGTGTTGAGCAAAATTCTGCTGAAAGAACCGGCAGAGTCCGTCTGCATAAGCACCGATTTGTAGTTGCCCCACATGAAGACTCTCGGGAAAAATGTCGGCACAGCCTCTCTGTACTCCATTTCCGTCTTCAACGAGGAAATTATCATCCAATAGAATGGCATGAAGGCAAACACGGCACAAATTGTAAGAAACGTGTAGACAAATATGTTCCTTATAATGTTGGAAACACGTTGCTTTTTTCTTTCGATTTCCACATCGAAACTGACCTCCTGCCTGTCCAACAGTGCGGAATCGGCGCTTATGTGAGAAACGGTTTGTTGCAATTTACTCTTGTCGGAAGTTATTACTTCCTCTTCGAGCAATGCCGGCGATTCCTCGGAAATTTCTTCCGGTACCTGAGGAACGACTACGTCTTCTGTCATTGCGTCTTTTTTCTTTTTAGACATTCTTTCGTCCTCCTCAATAAGTCACTCTCTTTTTGCTGACCTGCGTGTTGATTGCGGTGATAACCATGATTATCGCAAACAACAGCAACGAGCCTGCAAATGCGTAGCCTGTGTAGCCGTCGGAGATATAACGGTAGATGTAACCCACCATTGTACCCATGTCGTAGTCGATACCCATTTGTTCGCCGAACAGACCGACTATTGCCGAATATTGTTTCATACCTCCCATAATACCCGTTACCAGAAGGTAAGAAATCATCGGGGAAATGAGGGGAGCGGTTATTTTCCACAAAATAGTGGATTTGGAAGCGCCGTCAATTTTGGCAGCGTCGTAGTACTGCTTGTTTACGCTTTGAAGCGCACTGAACAAAATCAGAATTTTGAAGGGAAGTCCCGACCAGACTTCGTACACGATAACCACAATGTACTTAGCCCAAGGAATGGAAATTGCGCCGAGGTCCCATGTGGGAGAGCCTATGCCCATCCAATCGATGGGTTCAACTCCGAAAATCTCCAAAAAGTTGTTTACGATACCCACCGTAGCCGTGTCGTTTTTTGTACCGATGATGGTGAAGAACGTCGCAAACACGGCGCCCATTGCCAACGAGTTGGTGAGGTAGGGCAAAAACAGTACCGTCTGATACGCCTTTTGCAAAGGCTTGATGGAGTTGAGCGCAACGGAAATAAGCAATGCCAGCAAAGTGGACAGAGGTACCGAAATAAGCGTGAAAACCAATGTGTTTACAAGACATTGCACGAATGTTGCACCGCCTGTGCCCGTATCGCCTTTAAGCACACGCACGAAGGACTCAAAACCCCAGCCGTCGTAGGTGCCGGACAAGGCATTGTAGTTTTGCTGGAACGCTCCGATGAATGCGTTTACAATGGGATAGAATGTGAATATCAGCATCAGCACCACGGCAGGCAACACAAACAGCCAGCCGGACTGCGCTCCCAAGAAACGCAAAAACTTTTCTTTGCGCGGAAGTTCCGGCCCTTTAAGCAAATCGGCGGAATAGGAAACAACCTGTTCTTCCGACTTGTGTTCGGGCATTTCCTGTTTTTTATCTTTAACGAAAAGTCCCTTGACTTTTCCTCCGAAAGACGCAAAAGCCTGCTTTGTCTTTTGAGTCAATGTCGTTTTTTGCTGTTCGGGCGTTTCCGCAACGCTATCGGCAACATTTACGGCATCGTCTTTCGGCAGTTGTTGCTTTTTGTTTGCCATTACAAAATCCTCTCTTCGCTTTCAGCATTGAACAAGAACAGTTTGTTGGGTTTAATGTTGAATTTGTACACCTTTGCGTTTTCCGGCAACTTCACGTCGGAATCGAGAATGCTTCTTACCGTAGGCTTTGTGGAAGACGGATGCTGAGAAACTACCGTTTTGTCTCTTCCCATAACTTCTACGTGGTCGACATTCAAAGTCAGCACTCCCTTTTCGTCGTAGATGAAACCTTCGGGACGGATTCCTACATACACGTTCTGGTCGGCGAGTTTTGTTTTGATTACCGCTTCGTCGCCGATGTAAACCTTTCCGTTTTCAATCTTGCCTTTGAAAATGTTGATGGGCGGCGTTCCAAGGAAGTTGGCTACAAACAGATTGTTGGGGTCGTCGTAAATACGCTGCGGTTCGCCGATTTGTTGCACCACGCCGAGTTTCATTACCACCATTATGTCGCAAATGGACATTGCCTCTTCCTGGTCGTGCGTTACGAACACCGTTGTGATGCCTGTTTCACGCTGAATACGCTTTATTTCCTCACGTGTCTGCAAACGCAGGCGGGCGTCAAGGTTGCTCAACGGTTCGTCCAAGAGCAAAACGTTGGGCATTTTCACCAATGCACGGGCAATGGCAACACGCTGTTGCTGACCGCCGGAAAGTTCGCTTGGCTTACGTGCCATCAAATCTTCAATCTGCACGAGACGGGCGGCGTCCAAAGCCTTGGCTTTTGCCTCTTCTTTGGGAATACGCATATTCACAAGGGGGAACATAATGTTTTGCTCCACCGTCATGTGCGGGTACAAAGCATAGTTCTGGAACACCAGTCCGATACCTCTTCTTTCGGGAGCAAGCGTCGTTACGTCCTGTTCGTCAAACAAAATTCTGCCCGCTGTGGGTGTTTCCAAACCGGAAAGCATGAAAAGCGTTGTGGATTTTCCGCAACCGGAAGGTCCCAGAAGTCCCACCAGTTTGCCGGAGGGAATTTCAATGCTCATGTCGTTTACGGCTATTACCGCAGGCCCGTTTTTGACTCTGCTCGGAAATGCTTTTGTGAGATGTTCAATTGTGATTTTCATAAGCGTCAGTCCTCTCGCTTTATAATTTTTATTTTCAATGCCTTTCGGAAACCTTCCACAACCAACGTTTCGGGAAGATTTTGAGTGGCGTACTGCCTGTCAAGGTCTATCCACAAATTAACGTAGGTTCCCGCCTTTACTCTGACGGTGGTCGTGTAATTTTCCTCTTTCAACAAAAGGAAGGAAATTTCACCGTCGTTGTTGGAATAGCGTATCTGCACGCTGTCGGAAAACCCTTCCACTGCCGACGGATCCAAAACAAACGTAACCTGACAATAGTAGTCGTGGCCGAACGCTTCTTTGTTTTTGACAGGCTTTTCTTTGAATTTTACCTTGAATACCTTTACAAGCAACCAACGGAAAAATTTCAGAATGTAACGGTTTCCCACCAGAAAGTCGCCGATGACGTAAATTCCGACAAAGTACAGCACCACTACGACGGCGGCTTTTTTGTCAGCCGAGCCTTTGGGAGCGACAGAGTAGGAACTCTTGACGTAATTTTCGCTTTTTGCTCGGAATTCCCTGTCCAGTTGCTCGCACTTGTCCGACTGATAATCTCTGTTGTATTCCACCAAAAAGTCATTCACGTCGGCAAAAAAGGCTTGTTGGAAAGTCAGATTCAACTCTCCCGTGGACGGGATTTCCGCAAACGTATTTCCGTTTTTGTCCACAACGGTGATTTTGGCAACGGATTGTACCGTGTCTATGTCCAAATCGATGTAGAAAAAACCGTTGGATGTCAGCGTGTTTATTCGGTCGGCTTTTCCGTCGCCGTCGGTGTCCTGATTGAGTACCGCCACGTTGTGAGCGTTGCCGTTGACGTCCGTTACAACGACTTTGGCAAGGCTGTCGTTTCCGTCAACTTCGTAGATGTCCTTCACTCCGTACACAAATCCCGCATAAGACTTGTGCATTTGTCCGTCCGCCACCTCTTCGCCTTCGGCGTTTTGCCCTTCCGTCAGCGTTGCCGCTTCGAAAAGCACTATTCCTCCGCCGTCGGGCAAGTCTTGCTGAAAAACGGGTTGTTTGTTGAAGTAGCCTCCCACAAGCACCATTGCTTCCCAGTAGTTTCCGCTTTCCAGCGACTGTTGCATGCTGTTGAGCGATTCGCCGCTGTAAAAGTAGTAAAAAGGCAAAAACAGCGCAAGCAGTATGCCCATGGAAATTGTGAACAGGTAATAAACAATCTTGGCAAAAAGTTTTGCTTTCTTCATAGACTATTTATTGTCAACACTTTTTGCGCCGTCCGACTTTGAGTCTTCGGCGACTTGTTCCACAGCAACTTCTTCGCTGTTTTCTTTGTTTTGCTTGTTAAGTTTGAACGCTTCTTCTCTCTTTTTGAGATTTTCACGCTGTTCCTGATACTGTTTTCGATAAATAACGGGGATTAAAAAATAAATAGCGACAATGATAGCAACCACAGCGATACAAATGCCGAAAAACGCACCGTCAACCTGGTTGCTGAACAAAAGTAAATTTTGCATAATAACATTCTCCTTGTAAATTTCTTCCCGAAAGGAAAGAATTAGGGGTGAAATTCAAAAAAATGCCGTGTTACAAACAAAAAATGCCGTCAAATAAATTTTACGACTTATTTACGACCCACACAGCAAATTTTATATACTGTTACAATTTATGCAAGCCTGAGATAAAGATTATTCTCGGTAAAAATTACCGCGGGCGACGCTTACTTTTCAAATGCAATTAGATTATACCATTTGCCCGCACAAAAAGCAATAACTTTCCCAAAATATTTGACGCTAAAATTTTCACTGTTGAGGAAAAACGGGGCAAAAATGTGCATTTTGTAACATTTTTCTTACCACGTTGCAACAAAAATTTTTTACGCTTTCTTTCGTGTTTTTACAAAATACGAAAAAAGCCGACAAAAGTCGGCACTACTGTTTTTTGTACATTTCTTCTTTCAGCACGCAAATTTCCGGCAAACCACGCAGTTTCTCGGCAAAATCCATTCCGTACCCCACCACAAATTTGTCGGGAATTTCAAACCCGACGTACTTGACGTCCACATGTACTTTACGGCGTGAAGGCTTGGACAACAGCGCAGTTATTTCCACGCTTTCGGCGTTTCTTTCCTCTATCAGTTTTTTCAGATACGAAAGGGTGATTCCGCTGTCGATGATGTCTTCCACAATAAGCACATGTCTGCCGCAGACGTCCTCGGTGAGGTCTTTGAGCAGTTTGACGCTGCCGCTTGTCGTAGTGCCTTTGCCGTAACTGGAGGCAGAAATGAAGTCCACTTCGCAATCGATGTCCATTTCCCGCACCAAATCGGCAAGATACACCCATCCGCCTTTCAGAACGCCCACCAGAACAGGGTTTTTATCTCGGTAATCGGCGGAAATCTGTGCGGCAAGTTGCCTGACACGGTCGGATATTTCCTCTTTGGATATGAGAACTTCCCGTATGTTTGAGTAATCTTTCATAAACTTCTCCGTTTTCAGTCGGTAATGATTTTTTTGATGTAGCAGACGGAAGAACCTTCCTCCGTTTTGACGCTGTCGGCAATTTCCACCCCGCAAACGATAAGCACGTTGCTGCCGTCCGCCACAAGCAACAACTCTGGACGCAATCTTGCGGGAACTTTTTTGTCGATGAGGTATCTGTTGAGGGGTTTGCTTCCTCCTCCGCCGAACTTGTCGAAGGTGTCGCCGCTTTTCAGTGTGCGAAACACCGCCGTAGGCGGAATTTTTTTGACGTCGAACTTCAATGCGTCCTTTTGCGGCTGACGTACCACCGCAACGGTGTGACGTACCACCGCAACGGTGCCGACAGGCGTTTGCACAATTCCCGTCTGAAAGGGCATTTCAAATTGATAACTCTTTTGCAGACCGTCGTTTTTGAGAATGGTTACCTTGTCGTAGTCGTTTACCGCCGTGAGGTTGAATGGCAGGGAAAGCCGTTTCCCCCCGAAGTTGTCGGCAAGTTGAATTATTGCGTCGAAGTGAAACTTTTCGATGTCGTACCAGATGTTAAGACGCAGAAACACCTTTCTCAACACACGGTAGGCAATGGGTTTGGGTTGAAGTAGCAGATAGGAAGGAATTTCCGCACTGTCGCCGTAGATTTTCACCTGCGAGTCGTCGGCAAGACTTTCCAGATAGGCGTTGTCCTGAGAGATGTTTTCCGCAAAGCGAGTGATGTTGGAAGGGGCGTTTTCGTTGAGTTGGCACAAAAGCGGAATGACTTTGTTGCGCAGAAAGTTGCGTGTGTACTTGACCTGCCCGTTTGTGGAATCGTACACGTGCGGCACGTTGTGCTTTTGGGCGTATTCCACGATGTCGGCACGGGAATAGTCCAAAAGAGGACGCAAAAACTTGCCACGTTGCCGCTTGATACCTTCCATTCCGTTGGCGCCGCTTCCTCTGATGAGGTGCATCAGTATCGTTTCGGCGTTGTCGTCGGCATGGTGCGCCGTGCAGACAAAGTCCACTTCCAAAGAATTAAGTACCCCAAGACGCAACAATCTTGCACCCGTTTCTTCCGAAACTTTCATCGCCTGACAGTAAGAAGGCACGTCTATGTTGAAAGTTTTGCACTTGACGCCGAATTTTTTGCAGTAATTTGCCACAAAACGGCAATCGGCGGAAGCCTCCTTGCGCAGATTGTGATTTACCGTTACCACAAAAAACTTTGGGCGTGGATTCATTGTGGCAAACATGTGCAGCATCACCATGGAATCCACTCCGCCGGAAACGGCAAGGGCGTAAGATTTTGACATGTCCAAATCCAGCATAGGCTACCCCTGTTGTCTGTTAAGACAATTTGCCAGCAAAACAAACTGTTGAGGAGAAAGTTGTTCTCCACGGCAATTTATCGGCAAATTGCACGTTTGCAATATTTCCGCAGCCTTTTCCTTGGTTAACGCAAAACCGTTGCAAAGATTGTTTACCAACGTTTTTCTGCGCATTGAAAAGGCTGTTTTCACCGTTTTTCGGAACATTGCCCTGTCGTCAATATCAAACTTGTTGCGACGCATTGTTATTTTGACAACTGCGCTGTCCACGTTTGGTTGCGGTCGGAACAGCGTCCGAGGCAGAATTTGCGTTATTTCCACGTCGGCAACGGCGTTTACCGCCACGGTAATTGCACCGTATTGCTTTGTTCCGCAATGCGCAGCCAGCCTCTCGGCAACTTCTTTTTGTATCGTGAGGGTGAGGGAAACAAGGTTTTTGCCCTCTTCCACGAATTTCATTACTATCGGCGTAGTGATGTAGTAGGGAATGTTGGCAACGACGCTGTAACTGCCGCCGCACATTGCCTCCACCTGCGCCGTATCGTAGCGCATGATGTCCCCCATTACAAGTTGTACGTTGTCGTAGCCGTGCAACATTTCTTTTAATACGGGTTGAAGATTGTTGTCAATTTCAAAGGCGACAACCTTTTTGGCGTATTTGCCGAGAACCCTTGTCAGCGTGCCTGCGCCTGCGCCTATTTCCACCACCGTGCCGTCGGCAATGTCGGCGTCCTGCGCTATTTTTTCCAACACCGCTTGGTCTGTCAGAAAGTTTTGCCCGTACTTTTTGGTGAGGTGCAACTCAAAACGTGAAAAAATGTTGTCGTTCATTGTCCCTGCACCTTCCTATAGACTTGCACGAAGTCCTCAACATCCCATATCTGCGGAACGGGATACAGCGGGTTTGCCTCCCTTTCGGCATGATGCGCCAGTTGCCGCAAATCTTCCGTGAGAATTTTACCCCCGAAATTATCGGGAATGCCCAACGTTTTGTTGAGTCTGAAAAGGGCGTCCACAAACTTTTCCGCCGCCACGGCGTTGGAATCGGTTTTTTCGGCAACGTTGACGAGTTTTGCCAGCCTTGCCAATGGTTTGCGCACGCATTTGCCGTACTTTTTCAGTACCACTGGCAAAAGTATCGCATTTGCCAATCCGTGGGCAATGTTGTACTTGCCCCCCAAAGAATGGGCAAGCGCATGCACGTTTCCCACATACGCACGGGTGAACGCCAGACCTGCAAGATACGCCGCTTTCTGCATGTTGGCACGTGCCTGCAAGTTGCTTCCGTTTTGAGTGGTTAGCACGATATTTTCAAAAATAAGTTTTGTGGCTTGCTCCGCCTGTTTGCGTGTAGCAACGGTATTGGATCTGCCTATGTACGCTTCCACGGCATGAGTCAGCGCATCCATTCCCGTAGTCGCCGTCAAAAACGGAGGCAGTCCCACAGTTAGTAACGGGTCAAGCACCGCATAGTGAGGAATGAGGGCAAAGTCGTTTATTGCGTACTTGTCATGCGTTTCGCCGTCGGTAATTACTGCCGCCACGGTACATTCGCTTCCCGTACCCGCCGTTGTGGGTACCGCCACGAAAGTGGGCAGTTTTTTGCGCACTTTAAGCAAACCTCGCATCTGATTGACGCTCTTTTGCGGTTGCGCCACCCTTGCGCCCACCGCCTTGGCGCAGTCCATTACCGAACCGCCGCCAAAAGCCAGAATACCGTCGCACTCGTTGGCAATGTACACCGACAAAGCCTCTTCCACCTGTTGGACGGTGGGGTTGGGAAGTACTCCGTCAAACACGAAGTACTGCAAATCCGCTTTGTGAAAAAAGCCATCCAAAGCGTGCCTCTCGATGGCTTGTCTGTCGCACACGACAAGCAGTTTGTGCACCTTTTTGTCACACAAGAAACTGCCGACGTTTTCAAAACTGCCCTCGCCCTGCAAAAGCACGGGTTGTCGCCAAGGCATAAATGCCATTCCGATTTTCACAAAAAACTGATAGGTTCTGCAAGCGATTTTTCTCAATAACTTCATGTTTACACCGAATATTCCGTAAACTTACCGTGCGGAATTATATTTGAAGCATTATACAACAAAAAAAATCTTTTGTAAAGGCGTTACCACCAGCCTGTGAAGTTTTCTTTTCACGGCGCAAAAGTCATTTTCCACGTTGCATGCAACGTTTTTGCCCTACCGTAGGCAGGTTTTGCGTACAAAAGGGTTCCCGCACCTTTTTGCCTTGCAGGCGAAAGGCAAAGACTTTTTGTCGGCAAAAACAAAACGATGCGACCTGCGCCGCAACGTGGCAAAAACGCCCGTTTGGAAAAAAGCGGGCGCAACGCCTGCCCTTTACAATGTTTACCGCCGCAAAAAAGGGTAAAAAAATCCCGCTTCGAAGGAAGCGGGACGTGCATTAGTCTGCTACGTAAGGTATCAAAGCCATCTGACGGGCACGTTTGATTGCAACGGCAAGTTCTCTTTGATGACGGGCGCACACACCTGTCATACGGCGGGGAAGAATTTTTCCGCTTTCCGTGAGATACTTTTTGAGTTTTGCAACGTCCTTGTAATCGATGGACTGTGCCTTTTCGACGCAGAAGTTACAAACCTTTCTGCGTGCAGGCTTTCTTACCGGTTTTTTAATTTCTTTGTTTTCCATATTGGTTTTCTCCTTGTTTAGAACGGCATATCGTCGTCGGAATCATCCACTTCTTTCAGCGTGTCGATGTCCTGATTGGACGAATTGCTTTGGTTGCTTTGACTTTGATTGCCACTGCCGGAACGGGAAAGGAATTCCACCTGGTCGGCACGGATGTCGAATGTCTGACGTTTGATACCGTCACGTTCGTAACTGCCCGTTTGAATGCTTCCGGTAACGGCAACCTGACTTCCCTTTTCCAGGTACTTCACGCAGTTTTGCGCAAGATTGTCCCAAGTGATGATGTTGATGAAATCCGCACGGCTTTCTCCGTCACGTGAAGAGTAACGGTTGACTGCGATGGAAAATCTGCAATAGGAATGTCCCGATGCCACTGTGGATGCCGTGGGGTCCTGTGTCAATCTGCCAATTAAAAATACTTTGTTCATGGTGCTCTCCTTATTTCTTAACTACCAAAAAACGAACAACGCTGTCGGTAATACGCATTACACGTTCAAGTTCGCTGGGAAGCGTAGCCTGAGCAGTGAAGTTTACCAGAACATAGTAGCCTTCGGTCTTGTAGTTGATGGGATAGGCAAGTTTTCTTGTTCCCCATTTGTCCACACCGTCGATTGTGCCGCCATTATCTGTAATGACTGCGGAAATCTTTGCAACTACCGCCTCTTTGGCTTCGTCGGAGATTTCGTTGTCGATAATGTACAACAATTCGTAACTGTTCATGATTTTTTACCTCCTTGTGGTCTTTGTGGCCGCAACAGGTCCTTGCGGCAAGGTGCCCGAATTTCAGGCGAAGTTATTATACAACAATAATTTTATTTTTGCAAGCATTTGTAAACACTCCGTTAAAGGTAATTTTTCCCAAAACGGTAAAAACTCAAAAATGTCAACTTGTCGCAAAACGCACGCTTGACAGTGTTGTGCCGACGTCAAATTTGTTTGCCCCCATTGCGTACAACCAAACGCCTGACGCAATTTTCTTCGGAAAAACATCACGGAAAAACGCCGTCGGGTGGCAATTTTCCTTTGGAAATCTTTTGAAAAAACCAAACGCAGTCCCTGCCGTCCTTCCGCATGGGCGAAAGCGCAAAAGGGAGAAGAATGTCGAAACTTGCAGAATTTTATCTCTTTTTACTGATTTTTACCCCCACTTTTGCACTTATCCACACAGTTATGCACATTTTGCCTGCAAAATACCGTGTTTTGTGCAATAAAAAAGTATAAAATACGGTAAAATGTCAAAACGGACAAAAACAAAAGGCAGGGGCAAACGCCCTCTGCCTTTTTGCTCATATTGAACTCATATTGAATTTGTGTTTGTCTGACATTTCCCTCGGCAACTTGCTCGAATACGTTGAACACCCGTGTGCCTTGACGTCGCAAGAATATCGCCGTTGTGCGCAACGTTTTAATCCATGGCGTACACGCAACACTTGGGCTTTTGACCGTTTTGCTTCGGACGTCTTTTGCCTCTTGCGTTTGGTACGGAATGTCCGGTGCGGTTGACGCTTTTGCGCCGTTGCCGCAGAAAAGAGTTTATCTGGAAAACTTTTTCAAGAGGTAATCCACGTAATAGTTGGGGTTGAAGTCCTCGCCCGTTGCCAGACGCAAAATTTCGTCGGGATACTTGGAAGAACCGTACATGTGGACGTGTTCTTTCAGCCATTCGTTGACCTTTTCCGTTGTGCCGCTTTGCAAACTTTCCTCCACGTCGAAGTCCTTTTGCATGCTGTGGTACAGTTGGGCGGCGATTGCCGACCCCAAAGCATAGGTGGGGAAGTAACCGAAGTTACCGTACGCCCAATGCACGTCCTGCAACACGCCCAAAGTGTCGTTGGGAGGGGTGATTCCGAAGTATTCGGTGAATTTTTCATTCCAGTATCGGGGAAGGTCTTTGACCTGCAAACTGCCGTCGATAAGTTTCTTTTCTATTTCGTAACGAAGCATGATGTGCAACGGATAGGTGAGTTCGTCCGCCTCCGTACGCACAAAACCACATTCGGTGCGGTTGACGAAGTCCACAAACTGTTTTTCCGTAACCTTGCGGAACTGCACGGGGAAGTGCTGTTGCAGGTGTTTGTAATGCACTTTCCAGAAAGCGTCGCTGCGCCCTATCATGTTTTCGTAGAAACGGGATTGACTTTCGTGCATGCCCAAACTTGCTCCGCCGCCGCTCAGCGTGCCGTTGAGCGACCTGTCGCACTGCTGTTCGTAAAGGGCGTGTCCCGTTTCGTGAATTACCGAATAGATTGCCGACACAACGTTGTTTTCGTAGTAGTGGTTGGTGATTCTCACGTCGTCGGTGCCGAAACCGCTTGTGAAGGGGTGTTCGCTTTCCTTCATTATTCCACGGGATTTGTCGAAACACATGACGTCACGCAGGTACTCGCAAAAACGTTTTTGCCCCTCTTTGTAGCACAGTTGCGTTGCCCAATCGGGTACCGGCGGAGGATTTGTGGACACTTTTTTTATCAACGGTACAAGTTTTTCTTTCAACAAAGCAAAAAATTCGTCGTATTGCTTTGTGGTGTAATGCGGTTCGAACATGTCCAGAAGCACATCGTAACCTTTGGTTTCGCCGTCGGCAAGCCAAACGGTCGTTTTGCGACAATAGTCCACTATTTTTTCCAGGTAGGGGCGGAAAAGTTCAAAGTCGTTTTCCGTCTTTGCCTTGACGTACACGGGGTACGCCTGCGAAACAAGCAGGTTGTAGGCAGAGTACTCTTCCTTGGGAATACTGCGTGTCTGACGGATGTTTTTTTTCATTACTTCCACTTCGTGGCAAAGCACGTCGTCCAACAGTTGCCTGTTGCCGTCCAGCGTTTCCACCGCCTCCACGAATTTTTCGTCGGAAACAAGTTCGTAACTGTATTCCGAAAGTACTGCGCCGTACTCGGCGTCGGCGGAAATACTTTGCGGTGCGGCATCCGTCTGCATATCCCACGAGATGATGAAATCGGCAAAATGTTGCGCCAGAATTTTTCTGCGTTGCTGTTTGTAAAATTGCAAAGCCTCTTCAAATTGCATATTACGCCTCTTTTAATGTTTTTGATAGTTTTCTTTTTTCGATTGTGTGCATAATCAACTTTCCGCACACGATGAGCGCCGCCATTACAAGCGCATTAAGCGCTATGAACAAAATTGCGTTGCCGTCGATGGAAACAAACATGGGGGTGGGTTCTTCGCCTCCCGTCCAACTTGCGATAAGTCCCAAAGCCCAGGGGAAAACAAGGTAGCATCCCACTGTGCCCACCGTTCCCAAAATACCTATGCCGAGGTTTATCAGATCGTAGGGGAAAAGCAATATCCACAGTGCAAGCACGCCCGTTGCCGTCATGGAAAACATTGCAACGGTGCTGATTTGTTCGGCATTGTCGGCAATTCCAAGCACATTCATGAATGCGTAGGTCATTGCCACCGACAAGAACATGGCTATTCCGCTGGGAAGGGTGCTTTTCAGCGTGTTGGCAACAAAGTGTCCCTTGATGAGATTTCTGTTGGGTTTCAGTGCCAGCAGGAAAGAGGAAATACCTATCACGAAAAATTCCATTGCGTACAGGTGTTGCGGCTCAAACGGATAGGTGCGTTGAAGGATAAGACACAACACGGTGGTGAGTATCGTCATGGATGTTTTCATCAAAAACAGCGACGAACTGTTTTGAATGTTGTTAACTACCTGTCTGCCTTCGGCAACTACCCTTGGCATGGAACTGAACTGATTGTCCATAAGCACGAGGTTTGCCACCGTTTTTGCGGCGTCGGTACCGCAGCCCACGCTTATTGCGCAGTCGCTTTCACGCATTGCCAGAATGTCGTTTACGCCGTCGCCCACCATTGCCACCGTGCGTCCCGCCTTTTTCATCGCCTTTACAAGTACGCTTTTCTGTTCGGGGGTAACACGTCCGAAAACGGTGTACTGCGTTGCCGCCTCCGCCACTTCTTCGTCCGTCATTCCGTCCAAAGAAATGTACCTGTCGGCATTTTTTACCCCCACTTTCTGCGCAATTACCGATACGGAAAGGGGATTGTCGCCGGAAATGATTTTCACGTCCACGTTGTTGTCTCGGAACCAGCCGATAATTTCACGGGCGTTACTGCGCAACGTGTCCTGCAACACAACAAGCGCAAGGGGTTTAAGTCCCTTCACGGAGCCGTCGGCAATTTCCTCGGAAGAGTAGCCCACGGCAAGCACACGCAAGCCTTGTTGCAAAAGTTTTTTGCATGTTTCGTCAAACTGAGCGTCGGTTTTTTCAAACATAAATTCCGCTGCGCCTATTGCAAACGTTCCTTTTCCCTGAAGCGTTGCCGCCGAATACTTGCGTTGTGAAGAAAAGGGAATGTGCGCTACCGCAGGAATTGTTGCAACGTCGGCGGTGAAGGCTTTCAGCGCTTGCGCCGTCATGTTGTCGTCGCCGGTGGCGGACACGACGCTTGCCACAATCTGACTGACTTGCTCACGGGTGTGTTTGCCGAAGCACACCACGTCTTCCACCGTCATCGTGCCGTCGGTAATGGTACCCGTCTTGTCCAGACACAACGTGTCCACACGGGCAAGCATTTCAATGCAGGGAAGTTCCCTTACAAGCACCTTTTTGCGTGCCAGTTTCAAAGCCGCAACGGCAAGGGCGACGCTGGTGAGAAGCACCATTCCGCTGGGCACCATTCCTATCATGGAACCGCTCATTGCCTTTATTGCCTCGTTTACGGTGTCAACGATGTCCGGTTGCGGTTTGACAACGTAGTTGAGCCACAAGTTGACGTTGTCGCCAAGCAATCCACGTATTTGCGAACTGCAAAAGAATGTGGCTATTCCCAAGGGGAAGATAATGACGGAAATGAATTTTATTATTGTCTTTATTCCCTTTATCAGTTGCGAGTTGGGCGTTTTTGCCTTTTTGACACGGGCGGAAAGTTGTTCTATGTAATTTTCCTTGCCCACCTTGTCGCAACGTGCCACACAGTTGCCTGCAACAATGTAACTGCCGCTGAACAGCACGTCCCCCGTCTTTTTCTTGACGGAATCGCTTTCGCCGGTCAGCATGGATTCGTTTACTTCCACTTCCCCCTGCAAAACGACGGAGTCGGTGCAAATTTGTTTGCCCGCCGAATACACAATCACGTCGTCCAGCACAATGTCTCTTGTGGCAATGGACTGCTGTTTGCCGTCACGCACCACAGTTGCGGTAGGTTCGCTTACGATGGACAGTTTTTCCACAGCAAGTTTGCTGCGTATTTCCTGAAAAATACCTATCACCGTGTTGGCAAGAATGATGACGATGAACATCATGTTGGTTACGCTGCGGCAAATGAGCATAAGCACGAAAATGATGAATCCCAACAGGTTGAAAAAGGTGAAAATATTGGTGGCAAAAATAGAAAGATAACTTTTGCCCACCACCTTTTTGGTTTTGTTGGTCTTCTTTTCGGCAATACGCTGTTTTACCTGCTGTGCGGTGAGCCCATGCGCCACATCGGCGTTGATGCGTTGCACCGTCTGCACTTGGGAATTTCTTTTCATACTCTCTCCTTGCGGACAGGTTGTCCGTCTGCGGTAAATTGGTTTTTTGTTCAGTGCGAAGGCTTTTCGCCACGCAATTTGAGTGTGGGACAGGCATTCAGCGAAAGGTCGGCAAACTGTCCCTTTACAAAGTGAAAGTACCCACGGGATGCAATCATTGCCGCATTGTCGCCGCAAAGCGACAGTTTGGGCAGGCACACCCTGTACCCTTTATTTTCCATTTGCGCCATTTTCCGACGCAGGTAACTGTTTGCCCCCACGCCGCCGGCAACGGCAACGGTTTTAAGGTTTTCTTTTAGGCAATCCTGTTCCAGACAGGAAACAAGCCCATCCACGGCGCACACGTTGAAACTTTTGGCAACGTCCGCCTTGTTTATCTCTTCACCCCGTTGCACGGCGTTGTGCACGGTGTTTATCACAGCCGTTTTCAAGCCGCTGTAACTGAAATTGCCGTTGGAAATAACCACGGAATGGAAGGTGTAAACGGCGTTGCCGCAAGAGGCTAGTTTGTCGATTTCCGGCCCTCCCGGATAGGGTAATCCCAACACACGTGCCACCTTGTCGAAGGCTTCGCCCACGGCGTCGTCAACGGTGGAACGCAACACGTGGCAACTGTCGTAGTCGTCCACACGCACAACTGCGGTGTGTCCGCCGCTGGTGAGCAAGCACATGTACGGGGGTTGCAAATCGGGATAGGTGAGGTAGTTTGCGCAAATGTGCCCCTCTATGTGATTGACGGCAATAAGAGGCAATCCGCTTGCCTGACACAGCCCTTTTGCAAAGGATACGCCGACGAGCAACGCTCCCACAAGCCCCGCCCCGTAGGTAACGGCAACTGCGGAAAGGTCGCCCAAGCAAACGTTTGCCTGTTTCAACGCTTCGCCCACCACCTTGTCTATTGCCTCGACATGGTTTCGGCTGGCAATTTCCGGCACGACTCCGCCGTACAAACGGTGAATGTCTATTTGCGAAAGCACCACGTTGGACAAAATTTCCCTGCCGTTTTTAACAACGGAAGCGGCGGTTTCGTCGCAGGAACTTTCTATTCCCAAAATCAAAACGTCATTTGTTTTTTGCATAATAGATAAATTTTAACTCTACATCGGTTTTTTGTCAATTTTTTGCAAGGCGGTTGTTACTTTTGCCTTTGTTTGCCTTGCACACCGTTGCAACACGTTGCAAAAAGACTTTTGTACCCCGTGAGGCAAGTTGCCGACGTCTTGTTACGCAGTAGCGGAAACCGTCAAAAAGGCAGGCAAGGCTTTGTTTGACGCCACACAAAACCAAACTATTGCAAAAAAACAAAATTTTTTGTATTATTTAGAAGGAAAAGCAATGTTTTTGACTTTCCCAGCGAAAGTCAGGCAAAACTTACAGGGAGGAAAGCATGGGTAAATTACTGAAAATCGTGTTCAGCCGTTTTACGCTGATTTTTTTGGCAATAGTGTTGCAGGTTGCGCTGGCAATAGCCGTAACCTTCTATTTCAGTTCCTACTACCGTGTAGCCACTATCGTTTCCACAACAATGCTGGTAATAACGCTGTTGCTGATAATAAACAGGGACATGTCCTGCGAAGCCAAACTGCCCTGGTCCATTCTCGTTTCCATCGTTCCCGTGGTAGGTTTTGTGCTGTACCTCATTTTCTCACGCAACAACGCCTCTCTTTCCCAACGCAAAATGTTTGCCAAACTGCCTCAGATACGCTTTTCCGACATGCACCCTTCCGCCCCCACAAAGTACCTGCGACAGATAGAATATCTGCACAAAATGGGCGCTCCGTCCTTTTCCGACACGGACACGGTGTATTTCGGTTGCGGCGAACTTTTCCTTGCCGACTTGCTGGAACAGTTGGAAAAAGCGGAAAAATTTGTGTTTTTGGAATACTTCATTGTGGAAGAAGGAAAAATGACGGACAGCATTTTGCAGGTACTGAAACGGAAAGTTTCCTGCGGCGTGGAGGTACGTTTGCTGTACGACGACCTGGGAAGCCTCACTCACGTTGGCAGAACGTTTTACCGCAAATTACAAAATGAAGGCATACGGTGTGCAAAATTTGCTACCATAAGGCCTGTGGCTTCCGCCGTGTACAACAACAGAGACCACCGAAAAATAGCCGTTATCGACGGAAAGGTGGGATACATCGGGGGCATCAATCTTGCCGACGAATACATCAACGAGAAAAAACTGTACGGCTACTGGAAGGACAGCGCCGTCAGAATTGTCGGCAACGCCGTTACTACCCTTTGCACAATGTTTTTGCAGATGTTTGACATGGCAACCAAAAAGACGGAGGATTTCGACAGATATCTGGTGTTTTCTCACACGGAAAAATTTGCCGACAAAGGAATTGTGGCTCCCTTCGGGGACGGTCCTCGTCCGCTTTACAACGAACAGATTGCCAAAAGCGTCTACCTCAACCTTATCGACCAGGCGGTGTACGACCTGTACATTTCCACGCCCTATCTTATTGCCGACGAAACGGTAATAGACTCTTTGCGCAGAGCCTCCCTGCGTGGGGTAAACGTAAACATACTTATTCCCGCTGTACCGGACAAAAAAACCGTGTACGCCATGACAAAACAAAGTTGCAAAAAATTGGTGGATGTGGGCGTGAAAATTTACAGTTACACCAACGGATTCGTCCACGCCAAAAACATTGTAGCCGACGGCATTGCAGGGGTGTGCGGCACAATCAATTTGGACTACCGCAGTTTCGTGCATCACTACGAATGTGGCGTGTACATGTACGACACCGCCGCCGTAAGAGAAATGTACGCCGACATGGTACAGACATGCCAAAACAGTCAGTTGCAAATCACCCCTCCGCCGCTGCGTCTGTGGGAAAAATTGGTTTGTCTGGTGGGAAATCTTTTCCGCCCGTTGCTGTAAAAAGATACAAGCAAACCCGTTCCCCCGTGCGGTAAAGTAACTTAAAAACAAAATGTCGCATAAAATGTGTTGAATACACCTTTTTGCGACATTTTTTTACTTTCCTAAAATGTTTTGCAAACTGCGTGCAAAAAATCACAAGGAGGTAAAATTTTGGCTACCTACTACATAGGGGCAAATGACGAACACGGTCAAAATCCCCCCACTGCGGGAAAACGCACGCCCGTTTTGCCCTACATAAACAGATCGTTTTACGAAAACGAATTCAACAGACCAACAAAAAACTGCTTTATTGAAGCGTGTTTGCGGTGCGGTTTCGACGTTTACGACGTCAAACCGGAAATTATCGACATATCAATTTCGGAAAGAGTACGCCGAATAAACAGACAAAATCTCACCCTGCTTGTAACTTTCGGTTACAACGCTTTCGGAAACGGCACAAGTTTCAATTCCGCAAGCGGCATTCTCACATTCTATTCCCCATTAAACCGCTTTCCCGACAGCAGCAGAGCGTTGTCGGAAGAAATTTACGTACAACTGATTGAGGGGACGAATCAGGTGGGCAGAGGGGTGTCAACCCTCACCAACGTCGGCGTGTTGCAAAGCGTCAACTGCGTTTCAACCCTTGTGGAACCCGGCTTTATGACAAACTTTGACGAAGCCAAACTGATGCTTGACCCCGACTTCCACACCGAAGTGGGTGAAGAATGTTGCAAAGGCGTGTGCGAGTACCTTGGCGCAAACTACGTTGCCCGTGAACTGCAAAATTACCCTCTTCTGCGGCAGGGCAGCC
>HF998468.1:73670-80226 GCA_000433775.1 Corallococcus sp. CAG:1435 | reverse complement strand
CTGCGGCAGGGCAGCCGCAACAACTACGTGGAAGTGTTGCAGTTTATGTTGCGCAACCTTGGTTACAACATTGCCGTGGACGGCATTTTCGGCAACGCCACAAGAAATGCCGTTGTTTCCTTCCAAATGAACAACGGACTTGTTGCCGACGGCATTGTAGGCAACAACACCTGGCGCACACTGCTTGTTTTGCCTCCTCGCCCGACGTTGAGGCAGGGCAACAGGGGAAACTACGTCAGATACCTGCAAAGCAAACTCACAACGAAACTTTATCCGACGGGAGCAATAGACGGCATTTTCGGCAATGCCACAAGAGAGGCTGTCGTACAGTTCCAGTTGGAAAATGCCCTTGTACCCGACGGCATTGTGGGCGAACGCACGTGGGAAGTAATTTCGCAGATAGGCGGTGGACGTCCTCAACCGTAAAATTGCACGTTTTTGCGCAAACGGTAGCAAAAGTTTGTAACACGGCAACAAAATTTGACGCAGACGGCAACGCCACAATGCGCCACACCTTCACAACGGGAAAAGGCAACAACTGTTTTTTCTGTACAGTCAAAGCCCGCAATGCAAAAACAAAACAGTACAATGTGTAAAGGCAGATTTGCACGAAAAAAGTTTGCAAAAGGCAACAACGTTTTTGCCGACGACGTTTTTTGTTGCTTTGTGGCATTTGGCACAAAGTCAATTGCCATTTATGCCCCGTGAAACAACTGCGTTTCAACTTCTTAACGCAAAAAAACAAAGAAAAAGGGAACGGCTTGNNNNAGAAAAAGGGAACGGCTTGTTGCCGTTCCCTTGATTTATCATCTTTACTTTTTGTCGAAGCCGTACTTCTTGTTGAACTTGTCAACACGTCCGCCTGCGTCAACCAACTTTTGCTTGCCCGTAAAATAGGGGTGACACTTGTTGCAAATTTCCACCTTGATGATGTCGGTGTCTTTGGTTGTACCCGTCTGGAACGTAGCGCCACAAGCACATACAACAGTCGCCTGATGATAATTCGGATGTATACCTTGTTTCATTTCGCCCACCTCGCTGATTTTTTTGAAAGATTTTCCTTTCGTGCTGTTCTATTCTACCGCAAGCAAAAAAAATAGTCAAGCGTTTTTAGCAGAGTACTGGCAAACCCTTTGCAAGTTGCAAAAACATTTACCTCTTCAAAATTTGCCATTGACCTTTGCCGAAAAACGTTGCGTCTGCTTCCTTCAACAAAAACTGCCTTTTGCAAAAATTTACTGCAAACAACGGAAAACTACAACGGCATTTGTCTTTGCAGAAAAGCGAATTGTACGTTGTCTGCACAAAATTCACAAAACAAGAAACTTGCTTTTTCCCGTCTTTAAGGATTTTGCCACGAAAATTGCCTTTTGCAAAAATTTACTGCAAACAACGGAAAACTACAACGGCATTTGTCTTTGCAGAAAAGCGAATTGTACGTTGTCTGCACAAAATTCACAAAACAAAAACTTGCTTTTACTGTTTTTAAGCGTTTACCCAGAAAAAACGATTTTGCCCGACAAAAAAACAACTAGCAATGCCCTTTTCGCCTCAAAGTAGCCTTTTGCATGCCTGCTTTGGGCAATTGCTACCTGAAAAGTAACAAAGTTGCCTTTCGACCTCAGCCGAACAGAATGAAATCGGCGTCTTTGCCTACTTCGATTGTACCTATGCGATGGGAAAGCCCGACAAGTCTGGCAGGGTTGACTGTCCACATTCTTATTGCCTGATGCAACGGCAACCCCGTGAAGGAAACGGCGTTTGCCAAACCGGTGTAGGCGTCCAACGTGCTGCCTGCACGCACGCCGTTGCTTTTAAGTCGGGCGTCGCCGTTTACCACCACAACGTCGTTGCCCGCCAAGGTGTAGTCGCCGTCGGGTAATCCCGTTGCCATTATGCTGTCGGTAATGCACACTACCTTG
This sequence comes from Corallococcus sp. CAG:1435, assembly GCA_000433775.1. Classification (GTDB taxonomy): domain Bacteria; phylum Bacillota; class Clostridia; order Christensenellales; family CAG-314; genus Fimimonas; species Fimimonas gallinarum. Next base: position 78,304 of record HF998468.1, on the reverse strand, counting down.
TCCAAACCTTTTGTGCGCACCAGCAGGCGGAAAACATCTTTCTGGACATGCTTTCCGTCGCAAATTACTTCGCAGAAATTGTCGGAAAGCATTGCGCTCCCTGCCATGTTGAGGTCGTGTCGGTCAAGTTGCGACATAGCATTGCCCCAATGCGTGAAAGACTTTGCCCCCGCCTTGATGGCCTTTTGCACCGTTTCGCCGTTTGCACCGCTGTGTCCCAACGACACCACCACGCCTGTATCGGAAATTTCGCCGATAAATTCCACCGCTTTGGGCAATTCGGGCGCAACGGTGACAATTTTTATCATACCGTTTGCATGTTTTTGGAACTTGAAAAACAAATCCGCCGACGGATTGCGCAAATGTTGCACAGGCATTGCACCGCAAAACTTTTCCGAAAGGAAGGGACCTTCCAAGTGAATACCTTTGATTTCCGGATAGTCTTTGGCAAGTTGAACGATCAGTTCCAACTGATGGCAAATGCGTTCCTCGTCGTCCGTCATGACGGTGGGAAAAACGGTGCCTACGCCGTGGGCAATGTAAAAATCCAAAATCTTTTTCATTCCGTCCGTATCGGCTGTGTTGAAGTCGTATCCGTTTGCGCCGTGAGTGTGAATGTCCACCAAAGCGGGCAAAATGTAACGGTTGGTGCAATCCACCACCTCCGTTTGCTCGTCGGGAACTATTTCCGTGGAAATTTCGATAATTTTGCCGTGGTTTGCCACTATGTCGGTTTTTACCAATTTGTCGCCCAAAAGAGCAAGACCGTTTTTGTAAAGTATCATGTTTCACCTCTTTTTTTATTGTACCACAGCCAAACCAAACAATCAACAGAAACGCACAAACAACATTCTTTTGCATATCGGCGTTGCTTCGATAAACGACCGCAACACTTTCACAAAACAAGCCTTTACCCCCCACACACCCCTTGTGCGACACTTTGTCGTTGACTGCCGATTGAGTTAACATGCACAAAATTTATTACTGCAAACCCGTGATTGCAAATTATGCAAAGAGGCGACATAGGTTTTCCTTGTAAAACAACTGCAAATTGCGTCAAACTCACCACACTTTCAAAAAAATAAGCCTGCGCCACACACCCCTTGTGCGACACTTTGTCGTTGACTGCCGATTGAGTTAACATGCACAAAATTTATTACTGCAAACCCGTGATTGCAAATTATGCAAAGAGGCGACATAGGTTTTCCTTGTAAAACAACTGCAAATTGCATCAGACTTACCGCAACACCTTCAAAACAACAAGTCTGCGCCCCCACACAACCCTAGTGCGACACGTCGCCGTTGACTGCCGATTGAGTGAACATGCACAAAATTTATTACTGAAAACCCGTGATTGCAAATTCGTCCAACGCTGTTTTTGCTTTTTCAAAATTACAATTAACTTAATTATTTGGCATTTACAGTTGACTTTTGGACAATATTAGGGTATTATTTCTGCATTAGTACCGACATCGGCAACAAAAAAATTGCGGTTTTACACAATGAAAAGCAAACGATCTTTCAAACTTTCAGGATGGCAGTTGCTTGCGGTGGGGTATCTGACGGTGATTTTGTGCGGCAGCGCACTGTTGAGTCTTCCGTCTGCCACAGCCGACGGCACCACTACCTACATAAATGCTTTGTTTGTGTCCACATCGGCAACCTGCGTTACCGGTCTTGTACCCTACGACACGGGTACTCACTGGACGTTTTTCGGGCAGATTGTCATTTTGGCGTTGATTCAAACAGGCGGATTGGGCTTTATGACCTTTGTTTCGCTGGCAGTGAGCATGTTCGGCAAAAAAATGGGGCTTTACGGCAGAAAGGTACTGATGCTTTCGGCAGGAGGTTCCGACCTTGCCAGCCTCAGACACATGATAAAACGAATCTTTTTGGGGACGTTTTTGTTTGAGGGTATCGGCGCAATTTTGCTGAGCATAAGGTTTATTCCCACCTTCGGCACACTGTACGGGTTGTATTTTGCCATTTTCCACTCCGTTTCGGCGTTTTGCAATGCCGGTTTCGACATTCTTGGCGCAGAGTACGGCGAATTTGCTTCCCTCACCTACTACGCCAAAGACCCGCTTGTGGTGCTTACGATAGCATTTTTGATAATTATCGGCGGTTTGGGATTTTGCGTGTGGAGCGACATCTGGGATACGAAATTCCGTTGGAAAAAATTTCGACTGCACACAAAAATAGTGCTTTCCGTTACCGCAAGTCTTTTGGTGGTTTCCACGTTGCTGTTTGTAGTGTTTGAAAGAAACAACGTCGAAACAGCCGATTTTACCTTTGGCGAAAAGGTGTTGGTGGCATTTTTCAATGCTACAACCACACGTACGGCAGGTTTCAACACGGTGGATATGTCGGGGCTTTCCGACAGCGGCTACCTGCTTGCCGTGATGCTTATGTTTATCGGCGGAAGTTCCGCTTCCACTGCCGGCGGTGTGAAAACCAACACAATGGCGGTGATAGTGATGGGAATGTTTGCCGCTTTCCGTGGCAAAAAGGACATAGAGGCAGGCAAACGACGCATAGACCATGCACTGCTGGGACAGGCGTTGGCAATTTTCGTGTCCTGTCTGTTTTTGGTGATTGTTGCCACGCTGGCAATCTGCACCATTGAAATGGACTCCGTTGCACCCTTCAAAGCCGTGCTTTTTGAAACGGTTTCGGCATTGGGTACTGTGGGACTTTCCATGTCGCTCACCACAAAACTCGGCTCAATATCCAAACTTATTCTTATTTTGCTGATGTACGCAGGCAGAGTGGGAATACTCACGCTTGCGCTTGCCTTCGGCGAAAACCGCTCGGTTTCCAACATACGGAAACCTTTGGACGACACTATCCTTGTCGGCTGAAAAGGAGGAAATATGAAATCTGTTTTGCTTATCGGAATGGGAAAATTCGGTCAGACAATCGGCGAAAAACTGCTGGAAATGGGCGACCAACTGATGATTGTGGACAAAAACGAGGACGTCATCAACAGTCTTGCGCCCATCTACACCAACGCCCTCATTGCCAACTGCATGAACGTCAACAACCTGGCGAAAATGGATATTCCCGCTTTTGACGTGTGCATTGTGGCAATCGGCGACGACTTCCAATCCTCGCTGGAAATAACTTCCCTTTTGAAGGAATGCGGGGCAAAGTACGTCATTGCAAAAGCCACAACGGACATTCAGCGAAAATTCCTCTTGCGCAACGGCGCAGACGAAGTAATCTACCCCGACTTGGACATTGCGGAAAAAATGGCAGTGAAACTGAACGTTGAAAACGTGTACGACTACATCGAACTGGACGAAAAGCACTCCATTTTCGAAATTGCCTTGCCTGCTTCGTGGCTTGGGAAAACGCTTGTGCAACTGTCGCCACGCAGCAAATTCGGAATAAACATTCTCACCATCAAAAAAGTGGGACACGTTGTGGCAAGTCCCTCCGCCGACTACGTCTTTGAAAAGGGCGACAAGTTGGTGATTTTCGGCGAAACAAAAAAGATAATGCAGTTTTCCAACAGAGAAAACGGCTGACGGCAACAAACGTTGCATTGCTTGGCAACGCTGCACTACCGTCATTTTCGACAAAACAAAACGTGTCTTTTGCAGACACGTTTTTTTGTTACCTACGTACAAATATCTTTTCAACAGTTTTTCCGCACTTGGCTTTTTGTTGAAAACAAGTTTTGAAATCGTTTTTTTGCATATAGCGGGGGCCTTGCCGATGACCATTCCGACAAAAGGGCTGACGGCAACAAGAGTTGCGTTGCTTGGCAATGTTGCACTACCGTTATTATTAGGTAATACGCCACATAGGTGAAAGCGATATTTTACCCTTGCGCCTGCTTTTGCACGGTTGCCACAAAAAGCGTTTTGGCTTTTTACAAAAACTACCCGACACAACGGAAAACTTCCAACGCTTGGAAAACTTATTCGAAAACCGCAAATTGCCCAAAAACAACACCGCAAGTTCGAAAAATACGGCATAACTGCAAATTATGCAAAAATACAGCATTTAACTGTAAAATACGTAAAAACACGGCATTACTGCAAATTTTCACCAAAATACAGCATCACTGTAAATTACCCCAAAAACACCTCACTGCAAAAATGCAACAAAAAAACTGCCCGAAAGGACAGTTTTTTACGAATACGAACCTTTTTTGTGCAACAACATTGCAACGCTTGCACATTGGCTTTTACAATCAGCGTCTTATCCACGTTTTGGGCGAAAGGGTCAGCAACAGCGGGTAGATTTCCAACCTGCCCAGAAGCATTGCTACGGAAAGCACAATTTTGGACAAAGGCGAATACATGTAGTAACCCGACGCAACGGTGCCGTAGGCAGGGCCTATGTTGTTCAGACAGGACGCCGCTGCCGTTATGTTTGCTTCAATAGTAAGGTCGGGACACCCGTCGAAGGACAGTATCAAAAATGTGGAAATAAGCACCAACATGTAAATACCGAAGTAGTTTGTTGCGCTTTGCAAAACTTCCTTCGAAAGCACCTTGCCTTCGAATTTGACGGAGTTGGCGTTGCGTGGATGAAGTATCTTGCGCAACTCTTTGCGTACCGAGCATCCCAAAATTGCCACACGGGAAACTTTAAGACCACCGGCAGTACTGCCGGCGCAGCCA
>HF998468.1:66609-73661 GCA_000433775.1 Corallococcus sp. CAG:1435 | reverse complement strand
GGCGCAGCCACCGATGAACATCAGACAAAACAGAAGACTTTTGGACAGCAACGGCCATGCGTTGATGCTGGAAGACGCCGGTATTGCCGTGTACCCCGTCGTCGTGAGGAAAGACGCCACATGGAACACCGCAAACCGCACGGCGTCCGCCGTTGTTTTGGTGTAGGGAAGTTGGCTGATGACATTGAAAGTTACTACCGTTGCAGAAAAAACAATCACACCTGCGTAAAGCCACAATTCACGGGAGGAAAATGCCTGACGGAATTTGCACAAAATCATCAGGTAATACAGGTTGAAGTTTACGCCGAAAAGCAACATGAAGATTGCTATTACCCACTGACAGAAGGCATTGTAGCCTGCAATGCTGTCCGCCTTGATGCCGAAACCGCCTGTGCCTGCCGTGCCGAAGGAATGAACTACGCTGTCGAAGATGGGCATTCCGCCGAAAATGAGCAGGGTGATTTCCAACAACGTCAATCCGATGTACAGCAAATACAAAATTTTTGCCGTCGTTCTTGCACGGGGAACAAGTTTGTCCACGGTGGGACCGGGCATTTCCGCACGCAAAACGTGAATACTGTGATTTTCCAGATTGCTGGCAATCATCATCACAAATACTATAACGCCCATTCCGCCAATCCAATGGGTGAAACTGCGCCAAAACAACAGTCCTTTTGCCATTTGTTCGATGTAACTGCCCTGCAAAATGGTTGCTCCCGTTGTAGTGAAACCGCTTACCGTTTCGAAAAACGCATCGATGTAGGAAGGAATTGCTCCGCTTATTACAAAGGGAAGCGCACCCACAAGCGACACCCAAATCCAGGAAAGGGAAACGAGAACAAGACCTTCTTTGGAAAAGAACGCTTTGCTTTTGGGTTTGCACAGCACAACGACAGGCACTCCCACCGCCACGGCAATGGCAATTGCTATTGCAAACGCCCACCAGCAGGACTCGCCCAGACAGGCGGAAAGAATCATCGGCAGGCACATAAGCACGCCCACCAACACCGACACCCTGCCGAATATCTGAAATATTACCCGAAAATTCATTTTCTACCTCTATCTCAAAATATCCGCCAGGTCGTACAACCGCAGTTGCGTTGCCACGACGATTACACGGTCGCCTTCCAATATTACGTCCTCGCCGGAAGGTATGATGGATTCCTTGTCACGGATTATTCCCGCAACAATTATGTTGTCTTTGAGTTTCATGTCTTTGAGGGGAACATTGAGCAGACAGCAATCGGAAAGAACGATAAATTCCGACGCTTCCACGTCGCCGTCCATCAGACTGTACAGCGTTTCCATTTTGCTTTGCAACGAATCGTTAAGCGCACGTGCGTACCGTGTCAAAACGTCTGCCACGATGTTTTGGGGAGAAACAACGCTGTCCAACCCCAATTTTTCCGACATTCTTGCAAGCGAAGGACGGTTGACCTTTGCAATGGCTTTGGAAACGCCCTGATTGAGTGCGTAAAAGGAAATGAGGATGTTTTCCTCGTCTTTGCCCGTCAATGCCAGAAAGGCGTCGGTGGAAGAAATGCCCTCTTCCAAAAGCAAATCCTGGTCGGTGGCGTCGCCGTGAATGACGCTGACGCTGTTGGGAACCTTTTCGGCAATTTCTTCGCATCGCTCGGCGCTTTTCTCGATTACTTTTACCGAGTAGTTGTTGGCGGCAAGCAATTTGATGAGGTAGTACGCCGTGGTGCTTGCCCCCATCACCGTTACGTCGTGGGCGTGGCGTTGCACCAAACCCAACGAACGCAAAAAGCGGTAACTGTCGGATGTCGCCACCATAAACGCCACTCTGTCCCCCTCCTGCAACACAAACGTGCCGTTGGGAATGAATGTTTCCTCTTCACGTTTGACGGCGCATGCCAGAAAGTTGACGGGGATTTTTTTGCGCAGGTCGGACAACGCCATTCCTGCGTAGCGGAATTTGCCTTTGACGACAAGTTCCAGAATTTGTATTTTTTTGCCTGCAAAGGTGTCCGCCTTGGACGCCGAAGGCAGTTTGAGCATGTTGAAAATGGCTTCCGCAGTGAGTAATTCCGGATTCAACGCCATGGAAAGGTGCAGTTGCTTGGTGAGAAATCCAAGACTGCTGTCGTTGTAGTCCGATTCTCTTATGCGTGCGACGGTGTACTTTGCCCCCAATTTTTTGGCAAGAAAACAGGACAGCATGTTTACTTCGTCCGATTCCGTAACGGCAATAAACAATTCCGCCTTGGAAACTTCCGCCTCGGTAAGCAGTTCTTTGGAAGTTGCGTTTCCGCACACGGCACGCACGTCGTAGGTGTTTGTGAGGTGGCTGATGACGTCGGGATTGTTGTCTATGGCAACAATGTCGTGATTTTCCTCCGCCATGCTGGCGACAATGGCTCTTCCGATTTTTCCGCAACCTACTACAATCACTCGCATAAGTTTACCTTTCCCCTTTAACCTTTGGTGAGATGTGTTTTAATTTTATCACAAAAGATACGCCGTGACAATCGATTTTCTTCTTTACAAAAAGTAGTTTTGCTTGTATTTTTTCATCTTTTTTTGCAGAAAATTTTGCCGAAAAACACACTAATTTGTCAAAAGTGTGTCCATTTGACTGCAAGTATCAACAATACGGCAAATTTTTTACACTATTTTAGGGAATTGCCCGTCAAATGGTTTTCACACGTCGGTAACAAAAAACAGCCTTGCTGCCTGCAAGACTGTTTCATCTTTTTTCCAAAGAAACGTAGTCGATTTTTCCGAAATCCGTGCGTGGCATTTTGTCCAGCACCTCCACGAAACGTGGCACGGAATAACGTATCAGGTTTGCCGAACAAATGTCCTCTACGCTTTTTTTCACCACGTCCAACGGCGTGGGGGTGTTCAGCGTTACAAACACTTTAAGATACGGTTTGTCGTTGACGGTGCAACGCACGGCACACGCCTCGTCCACAAAACTCAACTTTTTGACGCAATTTTCCACCTGAGCGGGAAAAACGTTGACGGCAGCAATTTTCAAGGAACGTTTTTTTCTGTCCACAATGTGCAAAAAGCCCTTTTCGTCAAGGTAACCTATGTCGCCGGAAGTCACCCAACTTTCGCCGTTTTTTTCCACCAGTCCGCCACCGTCCAGGTACCCCTGCATATTGCCCAAAGAATTGACGGCAATTTCTCCCTCGACGCCGTAAGGCAATACGTTGCCCTCTTCATCCCAAATTTCCACCTTGCACAAGGGCATCGGCTTTCCGCAACTTTCCTTCTGGTAGTTGTCGAAATTGTTTACGGTGCAAACACCGCACACTTCCGTCAAGCCGTAGCCACGCATAAGTTGGGCTCGTTTGCAACGCCTGTGCAAAACTTCGTCCGCCTTTTCCACCAAACTTTCGTCCAGCACGTCGCCTCCGCACCATATAACGTCCATGTTTTCCATTCCCGCCGTGTCAAATCTGCCTGCGGAAAACATCTTCTTTATCATTGCAGGCACAACGCTCCAACAGGTGATGCGGTAGTTTTTCAGATACCTGCACACGGCGTTGACGTCAAACTTGGGCACCAGAATCACACCGTATCCCAACACAAGAGGCGCATGAACGCCTGCGCACAGCCCGAATGCGTGAAAAATGGGCAACGTGGCAAGATTGTAGGCACGTATGTCTTCCGTAGGGTGATACATCAACTTCATAGAACGTGCAATTCCGTTGAAAGCGGCGTTGGTCAGTTTGACTATTTTGGGTGTGCCGCTTGTTCCGCCGCTGTGCATGTAGCACACGACATCGTCTTCGCTGCCGCACACCTGTGTGTTTCCGCACTGATTTCTCAATGCGTTGTACGTCAAAACGCCCTTAATGCGGTGACTTCTCACTGCGGAATACAACGCAAACACGGGTTTGCGGAAAGTTACGTAGTCGGCAATACTGCACCGCACCAAAATCTGATTGGCGTCGGCAAGTTGTCTTTCGTCCGGCAAAAGCACGTCGTAAAACAACAACGCTTTGGAATGTACCTTGACAAGATTTTCTTTCAGCAGTTTGACAGGCACCAACGGATGCACTATGTTTGCCACAAGCCCCAACTTGGAACAGGCATAAAAAGCCGCCAGCCCCTGCGGACATGAAGGCAGATACACCGTTACCACATCGCCTTTTTTAAGATTCAGTCGGGAAAATGCGAAGGCAAGGTTTTCCGTATCACGCAAAAGTTTCTGAATGGAAATTTTGTGGTTGTAGTACACCACATTCCCCTTGCGGTCGGCATTTGCCGTCAACATTTCGTAGCAAGTTTGTTTCATAATTCACCTGAAAACATTATACCAAACACCGCATTTTCTTGCAACCGTTGACAAAAAAGGCGGCGAAATTTTTTGAAAAAACCTTTTTTTCTGTTCCAAAAACGCCCTGACGTAGCAAGGTTTTTGTTCCCGATGCGATTTTTGCAAAAGTTTTTCCCTTTTTGCCTTTTTTCATTTGCTTGTACAAAAGAAGCCCCGACAAATCGCCCATATACGCAAAACATGTTTTTGCAAAACTCTGCACCGCCTGACGCAGTGCAACGAAAAAATACAGCGTGAACCTGCCTTTTTTGAACAAGACAAAACATTTCGTTCCGCACCTGCCACAAAAAATCAGTTTACGTCAGCACGCCGTTTTGCCTTTTCCCCACACGCACGAAACGCCCTTTTGCCGTAAAATTTTTGCAGACAGTTGATTTACGTTGAAATTGAAACTGTCCACAAACAACTTCGCCCCTGCAAAAGGCTGCAAAATTGCAACAAAAAGGGGTGCGAAACCGCACCCCGCAAAATTTTTTTACAAAAGAGGAATTACGCCCAAAAAACAGATGTCTTTGCGTTTGGCTGCTTCACCTTCCGCCAGCACAAATGCCTTTTTGTACACCGTTCCGCCCGACATTTCCACTAGTTTTTCCAACCCTACAAGGCTGTTGCCTGTGGAAACCACGTCGTCCACAATGCCCACTTTTTTGCCACGCATTAGGTCTGCGTCGTGTTTGGATATGTACAGCTTTTGCTGTCTGCCTGTGGTGATGCTGGAATTTATTTCCACTTCCAGACCGTCCTGCATGTACAGTTTTTTGGACTTTCTTGCCACGGCGTAGTAGGGATGCCCCAATTCTCTTGCCATGACGTGCGTCAGTTGCAAGCCTTTGCTTTCCGCTGTGAGCAACACGTCGCAATCAGTAACCATTTTGGCAAGTTGCTTTCCGCAATGTTCCGTCAGTTGCACATTGCCGTGCAAGTTGAAAAAGGCAATGTTTACCCCCGAAGGAAGCGGAATTATGGGCAACTGCGCCTTGTAACCCTGCAAATCCACTTCAAAAATTTTCATATCGTCCTCCGAAAAGTTGCGTTTGAAATGTAACGCATTGTTATTGTACTACCCGACGGAAAAAACGTCAATATCGCAGTTGTTACAGACTTCTTACAAATTCTTCAAACTGCTGTTTGAGTTGCTGTTCCGTGCCGTTGTTGATGACGTAATGGTCGGCTTTGGCTATCGGACCGCCCTTTTCGGAATGTTCGATTTCCGCCTTGTCCCTGGCGTCCACCTCTTCCGCCGTCAGCGGACGCACGGTGCGTGTTGCCAAACGCTGTTTGCGTATGCCGCAATCGGTAACCACGGCAAGCAACACAAGACTGTCCCCCAATGCCTCTTTGAGAATAATGTATTCCGACCAACTGTACAAACCGTCCAAAACGACGTTGCCCTGTTGCAACTTTTGCAAAATTTCCTCTTTGAGAAGCAAAGCGAAAGCCCCCATTCCGTAGGTTTTGCGCAAATTTTCCCTCATACGGCGTTCGTTGACTTCGTTTATCGGCTGTCCCGCTTTTTTCAGTTGAGTCATGGTGACTCCGCCAAAATACACCTTTTGCCAGCCTTCCCGACAAAAATATTCGCACAGTAAACTTTTGCCCGACCCGCACATTCCGACAACCGCAACAGCCTTGTTCATACATTTCTCCTCTTGTCTGTTTTTTACAGTTTACAACAAAAATCTCAATAAATCAAGCATTGTAATTTTTAATTTTGTTAAATTGAAAAACGCTTTTTTTGTTCGCATTTGACGACGAAAAAAAACGTTAAGTCGCCCGTCAAAGAGGCGAAACATGCCCCAAGCATTTGGACGTTGAAGGGGGAAAACAACGGTCAGGCGTTTTCGGCTCTCTCGTCACATAGGCAGGGCCACTTGAACTGCCGATGCACTTTCACACAAAGGTATATTTTCAAACATTGACTTTTGCAAAAGTATGTTGTACAATAGCGTTACTATCGGAGGCAATATGACCAAGACAGTTTCTGACATTGTGGAACTTGTTTCCACCTACTACCCAAAATTGCGAAAGGTTTTCCGCAACCTCGTTTCCATAAAGGACATTCCCATTTCCATGACGCAACTCACCTGTCTGAACATAATTAACAGGCAAAGTCAACTTACCATGTCGGATTTGGCGGACGAACTGAATATGAGCAACCAACAACTTACAAAAGTTGTGGACGCTTTGGAAGGTTTCGAGATGGTGGAACGCACCTACGACCCCAAAAACAGACGCAAAATTTACGCAAAGGTTACGCAAAAGGGCAAAGACACGTTGCAAAAACTCAAACAGGAATTGGACAGGAAGTTGGGGAAAATTATGCTTGAAGTTTCCGACGACGAATTGGACAAATTGTACGAGTGCATCGCCCACATTGCAAGTTATTTCGGCTACAAGGAATAATTTTCGAAAGACTTTTACAAATATGCTGATTTTTTCAGGCACTTTGTTTCATACAAAGTGCTTTTTGTTTTTTTCGAGTAACTTTGCCGTAAAAGTCGGGTGCGTTTTCAAAAACAGCGCATAGACACGTCAAAACGTCTGCCACTTCGTAACGGCAAGAACATGCAAAAACATTTGAAATACGCTTCACGCCGTAATTACTTGTCGCATATTTTTAACTTTGGGCAAAATTTTTTAACCTTTCGCAAAATTTCCAAACCTTGCATTTTCGCCACAAAAAAACAGCGCAACAAAGGCGCTGTTTTGAAGTTGAATATTGCATTTGTGCGGAATT
>HF998468.1:63865-66523 GCA_000433775.1 Corallococcus sp. CAG:1435 | reverse complement strand
GGTTGCAAGTTGAATAACCGCACTGAAACAGGTGTCCTCACGTCTGCCCACCACCGTTACAAAATTGTCCTGACGTTTGGCGTACACCGTAAGTGTGTCGCCCAACTTCAATTCCTTGTGAAAGACAATTTCCATGGAAAGAATTTCCTCTTCGGGGGAAAGAACGTCGGATGCGTAGGTGGCGTAATTGGTGTTGTTGACGTGTCCGTTGAGGTCTAAATCGCTGCGACGTACCGTTTTTTCATAAACGGGTACAAAAGTTTCGTCAAAACGCACCCGCACGTAATCGGCGCTTGCATCGCAGTGCGCTGCGGAATACTCTCCGTGGAAAAACTCGTTCATCTTTTCCGCAGGCAAAATTTTGCGTTGCTCTTTGCTTATCAGCGACCAGAAAGATGTTGCGGAAAAAATTTGTCCTTCATCCGTAACGGCAGTGAAACACCTCTCGGCAAAAAAGCGTGTGGGGGCAAGAGGCCATGTGTACAAAAGAAATTCCTGCGTTTTGCGTGTTACCGGTTTGTCGAAAACCACCTTTATTTTGCTCAGCACCCACAAAATGCCGTTGGCGTCCATGGCGTTCCAACCCAGCCCCAACTGTTCGCCGTGCTGAGTGGCGGCGTCCTGCAAAAACTGCAAAACACGCAGCATTTTTACGTTTTGGTCAAATCCGAAATCGCTTTCGTGCAGTCGGCAACAAGTTTTCAAAAATGTTTTTTCCGGAAGAATCAAAATTTTGCTCCTTTAAGGCATTCACCCGTGTTTTTTTCACACAAATTATACCACCTCCGTTTTGTTTGTCAAAGTTTTTGCACAAGTTGTTTTTCTACTGCGTTTCACAGGCATTATATTGTTGACTTTTGCGTATTTATCATATATAATTTCTACACAATATGTTTGTGCATTTCTCGTGAGGGAGTAATTTACGCCACGGGCGGAACAACTGCCAACAGCCGACAAAAAGTCTGGCGTTGTTTTAGAAAATGAGACTCACGCAACCAAAGTAACATTTGGGATGCGTGAGTTTTTTATTTAAGGAGAGAAAAATGAAACACTATCTTCAAAACACCGACGAAGTTTTGCAACAACTCAATTCGTCGGAAAACGGTCTTTCCGCAGAGGAAAGCCAACGCCGTTTGCAGGCAAACGGTGCAAACAAACTTGACGAGGGCAAAAAAACGCCTGTTTTCGTGAAGTTTTTGAAACAACTTGCCGACCCGATGATAATCATTTTGTTAGCGGCGGCAGTTGTCAGCCTTGTTACGGTGATAATAAACAACGCCAACCCTGCAAACGAAAAAGAATCTTTTGCAGACGCAATAATAATTGCCGTTGTGGTGTTGCTCAACGCAATTTTGGGCGTTGTACAGGAAAGCAAGGCGGAACAGGCAATAAAGGCATTGCAATCCATGACGGAATCCACCTGCAAAGTTTTGCGTGACGGCACGGTAACTATTGTGAAAAGCCACGAACTCGTCGTGGGCGACGTAGTTGTGCTGGAAGCAGGCGACAGCGTCCCCGCCGATTGCCGAATTTTGCAATGCGCCAGCCTTAAAGCGGAAGAAGCCGCCCTTACGGGCGAAAGCGTTCCTGCGGAAAAAGACGCCGTAACGCTAACCAAAGAAGTACCCCTCGGCGACAGGAAAAATATGCTGTACATGGGAAGTACCATTGTGTACGGACGTGCCAAAGCGATAGTCGTAGCCACGGGTATGGCAACGGAAATGGGCAAAATAGCGCACGTCCTCAACTCGGCGCAGGAAGAAAAAACTCCTCTTCAACTGAAAATGGCGTCGCTGAGCAAAATTCTCACCTTTGTAGTTATCGGAATTTGCGTGGTGATTTTCGCCTTTAACCTTATTATGAAAGGTTTGGAAGGAAGAGTTGTTCTGGACAGTTTCATGGTGGCAATAGGACTTGCAGTGGCGTCCATTCCCGAAGGATTGGCTACCGTCGTTACCATTGTGCTGTCCATAGGCGTTACCAACATGAGCAAGAAAAACGCCTTCATTCGCAAAATGACCGCCGTGGAAACATTGGGTTGTGCGGAAATCATCTGCTCCGACAAGACGGGCACGCTTACGCAAAACAAAATGACGGTAGTTAAAACTTACTCTTTCGACGAAAAACTGCTGGCAACGGCAATGGCGCTGTGCAGCGACGCTACCCTTTCGGAAGGAAAGGCGGTGGGCGAGCCTACCGAGTGCGCTTTGGTCAACTTTGCTTTGGAACAGGACCTGCCCAAGGATAATCTTGAAAAAGCCACACCACGTATTGCCGAAGCACCTTTCGACAGCATGAGAAAGATGATGTCCACACTGCACCAAACGGACAACGGCGTTGTGCAGTACACCAAAGGCGCACCCGACGAGATAATTGCCCGTTGCACGTCCATCTGGAAGGACGGAAAAATACTGCCTTTGGATGAAGAAACCAAAAAGCAACTGCTGGCGGAAAACACCGCAATGGCAAACGAAGCGTTGAGAGTGCTTGCGGCATCCTTTGTTAAGTACGACTCTTTGCCTGCCGACATTTCCCCGAAGAACATAGAAAAAGACCTTGTTTTTGTGGGATTGTGCGGCATGATTGACCCCGTGCGACCGGAAGTTGCACAGGCAATAGAACAGTGCCGTTCGGCGGGAATTCGCCCGATAATGATTA
>HF998468.1:32555-63834 GCA_000433775.1 Corallococcus sp. CAG:1435 | reverse complement strand
CACCGCCGTTGCCATTGCAAAACAGTTGGGAATAATTTCCGACGCAAGCGAGGCTTTGCTCGGGGCAAAACTGGACGAAATGACGGACGAACAGTTGGAAAAAGAAATTACCAAGTATTCCGTGTACGCAAGAGTTCAGCCTGAACACAAAGTCCGCATCGTCAACGCATGGAAAAAACTCGGCAAGGTGTGCGCAATGACGGGGGACGGCGTAAACGACGCTCCTTCCATCAAAAGCGCCGACATTGGCGTGGGAATGGGCATCACCGGTACCGATGTTACCAAAAACACCGCCGACATGGTGCTTGCCGACGATAACTTCGCCACCATCGTTTCCGCCGTGGGCGAGGGCAGACGCATCTACGACAACATTCGCAAGTGCATTCAGTTTTTGCTGTCTTCCAACCTTTCGGAAGTTGTGGCGATATTCATTGCTACGCTTTTGGGCTTCACCCTGCTTAAACCGGCGCACCTGCTGTGGATAAACCTTGTAACGGATACACTGCCCGCCATCGCTCTCGGAGCGGAAAAGGCGGAAGCCGACATAATGAAACGTCAACCCCGCAAAAAGAACGAAGGCATTTTTGCCCACGGTTTGGGATTCAACGTGGTGATTCACGGATTGCTTATCGCAGGAATAACTTTGTCCGCCTACTTCTTGGGAATCTATCTGGAAAACGGCTTTGTCGTCTTCCCCATTAACGAAGCGCATTCCGAACAGGGCATTACAATGGCGTTCCTCACAATGAGCATGACGGAAATTTTCCACGCCTACAACAACAGAAGCAACATAAAAAGCGTGTTTTCTCTTCACTCGCACAACAAAATACTGTGGGGCGCAATGCTTGGCTCTCTTGCCCTCACCACCGCCGTTATCTTCATTCCCGGAATAAACAGCGCATTCGGTTTTGCAAACCCCGACGGTTCGGCAATCATCAATGCAGTGGAATACTTCTCCGCTCTGGCTCTTGCCTTTTCGATAATTCCTCTTGTGGAAATTCAGAAGATAATAATGCGTGCCGTGCAAAGACGCAAAACAGCAAAGAAACAGTCGCAGACGGCGCAAAAATAACGTTGTTCCGTCAAGACGTAAAGCACAAAACAGCGCAAACGCAGTTGCAACATTTGTAAGTAAAAAACAAAAGACATTTTACACGCAGTTGTGTTTGCAACAAACAAAAAATTGCGCAATGCCACGACGCACCAAACAGACGGCGCACTGCCCAAACGGCAAAGTCAACGCCGACTACGCTTTTTGACTAACGCCAAAAGATGCGTTTGCAAAGGTTTGAAACTGTCGAAAACACAAAAAATGCTACAAAAAAAGTATCCGTGAGGATACTTTTTTTGTTTTGCAGAATATTTTAACAAGCACCGCCAACGCCTGAAAGACAGGCATTGCAATGCAATGTTTGTTTGAAGTGAGTCAAGCGAGTGAGTGGCAGGCAGTAGGCGGAAGTCTTTGTTTTGCAGCAAAACGCTTGCAACAAGGAAAGGAACTTTTTACTTATTAAAGGAAAAACTTGCCGATGAAAATTGCACAAAATACGGCAACCTCCCTTTGCACGTTGCCCCGCTTTATTTACGCAAAAAACTTTGTAAAAACCGCACGGCATAACTTTATTTGAAACAAAAAAAGGCATTTTACGCAAGTGCCTTGCAAAACAACGTCGGACACATTGCCTGAACGTAGTGTCGCAGTCGCACAAAAAAAGTTGCGTTTGGCGTTTTTTGCAAACACAACTTTATTCAACGACGGCACACCTTTCAAAACCGTGTAATGCAAAATTGTGAAAGTTACTGTTTTATTATGTCCTTTGTTACTTCGCCTGCAAGAATCATTCCCGCAACGGGAGGCACAAAGGATATGCTTGCAGGGGTACGTTTTTCGCTTTGGTCATTTCGGCAAGGAAGTTCCGTGGAATACACTACTTTGAGAGAGGGAATGCCCATCTCTTTCAGTTTTTTGCGCATGACTTTTGCCAACGGGCACACCGACGTGCGGAAAATGTCTTCCACCCGAAAAGCCGTGGCGTCAAGTTTGTTTCCCGTACCCATGCAACTGATGATGGGTGTGCCTGCCTTGTGGCACAGTTCAGCCAACAGCAACTTGGACGTTACCGTGTCGATGGCGTCCACAACGTAGTCGAAAGAGGAAAAATCCATCAAAGGGGCGGTTGTTGCGTCAAAACGAATGTTGAGGGCGTTTACCTTCGCATTGGGGTTGATGTCGCAAATGCGTTGCTTTGCAACTTGCGTTTTGGGCAATCCCACAGTGGAATGAAGGGCGTACAGTTGACGGTTGATGTTGCTTTCCTCCACCACGTCGCAATCCACCAAAGTTAACGTACCAACGCCGACACGTGCCAAAGCCTCCGCAGTGTAACTGCCGACGCCTCCCAAACCGAACACGGCAACGTGACTGTTTATCAATTTTTCCTGAGCCTGTTTGCCCACCAGCATTTCCGTACGGCAAAATTGTTGCATTGTTTTTCTCCTTTTCTGCATTGTAGCACAGCCAAAAAGGTTTGTCAAAACGCATTTCAAAGCAACTTTTATTACGACAATTTGCCGTCAGACGACTTTTTTTGCAAAAAAGCGGACAAAATAATCACAAAAGCACCGTTACAAATCATATTTTTGAAGGGGGAAAAAGGGTGAAGTGCAAAGTTGTAATAAACAAAGACAGCGGAAACTGCCGACGGCTGGACGTGAAAAGTTTGTTGCAACAGTTGGGTCTTACCGCCGAAATACAGGAAATAGACTGCAACAGCAGTTGGAATGCCGACGGGTTCGACACCGTTGTGGTGTGCGGTGGCGACGGCACTTTGAATCATGCCCTTTCGCAATGCGGCGACAAAAAGTTGGTGTACGTTCCGTGCGGAACACTCAACGAAACGGCAGGAAGCACCACGGTGATGGACAATGTCTGCACCGTCAACGGCACGCCCTTTTCCTACGTGTGCGCCGCAGGCAGTTTCACACAAATAGGTTACACTGCAACGGACAAAAGCAAACAACGCTGGAAAGCGTTTGCCTACCTTCCGCAGGTGGTAAAAAACTACCGTTGCTGTGAAATTGACGCAAGCATAAATTTGGACGGGAAAATCTTTGACGGTACATACACGTTACTGATGGTGTTGAAAAGCCACCGCTGTTTCGGTTTTTCCTTCAACAAAGACTTCAAAAATACAGGCAAACCCTACCTGCTGTGCGTAAAAAGTGTGGGTAAAGACGGCTTTTTCAACAGAATCAAAATGTTTTTTCCCTTTTTCCGCATTTTCTTTTGCGGAATTAAACCTGCCGTAACGGACAGGTGGATGTTGATGCCCTTCGACAAACTCACCGTCAAATTGCAACAAAAACAAACCTTTTGCGTGGACGGCGAAAAAAAGGAATTGCAAGGCGACCTTAGGTTTTGCACGCAAAAACTGAAATACCCCGTGCGTGTAGTTTTCCCCAACAAAAAAGCAACGCCACAAATGAGCGTTGCGTCAAAATGTCCGCAAAAAACACTACGGTAGCGGATTTTTACGACAAAATTTAGTTTGTCCGCCTTATGCCGACATTGCAAGAGGCAAATTTTCAACGTATTTGAAGGTCGGCACGCAGTTTTTCCGCCGTGGTAAACAAAACAGGCGTTATGCCGAATTCCTGCAAGTTTTGCAAATTGGCAGGATTGTCGTCGGTGAAAAAGATTTTGTCAAACTTTTCCGAAAAGTCCTCTACGCAAATACGGTAAAACTCCCTGTCGGGCTTGGCTACACCGTAGCGAGAGGAAACAAACAGTTTGTCGAAATAGCCGAAAAGCCCGTACTGCGTAAAAATGCGGTCGATGTACTCCGTTGCGGCATTGGAAAGCAACGCCACTGTGTGCCCTGCTTTTCTCAATTCCGACAAAACGGCAAGCGTTTCGTGAAGCGGGTACAGACATTCGTCCCACTCTTCCTTTATTTTTTGTTTTTCCTCGCCGCACATTTTTGCCAACAGGTCGAAAGAAGCGTCAAAAGATATCTTTCCGCAATCCACCTTGCGGAAAATTTCCCTGCGCACATATTGTTGCTGTGCGCTGTCGAAGTGTTTGTTCATCCACAACGTGGAAACATCGCTGACCACCACCCCGAAACAGTCGAAAATGTACAAATTTTTACTCACCGTATGTTAAAACCTCAAACAAAACAAGTTTCACAGCATTCACCTGTTCGTGGTTAATGCTGTTTCTATTTTACATCAAAACACCTACTTCGTCAATTTTTTCGGGTTAGAAGAACCACCGTTTCCACTTCCGCCGTGTTGGGGAACATGTCAAAGGGCTGAAGGTAAGAAACGTCGTAGGCTGTGCATAAAAGTTTCAGATCCCGTGCCAGCGTTGCAGAATCGCAGGAAATGTACACGATGTTGTCTATTTGCGAATGCAAAACTGTGTCGCAGACGCTTTCTCCCAAACCTTTGCGGGGCGGGTCTACCACCATGGACACCCTCTTGCCTGCGTTTGCCTGCATTACTTTGGGCAATTCCACGTTGACGTCGCCGCAAATGTTGGTGATGTTGGCATTGCCGTTGAGAAGTTTCATTTCCTCGGCGTCTTTTACGGCGCTTTTTTCCAACTCGATGGCGTAGGTGGGGTAACTGTCGCTTGCCAAAATGTTGGTGAGAATGCCTATCCCCGAAAAACAGTCCACCAACACTTCCGTGCGTGAAGTGTCCAAAAGTTCACGTGTTTTTTGATAAATTTTGTCCTTGACGTTGTCGTTTACCTGAAAGAAACTGTCGGGACGAAGGCGGAAACGCACCCCCAGGTGCCTGCCCTCGATATACTTCAAACCGTGCACGTGGCGTGTTTTGTTTCCCAGAATGACGTTGTTTTTGGAGGTGTTTTCGTTTACAAACAACCCGAAACGTGGAAAACTTTGCTTCAATGCCTCGACAAAAGGCGCAAGGTCTTCCGTCCACTTTCCGTTGGACACCACCGTTACAAGCAACTGACCGTCAACGTATCTGCCCACAATGTGGCGCACCTGTCCTGCGAAAGTTTTTTCGTTGTAGGGAACGATTTTGCGTGAATTGAGATACTCTCTGAAAAGTTGCACAAGCGTCTTGCTCCACCAGTCGCCGAGAATACAGTTGTCCATGTCCACCACAATGTGGCTTGCACGCTGAAACATTCCTATTTTGACATTGCCCGCCCTGCCCCTTACTGGCAAAGACAGTTTGTTGCGGTAGCCCAACACCTTGTCGCTGGCGATGCAAGGCAAAACGTCAACGTCTATTGCACCTATTTTTTTGAGGTTTTGCGTCACCTTGTTGCGTTTGAACGCCAACTGTTCCGTGTAGCGCATGTGCATCAGCGCACAGCCGCCGCATTTGCCGAAGTAGTGGCAGGACGGATGCTTGCGTTTTGCCGAACGTTTCAACAGTTGCACTACGTCGGCATAGGCAACGTTTCTTTTGGCATAGTTCACCTTGACGATCGCCTCTTCGCCCACAATCATTTGCGGCACAAACACCGTGGTATCTTCCACCACGCCCACCGTTTCGGCATTGGCGTAGCCCTGCGCCGTGTAGTTGAGTTTGTCGTTTTGTTTCACCATATTGAACCTCTCAATACTCTACGCAGTCGCATCCATTTTCACGATGAAGACGCTTCCCTGATTGGGTTGACTGTGTACTTCGATTTGCAAATTAAGCAAAAGGCAAATTTTCCTGACAACGGCAAGTCCCAATCCGTTGCCCTCCGTGGCGTGAGATTTGTCCCCCTGGTAGAACTTGCTGAAAATGTTTTTCAGCGTTTCCTCGTCCATGCCGCAACCGCTGTCTTTGACGGAAACGGTAATTGTGCCATCCTGCTTGCGTGCGGAAACTTCCACTTTGCCTCCCGACGGGGTAAACTTCACGGCGTTGGAAAGCAAATTGACCCACACCTGACTGAGCAGTTTTCTTTCGCTGCAAAGGGGAATTTCCTGTAAATCGGCGGTAAGTTCTATCTTTTTGACGTTGCATGCCTTTTCAAACAGCAACATACAACGGCGCAACTGCTCGTCCAAAAGGAAATTTTCCTTGACGATGGGTTGCGAATCCAGTCGGGACAAGAGCAAAACGCTTTCCGCCAGACTGACAAGTCGGTTGGATTCGTCAATGATGACGTTGAGGTACTCCTCCCTGTCCTTTTGCGACAGATTGGGGTTTTTGAGCAACGTTGCAAAGCCGGAAATGGACGCAATGGGCGTTTTGAACTCGTGGGAAAAGTTGGAAACAAAGTCGTCCCTCAACGTTTCCACGCTTTCCGGCCTGTTTGCCATTTCGTTGAAATTTTCCGCCACGCCGAACCCCGAAAACAGCACGCTGTCTTTGATACGCACGGAAAAATCGCAATCGGCAATTTTTTGCAATGCTTCCAGGTAGGGTTTGGTGGCTTTAAGCATAAAAGCCGAATAGGCAAAGGAAAAACCCACGCCGATTACTATGCTTACGGCAAGAATGGTTACGCCGAACACAATTACGTTGTCTTCCGAAACGCTCCACCAACTTGCAATAAATGGCATAATCGCTGTAGTTAACGCCATTGTTGCAAGCAGCAGCAAAAACAAGCCCAAAACTATTGTGAGGGTGATTCTGTTGAAGATTTTTCGGGTTTTACCCTGTTTTTGTTTTTTACTCATCGTGTCGCACCGCCTTGTAGCCTAAGCCACGTACTGTTACAATTTCAAAATCGCCGACATTGGCAAAACGTGTGCGCAATCTGTTGATATGCACGTTTACCGTGTGTTCGTCGCTTTCGGCGTCCATTCCCCAAATTTCGTCCATCAGTTGCAATCTGGTGAAGACAACTTCGGGGTAACTGAGCAGTTTGAAAAGCAACAAAAACTCCTTTTGCGGAAGCGTTTCCGTGCCGTACTGTGTGGTTACCGTAAAGGAATTGTAGTCCAGTACAACATTTCCCACGGAAATCTTTTGCTCGGAAGCAATTTTTGCACGTCGAAGCAACGCCTTGATTCGCAAAAGCAGTTCTTCCAAATCGAAAGGCTTTGTCATGTAGTCGTCGATGCCCACAATGAAGCCCTGCTTGACGTCGGAAACGTTTTGCTTTGCCGAAAGCATCAGCATGGGAATCTGACTGCCCCCTTCCCGCAAGGTTTTTGTCAGTTCGTACCCGTCCATTACAGGCATCATTACGTCTATTATCATCAAGTCGACGTGATTTTTTTCCAGCACGTCCAACGCCTCGGCGCCGTTGCAGGCAGTCAATACGTTGTAGCCGTTGCCGAAAAGCACCGCTTGCAAAAGTTTGCGTGTGCTGTGGTCGTCCTCTACCGCCAAAATACTGAACATTGTCACCTCTGCCGCCTGAATGCGACTTTGTTTTATTTGTTTACATTATAATATATTTTTTTCGCAAGGTAAACACTTTGCACATTTTTGTCCCGCAATTACACCATGACGTTGTCGGCAAAAACGCACAACTTCCACACAGAGGTTTTCAAAGTTTTGCGTACTTGCAGGCGAAGGACAAAATTTGCAAGTGAAAACAGGATTTTCGGCGAGGTTACCTTGCACACAAAATTGAAACACGTTGCCACACAATTTGCACACCGTGTATAACCTAGGGGAACGGACGGCAAAAAAGGCATTTTTCAAACGCAAGTAAGCAACGCAAAAACACCTTGCGCCGTCAGGAATTTTTTACCAATCGGACAAATTTTTTCGTTTGGACGGCAGTTTAGATGGGAAACATACCAACAGACTGCGTTCAGGAATATTGCAATAGCAAGGCTTGCGACCTTAAAGTAAACTGAAAGGCTGTTTTTGCCGTGAACTTTCGCAAAATACTTAACATAAGTTAAATTTTGAGTTATAATAACAACATATTTTCAACCGTAACGAGGAAAGAATGAAGCAAAAGACTTTTCAGGTGCCATCCAAAAAACAACCTGTTTGGAAAGTTGTTTCCAAATTGTTGAAAGGCATTTACAAAAAGCCGCAAATACTCAATCTCAACGAGGAAATTTCGGAAAAATCAATACTTGTTGCCAACCACAGCGCCATGAACGGCCCCGTGGTGTACTCGCTGTACTTTCCTTTGTTTCATGCCACGTTGGGCGCCTACCAGATGCTGGGAAATTACAAATCACGTTTTCGCTACCTGCGTGACGTGTACTTTGTGCAAAAAAAGAGGAATGAAAAAGTTTCCTGCAACGCTAATTGCATCCTTTGAAGCAATTTTTTCCATATTTTTCTACCGTGGAATGAAAGTGTTGCCCTCCTACGACGACGCAAGAGTTGTTACTACCATAAAAAACAGCATAGCCTGCATCGACGCAAACGTACCTGTGATGATTTTTCCCGAAGATTCTTCGACAGGCTACCACGAAAAACTGAAATCTTTTTTCCCCGGCTTTGTGGGCATTGCCGAACGTTACCGCAAACTGCACAACGGCGAAGACGTCAACATTTACCCCATCTACTACCACAAAGAAAAGAATAAAATGGTTATCGGCAAGCCTGCAAAACTTTCCGACTACGAAGGAATGGACAGATACCAGATTGCCGACGCTTTTTGCAAAAAAGTCAACGATTTGTTTGAAAAGTACGTAAACGTTACTGCGGAAAACAGCACGAATTTGTAAATTTACGAAAAAAACTGCCTTTTGCAAGGCAGTTTTTTTGTTTAGAAACTGTTTTATTGAAAATTCCGCACGGTTGTGCAAAACAGTTTTTGCATGTTACCGATTTTGAAATTTTTTGTAATTTACTTTTTTGTCAACATTGTGCACGGCAATTTTGCCCCACCCTTTCAAGGCGTTTCACGCCGTTGCACACGCTTTTCGTGAAGTTTTTTTGCTTCTCACAAAAATACAAACGCTCGTTTGCCTGCTTATCTGCCTTAGCACGGGTACCACAAGCACAATTTTGACAGGGGAAAAAACACGGTGTACTTTTGTGCGCATTGCCTGCAAAGCACCTTTTGCGTTTTTCCGTTGGCAGTGCAAAATTGCATTGCAAAAGTTTACCTCAAACCTTTGTAACCTTCGCAAAAACTTAAAATATTGGCACATTGAACTGTTTGGAAAGGTGCAAAACGGTAACGATTTTTAACAACCGTATTGCAAAAACCGTGTCGGCGTTACACGGCATGCACTGCGTCGCCGTAGGTTTCACGAATGAAATCCTTGACTGCTTGACTTTGCAAAACGGTAATGAGGGTTTTTGTTATTTCGCTGTTTTCGTTGCCTTTTTTCACTACCAGAACGTTGGCGTACTGCGCCGTTACCTCCTCCGTTTCGGTAACGAGAGCGGAAGAAAGTTTTCCTGCCAAGGCGTAGTTGCCCGGAATGACGGCAATGTCAACGTCGGGCAAAGAGGACGCCAGCAATTCGGCGTTGATTTCTCTGTATTGGTTTTCCCCCCAGTTGAAGTCGTCAACCGTTACAATTTCCTTGTTGTCGGAAGTCTTTGCCGTGATGATTCCCTGCGCTTCCAGCAATCTCAACGCACGAGACTGATTTGTTACGTCGTTTGTGATGGCAATTACCAACGGTTGAGTGAAGTCCACGTCCGTTTCCGTTGAATAGATACCCAGCGGTTCCACGTGCACTGCGCCTACGGACACCAACTGTCTGTCTTCCGAAACGGTGGAGTTGTACTCGTTGAGGTAGATTTCGTGTTGGAAAAAGTTGGCATAAATGTCGCCGTCCGCCGTGGAAGGATTGAGTTGGGGCCAGTTTTCCACTTCCTGCACTTCAATTTTGAGGTTGTACTGCTCTGCAAGAATATCCTTGGCAAAGTTGAGAATTTCCGCATGTGGTACGCTTGTTGCGCCTATCACCACGGTACCGTCCTTTCTTATGCCGTCCACAATGGGGTTGCAGGCGGCAAAAACCGCCAAAGTTGCCACAAGGCAAACTGCCAGAATCAAACATAATGCTTTTTTCATAATTTCCTCCTGATGTTGAATAGTTCTGTAGTTTTATTTGAAATATATTTTTCAATAATTCCTCTGCACTTTCACAAAAGTTTCTTGGACATTTTGCCAAAACATTGACCTTATCGAAAATTGTACAAACAATTTGTTTTTTTGCATGCTGAAAGCCACATGCACCTTTTGACAGATTAACAAAAGTTTGCCCGCAAAACCTGCAAAAACTGTTTGGTTGCCTTTACCGTTGATTTTGCAAATCACGACACTCGGTTGAAAACATTTCGCTTTTTTCCCGAAACTTGCCGTAACCGAAACAATTTTTACCTTTTCTGTTGAATAACTGCTGCGTTTTTTTGCAAAAGACATTGCATGTTTTTTTCACAGTGCAAAAAATTGTGCAAAATTTTACACCGTATGCAAAAGTTTTGTACAACAAGTGTGTTACGCTTTGTTTTTCTTGTCGATTTTCCACACTATCAAATTGAAAATCCACTGAATCAACTGCACCATTACAATGAGAATTACCACCGCAAGTACAATGGTCATTGTGTCGTAACGCACGTAGCCGTCCTTGTAGGCAAGGTCGCCCAAGCCTCCTCCGCCTACCGTTCCTGCCATGGCGCTGTACCCGATGAGGTTGATTACCGTAAGGCTCAGTCCACGCAACAACGAAGGCAAACTTTCCGGTATCATTACGCAAAACACCGTGCGCCAGGCGTTGTCCCCCATGGATTGCGACGCTTCCACCACGCCTGCGTCCACTTCCTTTAAGGCACTGTCCACGACACGTGCCACAAAGGGAATTGCCGCAATTGTCAGTGGCACTATCGCAGCGCTTGTGCCCAATGCCGTACCCACCAGAAACCGTGTGAAGGGAATGAGCAATATCAGCAAAATGATGAAGGGAACGCTTCTGCCCAGATTGACGATTACTTCAAAAACGGCGTTGAGCGGTTTGTTGGGACGTATGCCGTTTTTTGCCGTTACCGCCACGACAATGCCTATTGCCGTGCCGAAAATTGCCGCTATCACCGTGGACACAAACACCATGTACAGCGTTTCGCCCGTTGCAGAAAGCAACTTCTGCACATATTCATGAAATGTGTACCTCATTGCAGTTCCTCCTCCTTGAATGTTACGTTGCATTGCTGCAAGTACTGTTCGATTTTGTACCTTGTTTCTCCGCCGGGCAAACCTATTACCATCTGACCGTAGGTTTTGCCGTCGATTGTTTTGGCGTCGGCAAACAAAATGTTGACACGCACGTTACAATCGATGGCAAGAGAGGAAACGATGGGTTGATTGAAGGTGTTGCCGTCAAAAATCAGACGCAGACATTTGCTGTCCTCTACGGGCGTGGTTTGTTCCCTTGTGGGCAAAATCAGTTGACGGGCAATGTCCGAACGGGGATGCAAAAACACGTCACGGACTGTGCCTGTTTCCGCAAGACGGCTTTGATCCAGCACTGCAACCCTGTCGCAGATGCTTTCCACCACCTTCATTTCGTGTGTTATTACCACCACCGTTACGCCCAAAGTTTGGTTGATTTGTTTCAGCAACTGCAAAATAGACGCCGTGGTGGCGTTGTCCAACGCACTTGTTGCCTCGTCGCACAGCAAAACCTTGGGATTGCAGGCAAGCGCACGGGCAATTGCTACACGCTGTTTTTGTCCGCCGGAAAGTTGCGAAGGAAAGCAGTCCTTTTTGTCGGAAAGCCCCACCGTGTCCAATAACTGCAAAGCACGTTGCCTGTTGGAATTTTTGTCCCCCGTCATGGGATACATGACGTTTTTCAGAACGGTGCGTTGCTGAAAAAGGTTGAAATTTTGAAAAATCATGGCAATTTCGTGCCGTGCCTTCAACAATTGCTTTCTTTTGAGTGTAGTGAGGTTTTGTCCGCAAAACAAAACTTCTCCCGTTGTGGGTTTTTCCAACAGGTTTATGCACCGCACAAGGGTGCTTTTTCCTGCGCCTGACAAGCCGATTATGCCGAAAATTTCCCCCTTTGCAATGTCCAGACTGACATCCTGCAATGCCGTTACTTCCGTTGCGCCGTGAAAAACTTTGGTTACGTTGTGAAGACTTATTATGTACCGACTGTCCGACGTCGCTTCTTTGTTTGTAGTCATGCTTTTCTCCTTAAAAATGAGCAAATAAAAAGAGAACCAGCGTCCTGTTTCACAAGTTGCTAATTCTCAACATAAAAAGCCATAGGAATGGATACTGTCGTTTCCTTCCCTATGGCTGTCGCATCATCATTACGTTGTTGGATTTGTTTTTCAACATAATTTTTCCTTCTTTTTATTTATCATACCAACTTTTTTTCAAAGTGTAAAGCAAAATTACCCTTTTTTGTGAAATTCGTCGGAAAAGCATTGCCGAAAAAAACACCGCAAAGTTGCCTTTGCGGTGTCTGAATGTTTTTTGCAGTTACCGTCAACTGAGTTCGAACATACCTGTGTACAGTTGGTAATACTTGCCTTTTTGAGCAATGAGGTCGTCGTGGTCGCCACGCTCGATAATTCTGCCGTGCTCCAACACCATGATGGCGTCGCTGTTGCGCACGGTGGAAAGACGGTGGGCAATGACAAAGGTCGTGCGTCCTTCCATAAGGGCGTCCATACCCTTTTCGATGAGCCATTCCGTACGTGTATCGATGCTGCTTGTTGCTTCGTCCAAAATAAGCACCGGGGGATCCGCCACCGCCGCCCTTGCAATGGCAATTAACTGACGCTGTCCCTGAGAAAGGTTTTCGCCGTCTCGGGTGAGCAATGTGTTGTAGCCGTCGGGCAGGTGTTTGATGAACTGATGGGCGTTGGCAGTTTTTGCAGCCTGTACGCACTCTTCGTCGGTGGCGTCCAACCTGCCGTAGCGGATGTTGTCCATTACCGTGCCTGTGAAGAGGTGGGTGTCCTGCAACACCATTCCCAAAGAACGTCTGAGGTCGGCTTTTTTGATTTTGTTGATGTTGATGCCGTCAAAACGTATTTTTCCGTCGGGAACGTCGTAGAACCTGTTGATAAGGTTGGTGATTGTAGTTTTGCCTGCGCCTGTGGAACCGACAAAGGCAATTTTCTGTCCCGGTTTGGCGTACAGCGAAACGTTGTACAACACCGTTTTGTTTTCCTCGTAGCCGAATGTTACGTCCTCGAAACGCACGTCGCCACGCAATTCCGTGTAGGTTGTCGTTCCGTCGTGGTGAGGATGTTTCCATGCCCAGTGCCCTGTACGCTGTGCCGTTTCGGTGATGTTGCCGTCTTTGTCGATTATTGCATTTACCAAAGTAACGTAGCCTTCGTCGCTTTCCACGGGGGTGTCAAGCAACTGGAAGACACGCTCTCCTCCTGCCACAGCCATAAACATAAGGTTGATTTGCTGTGAAATTTGCTGAATAGGCATTGTAATGTTGCGGATGTACAACAGGAATGCCGCAACAATTCCCACGTAGGAAAGAGGGTTTGTCGTTGTGGGACTGATGGCGATGAGCGCACCTATTATTGCAATGCCTGCGTAGAAGAAGTGAGAAAGGTTGTTGAGGATGGGTCCCATGATGTTGGCGTAACTGTTTGCCTTGCCGGAAACCTTTTGCCAATGGGTGTTGATTTTGTCAAATTCCGCTGCGGCAATTTCCTCGTGGTTGAAGGCTTTTACTACCTTTTGACCTTCCGTAAGTTCTTCGATGTAGCCGTTCAACTTACCTACGGCGTTTTGCTGCGCCACAAAGTTGTTTTTGGACTTACCTCCCAACACCTTGACTACAAGAAGCATAATTGCCAACATTCCCACCATCACCAATGCCAATTCCCAACTGAGAATGAACATTGCTGTGAATACGCCCAAAATTGTGATGGCGCTGCTGATAAATTGCGGAATACAACGGGCGATAAATTCGTTCATCGTGTCCACGTCGTTGGTGTAGCGTGTCATCAGTTCGCCGTGGGTGGTGTTGTCAAACACCCTTATGGGCAAACGCTGCATGTGTTGGAAAAGGCTGTTGCGCAGGTTTTTGATGGTGCTTGTGGAAACGCCCACCATGATGCGGTTGAGAGCGTAGTTTACAGACAAACTGATTACATACACCCCGATGATGATGCCGACCATGATGTACAGATAGGACAATTTGTCGGTGAGAGCAAGGCGGTCCAATGCGGCAATGCCGGTGAGTTGAACGTTGCCGTCCTTTGTGGAAAGCCCGTTGAGCAACGGCGTCAAAAGCGACGTTGCCAGAATGTTGCATACACACTGAATGAGAATGAAAGCAATCACCAGAATCATTCTGCCACGGTAAGGTTTGAGGTATCCGATGAGTCTTCCCACAGTGTTTTTGAGGTTTTTGGGACGGGGAGTACCCAAATTCTTATTTCCCGGCATCAGTTTTCACCCCCTTCCACTGTTCCTTTTTGTTGCGAATGGTAAACTTCCTGATAGATTTTGCAGGTTTTGAGCAACTGCTCGTGCGTACCCACGGCATTTATCTTTCCGTCGTCCAGCACCACGATTTTGTCGCAACCTTCCACGGAAGAAATACGTTGCGCAATTATTATCGTAGTCATGTTTTTGTCAAGTTTTTTGAGTCCTGCACGTATCTGAGCGTCGGTAGCCGTGTCCACTGCGCTTGTGGAGTCGTCCAGAATCATTATTTTGGGTTTTTTGAGCAACGCACGTGCAATGCACAGACGTTGTTTTTGTCCGCCGGAGACGTTGACGCCCCCCTGTCCCAAATCCGTTTCGTAACCGTCGGGGAAGGACATGATGAAATCGTGCGCGCACGCTGCCTTGCAGGCTTCTTCTATTTGTTCCTGCGTGGCGTCCTTGTTGCCCCAAAGCAGGTTTTCACGAATAGTGCCGGAGAACAACACGTTCTTTTGCAACACCATGGAAACGCCTTCACGCAAGTTGAACAGAGAGTAGTTTCTGACGTCCTCTCCGCCAACGATGACGCTACCGCTCAACACGTCGTAGAAACGGGGAATAAGTTGCGCAAGACTGCTTTTGCCGTCGCCCGTTCCGCCGACGATGCCCACCGTTTCGCCAGAGGCAATGTCCAAGTTGATGTCTTCCAACGTGAGGTTGTCCTTGTTGTTGGAGTAGGAAAAGTTTACGTGGTCAAATTTGATGCTACCGTCGGCAACAGTCTGAGTGCCTGGACCGTCCTTGATGTCCGGTTCCGTTTCCAGCACTTCGTAAATTCTGTCGATGGATGCACGGGACATGACCATCTGCACGGCAATGAAGCAAATGAGCATTACCGATATCAGAATTTGCGTGCAGTAACTCATCATAGCCGTCAGCGTGCCCGATTCTATCTTGCCGTTGGCAATGTCAGTGCCGCCGATGATGAGCAATGTGGCTATTGTGCCGTACACAATGCAGTTGGTGAGAGGGTTCATCAATACCAGCAATTTTTCCGCTTTAAGTTGCGCCTTGCGCACCTCTTCGGTGGAGTTGCGGTACTTTTCCTCTTCGTAGTCCTCACGCACGAAAGCCTTGACGACACGTATTGCCACCAGGTTTTCCTGCACGTCGGCGTTCATTTTGTCGTACTTTTTCAGCATGTAGCGGAAAAGCGGATACACCTTTGTGGAAAGGGCAAACATAACCACGCCCAGCAGAGGTACTGCAACCAGAAATACCCACGCCATGTCGGGATGCCGTATGAACGCCATTACAAAGGAAAAAATCATCATTGCCGGCGCACGTATTACCGTGCGGATAAGCATCATGAAACTTTGCTGTGCGTTGTTGACGTCCGTTGTGGAACGTGTTACAAGGCTTGCCGTGGAAAATTTGTCCACGTTGGAGAAGGAAAAGTCCTGTATTTTTGCAAACAGATAACTGCGCATATTCTTGGAAAAGCCCGCACCGGCAACGGCGCACAGACGTCCTGCGACGGCACCTGCCGAAAGGGAAAGAACAGCGCTGATTATCATCAGTACACCGTAGGTAAGAACGGTGTTTTTGAGAATGTTTTCCGTAACGAGAGTGAAGCTGTTGGCTGCGATAGTTACTATCTGCCCGTTGCTCCAATCCAGATAGGTGAGAGCATCCTTCATCACTTCGCCGTTGGCAAAGAGTTGCAGGGTGTTGAGTATGTAAGACATGAACATCGGCAAAATTACTTCCAATGCCGTTTCAAACAGTACCAACAACAGCGTGAATATTGACGCCGCTTCGTATCCCTTTGCCCCTTTAAGTAATCTTCTTATCATTTTCCACCTATTGCGTGCATAACCTCAGCACGCTTCCCAAATTAGTTATTACTTTAACAACATTGGTATTATATACTATTTCAAACTTTATTCAAACTGAAACAACGGCAATTTTCAAAAAAAGTTAACCGCTCGACAGCGTTAAACGCTTAACGCCAAGGTGCCGTCGACAAAATTTTACACGCCCAAGGTGTGTGTTTTGAAAATTGCAAAAAAATTCCTTTTACTGCCGTTGACGCAAAAATGCGGCAAAAAAGCAGAATAGTGCAAGCAATTTGTGAAAACGACATTACAAGACGTTTGAGGGGACGCACGGCGTCCCCTGTAAAACGAATTTTGAATTTTTACGGCAATTTTTACCCCGACACATTGTTTCCTTTCGGACGGGAAAATGTCGGCAGCGTTTTTTGAAAAGACAAATTTAGGAAAAACAAACAGTTTTTCGGAAACGTTGCAAAGGTTATTTTTCAAAAAACACGACGTTTTTTTCGCCCAGCAACAAGCCCAATTCGTATTCCACGCCTGCGCATCGGCGTACACTGCGCTGTGAAGCGAAGGTTTTGCCCTCTATTTTGAACTTGACGGGCACGTCGCCTGAGTATTGTTTGAGAATACCCACCACTTTGTCGTACGTTTCGTCGCTGCGCTTGTCCATTTTAAGCCACAAAGTAACGTTGGTTTGGGCAACTTGTTGCTGTTGCCCAGCCTCCTCCGCCTGCTTGCTGTGAGGGTCGATTATCTCACGAAGGGTAATTTTGTAGCCGTCCCTTGCCTCACCCAGAGTGCCTTTGACAACAATGAAACTGTCTTCGGCAAACAGCGTCTTGTACTTGTCGTAGGCGGGGGAATAGATTGCCACTTCTATTGTGGAAAATTTGTCTTCCAAGGTGGCAAAGCCCATTTTTTTGTTGTCGTTGCCTATCACAACCCTGATGCCACGCAAAATTCCCCCTGTCGTAACAAATTTTTTGCCGACGACGGGGTACACCTTCTCGTCGCTGTCGGAATCGTCGGGGACGTAGGGCATGACTTCCGCCGTGGTGAAATCGAAATGGAATTTTTTGCTTATTTCGTCGTAGTCGTCCAACGGCGAACCCGTCATGTACAATCCCAACACTTCGTTTTCAAAGTTGTACAGCACCTGTTTGGGCAATTCCTTCACCTGCTGACGGGCAGGACGCACCGTCGTTTTCAGTTCCGGATTCATGTCGAAAATGGACAGTTGCCCCGTTGCGTGTTTTTTGCTGCTTTCCACCACTTCGGTGAATTCCTCGTTGTACCACTGCAACATGTCGGCACGGGTACGATGGAAACAGTCGAACGCTCCTCCCTTGATGAGGTTTTCTATCATACGCTTGTTGAGGAAGGTGTGGCATCTTTCAAACAAATCCGTCATGTCGGCGAACTCGCCGTTGGCTTCACGCTCGTCCACAAGTTGTTTGACGATGGCGACGCCTATGTTGCGGATACCTCCCAAGCCGAAACGCAACGCTCCGTTTTCCACACGGAACACGTCCCTGCTCTTGTTGACGCAGGGTGGCAAAACGGCAATGCCCTGCGTTTTGGCGTACTCCATGTACTTTTTGATTTGCGCAATATCGTTGATACGGTTGTTCAAAAGTGCGCAAATAAATTCCGCAGGATAGTAGTTTTTGAGCCATGCCGTCTGGTAGGTTACGTAGGCGTAGCAGGTGGCGTGCGACTTGTTGAATGCGTACTGAGAAAAGTCGTCCAACTGCTTGTAGATTTTCAACGCCGTTTCTTCGGGAATACCGTTGTTGACGCAACCGGGCACCGTTTCGCCGTTGTGCCAGGTGCCTCCGTGTACAAACAGTTCGCCAAGTTCACGCATCATGTCCGTTTTTTTCTTGCTCATGGCGTAGCGGACGTTGTCGGCAAGCGCAGTGGAAAATCCCGCAAGTTTCTTCACCAACTGCATTACCTGTTCCTGATACACAATGCAACCGTTGGTTACCGACAAAATGCTTTCCATTGCAGGGTGCAGGTAGTGAATTTTTGACTTGTCGAACTTGCAGTCGATGTAATCGCCGATGTACTGCATGGGACCGGGACGGTACAAACTGATTCCTGCAATAATTTCTTCCAAACCCGTGGGTTTCATTCGGTGCATCAAATCGCACATGCCACCGCTTTCAAGTTGGAAAATACACATTGTATCTCCGCCGGAAATGAGTTTGAACACGTTGGGGTCGGAGTAGTCGTCGTGGGAAAAATCCACCTTGACGCCGTAGTCTTCGTACACGTAGTCGCAAGCCTTTTTGATGTCGGTGAGGGTGCGCAATCCCAAAAAGTCCATTTTGAGCAGTCCCAACTCTTCCACTTCGATCATGTTGTACTGGGTGGTTACAATACCCCCTTTGGCAAGCGAACCGCCGTTTGTCTGCAAAGGCACATGGTCGGCAACCTTTTCACGGCAGATTACGACGCCTGCGGCATGCATGCCCGTCTGACGGGGCGAACCTTCTATCCTCATGGCAATGTCTATCACCTTGTGTGTGGCAGGGTCGTCGTAAGCCTGTTTCAGTTCTTCGGAAATGTAGGTGTCCGCTTCCTTTTTGTACTTTTTCAGTCCCAAAAGGTGGCGCAAAGTGTACTTGAAGTTGTCCGGCACCATTTTTGCCAGGCGGTTGGATTCGGAAATGGGAAGTCGCAACACACGGGCAACGTCCCTGATGGCGTTTTTGGCTGCCATTGTGCCGAAAGTTACTATCTGACACACGTTGTCGTTGCCGTACTTGCGGTGAACGTAGTCGATAACCTCGCCACGTCTGTCCATGCAGAAGTCCACGTCGAAGTCGGGCATGGATTTGCGTTGAGGGTTGAGGAAACGTTCGAACATAAGGTTGAAACGGAAAGGTTCCACTTCCGTTATGCCTATCAGGTAGGCAATTACGCTGCCTGCGCCGCTACCACGTCCAGGGCCTACCGGTATTCCGTTTGTCTTGGCGTAGTTGATGAAGTCCCAGACGATGAGGTAGTAATCCACAAAGCCCATGCTGCAAATTACGCCGTACTCGTATTCCACACGCTCACGTATTTCCGGCGTACAGTTGGGATACTTGCGTTTAAGTCCCTCTTCCAGAAGATAGCGCAGGTAGTCGGGTGAGGACATACCGTTTGGGGGTGTGTACAGCGGAAGCAACTTTTCCTTGCCGAAGTTGACGTTGCACTTTTCGGCAATTTCCAGCGTTGTGTCCATGGCGTCGGGCAGGTTGGGGAAAAGTTCCGCCATCTCGTCGTAGTTTTTGAGGTAAAATTCCTCCCCCTGAAATTTCATTCTGTCGGGGTCGTCGTAGAATTTGCCCATCTGCACGCACATCATTATGTCCTGAATTTCGGCGTCCTCTTTGTTGAGGTAGTGAACGTCGTTGGTAACGACAATTTTGATGTTGAGTTCTCGGGCAAGTTGCACAAGTTGAGGCATTACTGCGTCTTCTTCCGCAATGCCGTGCTTTTGAATTTCAATGTAGTAGTCGTCGCCGAACAGCGCCTTGTACTGCAAGGCGAGTTCCCGTGCCTCTTGCGGTCTGTCGGCAAGGAAAAGACGGGGCAACTGTCCCGCAATGCACGCCGAAAGGCAAATCAGCCCTTCCGAGTACTTTTGCAAAGTTTCAAAATCTATTCTCGGCTTGTAGTAGAAACCTTCCACAAAGGCAATGGAATTAAGACGGCACAGGTTGTAGTAGCCGGTGTTGTTTTTGGCAAGCAAAATGAGGTGGTAGTACTCTTTGTTTTCGTACCCCACATTGTGCAGGTTTTCGCACATATAAAACTCGCACCCTATGATGGGTTTGACTTTTTGCACGAAGTTGCCGTTTTCGTCGTGATTCAACGCCGCAGTTGCCTTCATAAACTTCCAAGCGCAATACATGTTGCCGTGGTCGGTGATTGCCACTGCAGGCATGTTGTATTCCACGCAACGCTGCAAAAGGTCGTCTATGCGGGTTGCGCCGTCCAAAAGGCTGTATTCGGTGTGTAAGTGCAAGTGTACAAACGGTTTCATTGTTTCCTCTGTCGTAAGCCCGTTTCGGGCGGTAAATGGGTAATAAAATGCGTTGATGTGCCGTTACAAAAGTTTTTTGTCAGATATTTCAAACCTCACTGAAGGTCTTGGGCAATTTCCAGCAGTTTTGTCAGACGGTGGTTGACGCCGCTTTTGGATATTCCCAAAACGGAGGCAAGTTCCTGAAGATTTGCGTCGTGATGGCTTTCTCGTGCCAGAGCAACTTCTTTCAGTTGGTCGGGCAATGTTTCGAAACGCCCCTTTTCTCGGATTTTTTCAATGGCGGCAAGTTGCCTTGCGCCTGCAAGAATGGATTTGTCGATGTTGGAATCGATGCAGTTGCGCTGTCTGTTTGCCCTGTTGCGGAAACTGCGTCCTATGATGACGTTTTCCACCTTAAAACGTGCGTTTACGGCGTCGGTAAAAACGAAAAAATCGGCAATTTTTCCGCTTTCCTTCAAGTACAGCACCACGCTGTTTTTGCGTTGCACCTGTCTGAACTGCAAAAAGGAAAATTTTTCCGACACGAATTGCGCAAAATCGGCATTGGTGAAACGCAATTCCAGGTGATAGTTGGAATGGCTGCTTTGCGCAAACACGTCCCCTTCCCCTTCGGGAATGGTAACGGACCCGCACGCAAGAAACAATCCCTGCATAAATGCCCTTTTGCAGCAGTCCTTTTCCAAATCCAACGAAAACGGCGCAATATGCACCGCCCCCTCGGCGTCCCTTTCCGTAAGGTGCAGAATTTCCCCGAGTTTGGCGTCGAATTTGCACAGATACCTGCTGTTTTTGTCGCTGTCGGCATTGCTTTGCACCTTGTAGAGGGTGCTTTCGGCGTCAAAGTGCGTTTGCGCCAGCGTTACGCACAAATCCACAAGGGAAGAGTTGTCCGTTTCCATGGAAAAACAGCACCCGTTGACGTCCATACACAGCGAACCTGCCGATTTCAGCACGGCAGTCAAAAAAGAGGTTGCGCAACACCTCTTTGTTCTTTTGACGTTTCTGACTATTTCTTCCTTGACGGTTTGGGAAAAAGACATGTTTTTCACCTTCCTTTCAAACGCCGACATGCCCTGCCTGCGTCCGCCTTAAAACGCAATGTCGCAAATATCTGCAAACAACACCTGTTTTTTGTGTGCATTTTGCCCTACCGGCAAAAGATACAACTACGCCTGTGGCAATGACTACGCCGTCAAACACAAAGGCACAAAAAAATACGCAAACTTCCTGTGCCGAAAACGCAAACGTTACGAAAAGACGCAATTTTTTACTTAGGGAAAAGCACTTGTTTCAAAGGTTCGACGCCCGTTTTAATCAGAAAAGTTGTTCGGCATCCGTAGGAAAATTGACAAGACACACTTCCAACTTTGCCGAAACGCCAAACTTTTCCGCAAGCGTTTTCCTTATGTACCGTATCAATAAGTATATATCTGTCGAGGTGGCTTTGTCAAGGTTAATGACAAAGCCGGCGTGTTTTTCCGACACCTGCGCCCCGCCCACACGGTAGCCTTTGAGGTGCGCTTCATCGATAAGTTTGGAAAGGGCAATTTTGTCGTTGAAAAGCACGCAACCTGCCGAACGGCACCCCAACGGTTGAGTTGCCGCCTTTTTCTGCCGCATTTGAGAAAGTTTTTCCTGTACCTTGGCAGGAGTGGATTTTTCAAAACGCATTTTCACCTGCAACACGAGAAAATCGCCGTTGTTTTTGAAAATACTGCCACGTTTCACGAAACGGCACTGTTCTTTTGAAAGTTTTTCCCTTTTGCCGTTGTGCAATACCACCACGCTTTGCACGACGTCCTGTACACTCTGCCCGAAACATCCTGAGTTGCACACCACGGCTCCCCCGACGGTGGCGGGAAGACATCCGAAAAATTCCCCTCCCGTAAGCCCTCTGTTTACCAACTGCGAGCAAAGTTTAGAGGTGGACATTCCGCAACTTGCAACAACGGTATCCCCCTGCACGGAAAAATCCCGCACGAAAGAGGTTACCACCGCCACTCCGTTGTAGAAGTCGTCGGAGGCAAGCACGTTGCTGCCATGCCCCAAAAAACAGTGGGTGATTTTGTGTCGGTACAGATACTTTGCCACAAACACAAGTTGAGAAACGCTTTCGGGAAAAAGAGTAAGATAAATTTTACCCCCGCAGCCCAAAGTTGTCAATTTTTCAAAGGTGCAGTTGCACTCGCATCTTACGTTGTTTTTTTTCATTTTTACAAGCGTTTTTTCCAAAGCGTTCATTTTAACCTCAATGTGGAAATTGCCTCTTTGCGTTGGTTGGCAACGGCGGTTGCGTCGCCGAACACATTAGGCACGTAGGCGGAAGACAATCCATCTTCCGAAGCGACGTATCTTTCGTCGGTGTAGAGAGAGTATTCCGCAACGGAAAACATGCTGACGTTGACAAGCGTGCGTTGCGACTGTTCGGACGCCACGAATTGCAAAAATTCCATGCAACTTTGCGTTTTTTCTCCTGTCGAAGAGGACACCCCCAGATACTGCACCAGGTCGGTGTAACCGTAAAGGGGATAGAAGGTGAGATTTTCTATTTTACCCGACTGCTCACGCTTTGCCAGACGGTACATGTCACGCTGTGTGCCAAGCAAGGTAACTGCCGTTGTGTTTGCCAAAAATTTTTCGTAGGCGGAGTACTGCGTTATGCTTTCGTCGGGGGCAATTTCTCCCTGACCGCCGGACATTGCAAGGGCGGTGAGAGGACTGTTGTGCGGGGTGAATCCGCAAATAAGCGGTTGAAGATTGTAGGTGTGCTTTCCCACCTTACGTGTAAAGGTGTTGACCAGAGCGGTGGAAAGCAGGTCGGCATTCTGATGCAGTTGTGAAGTGCGGGCAAACAGACAGTACACGCCGCAGTAGTAAGGCAGTGCATACACCTTTGCGCCCACCTGACCGGAAACGAGAAAATTTTCCCTTATGCCTGCAACGCTTGCGGTGTAGGGTTGAAGGTAACTTTGCACCTTTGCGCCCACCCCACGGGAAAAACTGATAAGGTCGAAACTTTCTCCCTCTGCAAGTTTCTGCTCCAACTGACTTTCCGTCAAGGTGGTTACATGCACAAAAAGCCCCTCGTGGGCACTTTCAAACTTTGCCGCCCGTTGCGTCAGCCATGTCGCTCTGCTTCCGATACCTCCTTCGAAACTTTCCACGTTCCACAACTCTATTACGCCTTGATAATGTTTGGGGGTGGATTGCAAAGGTTTTTTGGGCAGTAACGGCAGTACGGCAAGCAATGTTACTGCGGAAAACACCACCACCAGAATGACGGGCAAAGCTCTGCGCAACAACGGAATTTTCGATGTGCAACTGCGCTTTGGTTTTTTTGCGACTTTTTTTATTTTCACAACGCCACCTCTTTGTAGTAATATACGCAGGGCGAAAAAAAACTTGTCCGTAATGACGGCGAAAAACACAGCAAAGCGGTACAAAAAAAGCGTTATCAAAACAAAAGAACAAAAAAACACAATACGGTGTTAAAAAACTTGTACAAAACAAACTTTGTAAAAATGGATTTTGCAAATGCTGCGTGTGGCAAACGTCCCAACGCCACAACGCTACCCGATTGAATTTTTTTGTCGCAAAGGGCAAGCCCTGCTTCCTTTCGTTTGCTACAACCGACGAAAAACGGTTTTTCGACAAAAACCGTACAGCAACAAATTTTCAAACAACACGCTTTTGCCCCGTCAAAGGCAAACAAAATTTTTATTTACAAAAATTGCGTATTTACTTTTGACTGTACATTAGATATAATAATTACATACCAAAAACAAGGAGCGGCAAAAATGAAACTAAACTACAAACGCACGTTGCTTGTCGGCTTTGCATTTTTTCTGATTTGTGCATTCTGGCAGGCTTACGAAACGATAATACCTCTTATGCTGACAAACAAGTTCGGCTTGGACCAGACTTGGTCGGGATTCATAATGTCGCTGGACAACATTCTGGCACTTTTCATGTTGCCGTTGTTCGGGGCGCTTTCCGACAAAAAAGACACACGCTACGGCAAACGCACGCCCTTCATATTCATCGGCACATTGTGCGCCGTGGTGTGTTTCGTTGGGTTGACCTTTGCCGACAACGCCCAACTGGACAAAATTTCTCAAGGCACGAAACAAACCTACTGGGAACAAAACTACCGTGTGGAAAACAGAGAGTACCATTCGGTAACAAACAACGGAGTTGCAGAGTTTTACACCGTGCACGACTACGCCGCAAAGGTGTACTTTGACGAAAGTTACGACAACCTTTCTTCTCAGCAACAGCAACAACTTGAAAGTTGGTACGACCAACTGACATACGACAGTTACTACGTGTACAATCACGACTCAAACACATACAAACTGTGTTTCCCCAAGACGGAAGGCTCGGGACTGTTTGCAAAAACCACCTACTACTACGCCGACGGCACACCGCTTGAATCGGGCGCTCGCACCATAAACGCCTACTCGTCGTTGGTGTCGGAGGCGGAAAATCAATTTGCGCACAGCGTTACGCAATCCAACGCAGGAGTGCTTGCGGTGTTTATTGTGGTGTTGCTGCTGACGCTTGTTGCAATGGCGGTGTTCCGTTCGCCTGCGGTGGCACTCATGCCCGACGTTACGGTAAAACCGCTGAGAAGCAAGGCAAACGCAATAATCAACCTCATGGGTACGGCAGGAGGCATTTTGGTGTTGCTGTTGGGAATGGTGTTCGGCACGGGCAAAGTTTCCAACCAACTGATGAGTTACACTTGGTTTGTCGTTACCGTGTGCACAATAATGGTTGTGGCGCTTGCGGTGTTTATTTTGACGGTTAAAGAAAAACGCTGGAACAAAGAAATGCTGGAACAGCAGGCTGCGCTGGACCAAGAGGAATCTCAGACGGAACCGCAAGCAGAGACAGCGCCGCAACAGCAGGATGAAACGGAAAAACTACCCAAAGACAAGTTGCGCTCCCTCATTTTCATTCTTGCGTCTGTTGCGCTGTGGTTTATCGGATACAACGCCATTACAAGCAAGTACAGCGTGTACGCAGTAAACGTTCTCAACAAAGACTACAACACCACTTTGCTGATAGCGCAGGCAGCCGCCGTTGTTGCCTACATTCCCGTGGGATTGCTGGCAAGCAAGATTGGTCGCAAAAAGTCCATTCTCATTGGCGTTGCGTTGTTGGCGTTGGCGTTTTTCGGTGCCATCTTCATTACAAGCGCATCCCCGTCGTGGCTCATTTCCGTTTTGTTTGCTTTGGCAGGAATCGCCTGGGCAACAATCAACGTCAACAGTTTCCCCATGGTTGTGGAACTTTCCAAAGGCGGAAACATCGGCAAATACACAGGTTACTACTACACGGCAAGCATGGCGGCACAGGTAGTAACGCCCATTCTTTCCGGTGCGCTTATGGACGCCCTCGGCACAATGTCGGTGCTTTTCCCCTACGCCACGGTGTTTGTGGTGCTGTCCTTCGTGACAATGATATTCGTCAAACACGGCGACAGCAAGCCCACCTCGCCCAAAGACAAGATGGAAATGCTCGCAGGCGCCGACGACTGATACAAATGTGCCCCGCATCGGGCAAACGGTAACAAAATTTCAATACCGTTGCAAAAAGATGAAACAATTTGCCACACAAAACAAAAAGCCTTTGCGTCGCTTTGTTTTTCCGACGCAAAGGACTTTTGCAAAACTTGCACAAACGCACAAGCAATTTCGACAATAAAATTGCAACGTCCGAAAAATGCGTAAACGTTGCAAAAATTTTGCGCAAAAATATACTTGAAGTGAATTTGCCTGCGCAAAAAAAGTGTCACAAACACGACAATTTTTGCAAAATTACACAAAAGCACAAGCAATTTCGACAATAAAATTGCAACGTACGAAAAATGTGTAAACGTTGCAAAAAGTTTGTGCAAAACATACTTGAAGTGAATTTGCCTGCGCAAAAAAAGTGTCACAAACACGACGTTTGTTCAGATTTACACAAAAGCACAAAAAAACGTCCATTTTTCAATGGACGTTTTTTTGCACAAGGTTACTGTGCGGATTCTTCCGTTGACGGTTGAGTGTTTTGGAGAGGTTTTTGTTCCGCCAACGCTTTTGAAATGGCTTTGTTGGCTTTTTTGCCCAAAACTATTGTGGCAATAAAAGCACCCAGCAAAACGATGTAGACGATTACGTTGAAAAAATGCAAGGGCAGGTATCCCAAAGCAATAGCCCAGTAGCACAAAACGTAAAGGATGAACAATGCCACCACTGTGCCTGTTTTACAAGATTTTCTCAACTTGACGGCGTTTGCGTTTTCGGGATTTTTGGCAGATTTCGCTGTAAGCACCAGGTTTTTTATTGAAATGATAAGTACCACCAAGAGCAAAACTATTTGCGGCACAATCAAAATGCCCGTGAGAATTGTTCCGATTTCGGGATTAGCAAAAATTTCCGCAATGCCCACCAAATTTCCTATCTGAAAAATTGCAAATGTACCCGTCGGTATCAAAGGCATGGCAAACACCCACAAGGCAAAAAACAACGCAACTGCGTTTTTGGCAACAGCCAACTTACACGCTTTTTTCATAAAACAATCTCCTTCACAAAATTTTACTTAACAAACCGCTTTGACATTGTTTACAAAACGGCTGTATGTTTGCGGTACTCGGACGGCACAATGTATTGGAAAAACAGCGACCATCCTCAAAACCGCTAACATCGGTATTGTAGAAAAAATACTGCTAAAAAAGTGCTAAAAAACCGACTTTTTGTGAAAAAATATTTCAGATTTTTCAACTTTAATTGACGGAAAATTACAGATTACTGTATAATGAATGTTATGAAGACAAAAAAAATAATGCGTATCCTGTCTGTTGCAGCAAACGTTGCGTTGCTTTTTGCGGCAAGCATAATATTGCTGGCGTTTCCCTCAAACGGCACGCCCGACACATCCCAACATTTCGGTTTGGGCATTTTTTCTTTGATATCCGCTTTGCTGTTGGCGGTGCTGATGCTGGTGGAATTTGTTTCCATGCTGACAATCTCCACCTCCACTGCCATCACGGTGTTTATTGCAATGTTCCTTTCGGTGTTTGCATTCTTTTCCCCCGATATGGTGTTTTTCTACCGTGAAATAGGGTGGGAAAAGGTGGAAATTGTGCAGGAAATTGCCTCTGAAATAGGTTTTGTGGGAACGGAACTGACGTTTTTGATATTTTTCCGTCAGGATTACTTGCAAAAAAAGGGGCAAAAACTGCCTCTTTACCCTCTGTTTGTGGCAGCCGCAATAAACATTGCCCTTTATGTCTTGCTGTTTGACAGCCGTGCCAGAATTCTGGGACACTTTTTCTTTCTCTTTGTGGCTGTCGTGTTTTACGTTATCACCGACGTGCGTTGCGCCATTCTCGACGCCGACAATGCCATTTTCGGTTTTTCGGCGGGAATTTTCTTTGCCTGCGCAGGCTTGCACACGGCAAATTCTCTCTGTTTTGCAGGTATTTTGCCCTACGTCAACGGATTGTCCGTGTCCTACATCTGGATTTGCATACTGTGTTTCATAGGCGTTTACATTGCTTTTTTTGTAATGACGGACAAAAAAGCAAGTAAAGCCGAAGCATTCCGTCAACAAAACAATCAACTGAAAATGAAAGTGCTTGTGGCACAAATGAAACCGCACTTTATTTTCAATGCACTGACGAAAATAAAATCTATGTACCACACAAACTTGCAGGAAGGCGACAGCACATTGGAACTGTTTTCCGACTACATGAGGGAAAGCCTTTCGTTGCTGGACAACGAGATTGTTTCCTTTGAAACGGAACTGCAAAACCTGGCGCGCTACGTAGACTTTATCAACACGGGCAAGAAAAACCCCTTCAACGTCATTTACAACGTGGACGTTACCGATTTTTGCCTTCCCGCCTTTTCTCTGCAACCGTTTATTGAAAATGCGTTGAAGTACAGCAAAGTGAATGAAAAGCAAGACGGTTTCATAATGATTTCTTCCGAAGAGGTTGACGGCTTAATCGAAGTGAAAATAACGGACAACGGCAACGGCTTTGACACATCTCAAATAAAAGACGGCACGCACGGAATAAACAATTCCAAAGAAAGATTGCGTTTGCTTTTCGACACCGAACCTGTAATTACCAGCGTAGTAGGCAAAGGAACGCAGGTAACCATACGGTTGAAGAAAACCAAAGGGGGAAAAACAGATTGAAAGTAATTGTCGTAGACGACGAAATGAGTGCGTTGCATGCTTTTTTGAACGAGATAATAGAAGAATACGACGTGGATTACAAATTTTACAAGGACGATGCGGCAAGCGTGTGCAAATACGTGGCGGAAAACCGTGTGGATGCGGCTTTTTTGGACATCAACATGCCCAGGATAAACGGGGTGGAACTTGCGGAAAAGTTGTCGGATATTGCCCCGTCGCTGAAAATTGTGTTTACAACGGGGCTTTCCGTTACGGAAGAGGACCTTCCGCCCGTTGTACGCAAACACACGGTGGGATTTTTGTACAAGCCCTACAACGTGGCAAAACTTGGAATACTGCTTTCCAAAATACAAAACAAAAAACGTGTGTTGAAAGTGGAAATGTTTGACAGTTTCGACTGTTTCGTGGACAGCAACAAAATCAAATTTTCCTCCTCCAAATCCAAGGAACTTTTTGCGCTGTTGCTTGCCTACAACGGAAAAACGCTCACCATGGGCGATGCGATAGCGCATTTGTGGCCCGACAGCACGACGGACAAAGGAAAAATTCTCTACCGTGACGCCGTGTGGCGACTTCGCAAAACGCTGGAATCGGTGGAAATCCCCTGCGTGGAATGGCAACGGGCAAAACTCGACATAGACAAATCGCTTGTTTCCTGCGACTACTGGGACTACCTTTTGACAGGGGAAGGCAACTACTTCGGC
The DNA here is from genome assembly GCA_000433775.1 of Corallococcus sp. CAG:1435. Taxonomy (GTDB): domain Bacteria; phylum Bacillota; class Clostridia; order Christensenellales; family CAG-314; genus Fimimonas; species Fimimonas gallinarum. The sequence goes on along the minus strand of HF998468.1, from coordinate 34,785 downwards.
GAATTTTGCAAACAGTACGATTGGTCGGTGGAATTCCTTGCACATTTGGACAGCATACGGAAAAAACACACCGTCTGAAAACAGGTTTACTGCGTGCACGCTGAATTGTTAACAAAACTCTGCAACGGCAATTTGCAGAGTTTTATTTTTGCAGTTTTTGCTTTTGGCGTACAACACACTGACACCTACACTGCGCCTGCGTTACCGAACACCTGCCGTGGCACGTTGCGTATTGTGGGCAAAAATATGCAACCGAATAAAATAACAATAAAAAACGGCACTTTTTTTCTGCACCGTATTGAGAAATTACAAACTTTCCGCAAAAAAACATTCAAACGCCATGCGAAAAAATCGGATTGTTTTGAAATAAAAAACCGTCGGGAAAATTCCTGACGGCAAGTAACTGAAAAAGATTTACGTTGTTAAGGCTACGCATGATGCGTCAACGTCGTACGGTGAAACGCAACGAGGGCTGATGTAGGGAAAATACACTTACGTTGCCACGCAACTTAAACAATCTGCGGAAAACCGTGCGACATTCTGAAAAGGCAAAACGTACAACTTTGTTTCCCACAGGTACAAGTTTTGCCGACACGTTACAGCAAATTCAGTACTTGGGCAAAGTCTACGCCGAATTTTCTGTCGGTGCATGCGGTAGCGGAAGCGGCACGGAAAACAAAATCGGCGGCACACTGTGTGGAAGTGAGCAAACTGACCTTTTTCATGAGCAATCCGCACAAGACGGAACTGAACAGGTCGCCTGTACCGGAATAGTTTACCTGCACTCTGTCGTTTGTAACGTACTTAACAGGGGCATTGCCTTGCAAAACTATGTTTCCAATATATTCTCCGCACTGCACCCCCGTTATCACGGCGTTTTGACAGCCGCAAATTTCCGTGAAGTTTTCAAACACCTTGCCGCAATGCGCCAAAAACGTGGGCTGACGGGAAAATTCCTGCAACTGCTCAAAATCCACATCGGCAAGAAGGCATGCTTCCGTGAGGTTGGGGGAAATGCAAAATGCATTTTTCACCGCTTTTTTCATAAGTTTGACGTAGTCGTCGTCAAACACAGGGTACAATTTGCCGTTGTCGCCCATTATCGGGTCAACAAACAGCGGACAGGGCAAAGTGCGTGCAATTTCCAAAACTTGTTGCAAAATGTCTGCGTCGGCGCAAAAACCGACGTAGGCAACGTCGGGAACTCTGTTTGCCAAAACATCATGCGCAAAAACGGACAAGTTGCAGTTTTTGTTGCAATGAAAATTTCCGAAACCCGTCTGACAGGAATACACCGCCGTAACTACGGGCATACAGTAGTAGCCAAGTTTGGAAAAAACAGGCAAATTGGCACTCATAGAGCAGTTGCCCAAGCCTGATATATCGTTGAAAATGAGAATGTTTTTCATTGTGTAAATTACCTTCCAACGTTGTGAAACTCCCCTGACGTGCCTGAAAACGCAGACGAGCCTGCAAACTGCAAAATTTACGTTGAAACCTTGCCCGAGGCAACGCAGAAAATATTTCTTTCCTTTGCAAGGCTCATGATAGTGAGTTTGTGTGCCGACAAAAACTTGTTACACACGCACAAATTGCAAAAAAACGTGCCTGACAGCAAAACAGGTGCGTTGTCGGCGGTTATTTGACCGACTGGCTGTTGCAAATTGCAAACCAGACTAAAACACGCTTACAAACCGCCTGTACATTTTGTTGCGCAACGCAAGTTTGCCTTGATATCTGTGCCGTTGACTTCTGACGCACATTTTCCCGCATCCGTGTTGCACGGAAATACACTTTTTGTTTATTCGTTGCCGCCCTTTGCTGCGTCGGAATTTTCGGCATCACCCTTTTGACCGTCGGAGGGTGCCTCACCGACAACCTCCTGTGTTGCATCGTTTTTTTCGGCAAGAGGTTCGTTTGCCTCCTGCACGGAGCAACCCGTTTTGCCGTTTGCATGGGGTTGCACTGCAACGGCGAACTGCTCTTCAGAAACGCCCAACACCGAAGCAAATGTTCGTATCGGTACCGTTCGCAAAATAAACCACACGGCAAAGCCGACGATTATGCCTGCCACAACGCCGAGCAACGCCAACCAAGGCATGTAGGAAAACATTTCCGGAGTGTTGCTCACCAGGCAAAAGACTACGTTTTGCGTGAGGTTGTGCACCACGGCGGACACTACGGAAATGGCAATAATGCTAACCTTGGGATAGACAAATTCCACCAACAG
>HF998468.1:5918-32539 GCA_000433775.1 Corallococcus sp. CAG:1435 | reverse complement strand
CAGCCAGGAAACAATCACGCTTGTTACACCTGCCGTCATGCTGTACATGAGAGTGGACATGTTTCCCGTGAACATACTGCCCAACGTTGTGCGAACCAAAACCAGCACCAAGGCGTCCACAGGTCCCAGCAAAATTACCGTCAGAAGCGAAAATATGTTGGACAAGCCCATTTTCGCCCCCGGCAAAAACAGCGGAGGAAACAAACTTTCCACCATAAACATGATGAGTCCCATGGCGCAAAGCACCGAAAGCATTGCTACACGCTTTGCGGAAAATTTAGTTGTTTTGTTGAAAGCCGTCATAATTCTACCGTTTTTTTTACCGTTCTTTTACAAAATTTTAGCCGTTTTTTTACAAGATTTTTGCTACCGTTGCAACAAAACAGGTACACGCTACTCCGTAAGAATTTTCAGTCTGTTGGGACTGCACACTATTGCTCCGCCTGCCGTCGTTACCTCGCCGAAAGCGTACACGCAGTCCTGATGGAAACCGCACAGCGAATCGGTCATTTTCACCGTCGGCGTTGTGCCGTAGGTAATTTTCATTTTGTTGAAGTGCGTTTCGCCATCTATTTCTTTGCTGAAAGTAACTTCCAAACCGTCTGCGAGGCTGTTTACCTCAATTTTCCAACCGTCGGAATTGCCGTCGTTTGTCTTGTACTCTTTGCGTATCACATTGCAGAAAAACAACTGTTCGCCCGTTTGGTCGTCCACCACGGAAACTGTCTGCATGGAAGTTTTTTCCTCCCCGAAAAATACCGCAAACAGCACCACGATTACCAGCACCACCGCAAGATACACGACAATGTCGGTGATTTTGAAAGGCTTGTCCCTTCGGGCGTTCTGAACGTTGGACAAGGCGTTTTTCCTGCCCTTTACAAGGTGGTACACCACAACAGCCACAACGCCCACGCCCAGCAAACTTGCCAGCACTATCACAAGAGTTTTGTACACGTCCTGCTGTGTAACAAAAGTAGCGTTTGCATCGTACACAAAGGTGCCGTCTTCCTGCTTGACCAGCGACCACTGAAATTCGTCGAAATTTTCGCCCTTGTTGACGATATCGTTTTTGTCCAAGTTGGACAAAATCTGCTTTCCTCCGTCCATTGTTTCGTACACTACCACAATGGTGATGTTGCGCTCTTTCAGATAGCCGTTTACAAAGTCGACGGTTTTTTGTCTTCCCATAACAGTCAATGCCGTTGTCAGACAGTCGCCCTTTCCTGCCCACAGTCCTTCGCTTTGGGGGATTACCACCAGCACCTCTTTCACGCCCGTTTGCGCAGGCGCACCCGTCAGACCGTCGATGATGTGAGAGTACTCCACTCCGTTTGTCGTGTACTTGCGAACATACTGACCGCTGCTGGAAACGGAACTTTTGCCCACGTAAAAGCCTAACAGCATTTTAGGCAAAAACATTGCCGACGGGTCGAAGGGGTCGGTGAGGTTGAGAGTCATTTCGCTGCCTCCCACCCCCAAGCCGTACAGCGAACTGCTGCTGCCGGCGTCTACGTAGTACCTTTCAAGATTGCGTTGGTCCAGCATTTGCCTGATGCCGTCCACGGCGTAACCTTTGGCAATTCCGCCCAAATCCAACCATTGCTGATATTCCACACCGTCCACAACGGCAGGCGCAACGTTCTTGGTTACGTAGTACTTGCCGTCTTGTTGAGTGAGCGTAACGGCGTTTTCGGAATAATCGGTGAACTTGCCGTCGGAAAAGGCGTCAATGTACTTCTGCTCGGGCAACGGATAGCCGTGTTCGGCAAAGTACTCGCCAGTAACAACTCTGTCGTAGGGCAAACCGAAGTTGCCGTAGGAATAGATACGTGAGGAAAATCCCCACAAATCCACCAAACGGTACACCGCAGGATTGAAAGCACCGTCGGTGTCGTTGTACATTTCACGTGCTATCTGCAACATTTCAAATGTTTCGGCGGAAATTTCCACCGTTTCACCCAGCTTTGCATTGTTGTAACGGTAGATGTCCGAAGCATCCTGAAGTGTGCCGTCGTACTGCGTGTTTGCACAGGCGTCTATCGACACAATGTAACTGTCCACCTCGTCGAAAAATTGCACCAGCATTTCCCTTGTTTGCAACATACTTCCCGAAAGATTGTCGCCAATCCAAAAGTTGAGGTCCAGTTGCGGTGAAGAATACAGTTGCACCGTAACACGAATGCCGCTTGCGCCAAAGTAATAGCCGGAAAATGCCACGCCGACGGGATTTTTTGTAGTGTTGTCCACGATGGTGGTGAGGGTGTACTTGCCGTGTGAGGGCGTGTACTGCCCTGTGTGCGTGGCGGTATCGGCTTGCGCCGAAAGCGGCACTACAACACACAACGTCAAAACAAATATTAAAATTATTGCAGGTAAAAATTTTTTCATGGTATTTTCTCTTTGCCCGTATATTTTACCATATCCCCCGACCTTTTGGCAACAATGTGCATTGCCTTTTGCAGTGAGGCAAAGCCCTCAACGGTTTTTTGCTTGCTACAAACAGGCATTTTCGCAACACGCATTGTGGAAGTTTGGGCGAAAAACCCTTTTTGCCATAAAGGTTTTTGCAAAAAAGTTTTTGTTGCCACACAGGTTGAAAACGCCAAGTTGCCCAAACGTCAGTTGCTACATCGGCGTCGCAAGTTTTTGCCGTTGGGCAAATTTGCAAAGCAGAGTTTTACCTGACAAAACGTCTGCAACATTGCAATAAAACAGGGCTTTTAGGCACAAAAAAACCACGCACAAAGCGTGGTTTTTTGTTTTCTCAAACTAAATTACTTTGCAAGTTTGGAAAGAGCGTCCTTAACAGCAACGATAACACGTGCAGCAGACTGTGTAGCACCTTCAAGGTTGATGCCCTCGGTTGTAACACTTTGTCCGTCAGCGGTAGCGGAAGCAACGTAAGCGTTTACTTCTGCAACTGTCTTGCCAACAAATGTGTCTTCAATCCATGTTGCATAAGCGGCTTCTGTTGCAGCATAACCAAGTTGTCCTTCGGCAGGCTTTGTCCAACTGGGTGTTGTGCGGTGAGCATCATTCCAGTTTTTGTCAGCCGCTGCAGCCTCTGCGTCGGTGTAAAGCTTGACGGAGGTGATAACGTCGCCCTTAACGGTTACGTCAACCATGCAGCCGTATGCGCCCCATTTAGATGCATAGTGGCACTTACCGGTAACTGTTTGTTCGGTTGCGCAAGCAGCGAAAGCAACAACTGCAAGAGTCATAACTACTGCAAGAGCAATTACAAGAACCTTTTTCATTTTTCTTTACTCCTTTTAATAAATATATTTATTATTCCAGACGCCAAGCCTCTAAATTCATGTTCGGAGTCTCCTCGCCTGACTAGCAAAAATTATATCACAAAAGAAAAAATATTCCAACTTTTTGCAACGGGTTTTATAATAATTTTTATTTATCAAATCATAAGTTTTACTTATGGTAAAAGCAGTTTAACAAACCTTGCTTTATCGAAAAGCGTTTTTAACGGCACAATTTTACAACAACGGCAAACTGAAATAGTAAAAGTTGTTTTTACTCTGTTGTTTCGTACGCACTAACGCCTTTGAGACACTCGTTTTTACCAAACGGTGTTTTGTTGCGTTTACACCGTTTGCCAATTCCTGCACTCAAAAGCCGTTGCACCAAAAACGTTAGGAAAAATTTTGCGTTACACAATCTTTCGCAAAAAACACCCAAACCAACAGCCGAAATATTTTTTCTGCGCACAGACGGCAAGTGCAGTCAGACATTTTTGCACACCGCAACGCAAGATTTTTTGCAACAAAAAACGGCATGTTTTTCACGCCGTTTTGTAGTTGAAGTTTTGTTGCAACCGTATTGCAGGGCAAAATCGCCACAAATCAGTAGGCTCGGGCGACAATGGCGACAACCATGTCTTTGCCCTTTTCGCCGCAGCAGGTGCAAACATCCTGGAAGGGTTTTTCGTCCAGCATTACACGCACGGTGGCTTGAAATTTTTCCTTGAATTTCGCCTCGCAGGCGGGGTCTTTGTCCCACACCACCTTGGCAAAACATTTGCTGTCCAAAACCTGTCCCAACTCTTCCATGTTGTGGGCAAGTTTGACGTGGGCGTCACGAAACGCCAACGATTTGTTGTACATGTTGCGTTGAATTTCTTCCAGCAATGTCTGAACGGAAATGGCAATTCCGTCGAGAGGCAAAGAGAGTTTGTCGCAGGTGTCCCTTCGGCTGCAAGTTGCAACGCCGTTTTCGATATCTCTCGGGCCGATTTCCAACCTGACAGGTACGCCCTTCATTTCCCACTCGTTGAATTTCCATCCAGGGGACTGATCACGCACGTCAAGTTGAGTGCGTATTCCTGCATCTTTGAGCCATTTTGTTACCTGTTCCGCCTTTTGCAAAACGCCCTCTTTGTGCGCCGCAACGGGTATGACAACTGCCTGAATGGGTGCGATTTTGGGGGGAAGTACCAAACCACGCTGGTCGCCGTGCGCCATTATTATTGCGCCGATAAGGCGGGTGGAAACTCCCCAACTGGATTGCCACACGTATTTTTTGGTGTTGTCCTTGTCAAGAAACTGAATGTCGTAGGCTTTGCTGAATTTCTGTCCGAAATGGTGCGTTGTGCCTGCCTGCAAAGACTTACCGTCCAACATCATGGCTTCCATTCCGTAGGTGGCTTCGGCGCCGGCAAACTTTTCCTTTTCGCTTTTTTGTCCCACAAAGGTGGGCATTGCCAATACGTCTTTGGCAAAATCCTGATACAGTTTAAGCATGCTCAACGTTTCCGCCAACGATTCTTCCCTTGTGGCGTGTATCGTGTGCCCTTCCTGCCACAAAAATTCCGATGTGCGCAAAAACGGACGTGTCGTTTTTTCCCAACGCACCACGTTTGCCCATTGATTGAGTTTCAAAGGTAAATCACGGTAACTGTTTATCCACTTGGAATACATGCTGCAAATTATCGTTTCGCTTGTGGGGCGTATTACGCACGGTTCGGCAAGTTGCTCGCCTCCTGCGTAGTTGACGACAGCCACTTCAGGTGCAAAACCTTCCACGTGTTCCGCCTCTTTGTTGAGCAAACTTTGCGGAATAAGCATGGGGAAATAAGCGTTTTGATGCCCCGTAGCCTTGAAACGGGCGTCAAGTTCCTTTTGTATGTTTTCCCATATGGCGTAACCGTAAGGACGAATTACCATCGTGCCTTTGACGGGACCGTAGTCCACAAGTTGCGTTTTCAACACAACGTCGGTGTACCATTGGGGAAAATCCGTGTTGATGTCGGCAATTTCTTTAACAAATTGTTTCTCTGCCATAAAATGCTCCTCTTGTGCATTGAATTACTGTAAACGGGAAACCCCAAACTGCTAAAATATTATAAGACAATACTTTTCTTTTGTCAATTTTCAAGGGGGAATATTTGCTTTTTTAGTGAAACCGCCACTTTTGCAGGCAGAAAAAGACACTGCAAATGCCGAAAATTGAAAAAGGCAACGAACAATGCTGTTTTGGGCGAGATTGCAGGCAACAAGGATTTTAGTGAAACTGTTGGCAAAGCGGATTTTTACAAAAAAACTGTCGTATAGCGTATTTCCAAAGCAAAACGCAAAAAAAACTGCGTCTGCAACGGACTGCAAATTTCGCCCTTATTGCGCCTGTAAACACAACTTAATTTTAGACAATCTGACGTAAAACGACTGAAAAGTAGCCGTGGTCAACACGAATTTTCAAAATATATCGTACAATCCATTTCCAAAGCAAAACACGACGAAAAAACTGTGTTACAACGGACTGCAAATTTCGCCCTTTTTACGCCTGCTAAACACAACGTAAATTTTAAGACATACTGACGTAAAACGACTGAAAAGTAACCGTGGTCAACACAGACACGCAAGGCTTGCCTGCACCACTAAAAAACAAAAATGCACCGTTTTTACAGTACGGTGCAAAAAATCTTGTACAATTTCGTCAGTTGTGCAAAGAATGAACTTCTGCCTCTTGTGCATTGTCAGATGCCGTTTGCTGCACGCTTTCTTCCGAAACTTCGTCCTGTTCCCGTGCGAAATCGGGGCAGGTAATTTGCCGTTGAGGCTCGTCTTGGTCGAATGCCAATACTTCCTCAAAAAAATCCGTTTGGCTGTGTTGTACTTGTTCTGCGACAATGTGTTTTGAAGTGTCATAGGGGAAAAATCTGCGATGCATTTTGTTGTTGAGTTGTACAAGAGGTACGAACGCAACGGCAAACAGAAAAGCATTGCACACAATTTGCGTGGCGTAGAAGGGGATTCCCGAAACATACATTGTTACAAAGCGTGCAAAAATCATTTCGGTGTCAAGGAAAAATCCCTTTCCCGTGAATCCGACGAGGGTGTCCACGGCGGAAGTAAGCACGCCGAAAAGCAATGTGATTATTATTGCCGAAAGGGACACCACAACGGATGTCAGCACACGGTTTTTCATTTTGAGAAGGGCAAGAAAACGAAAACACAACGCCACAAAATTCCAGTGGATAAGGTAGGAAATAACCCATGTGTTTATGCCCCAAATGGCCATATCTACCGCAATAAACACCAAAACGGCGGGTATCGCCACCGAAAGCCCCCACACATAGGCGCACAAGGCAATGAAAATTGTTACCACTTCAATGTTTGGCAAAAAAGCAAGCGCTTCCTTGCCTGCAACCAATACGGCTGCGAACATCGCCGTTACGCACAGTTTCAACGCTATGTTTTTCCCCACGCTTTTTGTTTTCATAACTTCAAACCGTCCTTGCAAATTCACGAGTAAAACACGCAACAGTTGTGCGTGTTTTGTTTGCCACAAACTGCCTTATTAGTTACGATAATTTTACAAAATTGCTTTCACGGCAAAATCGCCCTTTCAATGTACTGAAATAAAATCGCAAGACATACAAGCAAAATCAATATGTGGAAATTTCGAAGTAAATTACCGCACCGGGTTGGACTGTCATTTCGCTGATGCCCACAGCGGAAGAAACCAACTCCGTTTCTCCTGCCTGATAGGACGGCACGCCTGCCCAACTGCCCTTGTCCTTTTCCACGCTGGTGAAAATTGCCACAAATTCGCCCTTGCTTTCATCGGCGGTTATGTTGCCTATTCCCAACAGATATTTGCCGTAGGCACTGTCCTGCCAATTCAGCGCAAGATTGGACTTTTCTTGCAAATACTGCAACAATTGTTCGCCGTTTTGCGCCGTTGTGCCGTCTTCGCCCAAAGTTACCACAAAGCAAGAGTACTTGCTTTCCCCTTCCTTGATGATAACGCAAGCCTGATTGTCCTCCATTTGCGGCAGCGTCAACTCGGAAAGAGTTTGCATTTCGGGTTTGTCGTCGCATGCCGTAAAGGCAAAAACGCATGTCAGAATTACTACCGCTGCCGTCAAAATTGCCAACTTTTTTCTCATTTTCTTTCTCCTTTCGGCGTAAAATGTTCCGCCGTGTACCGAAGAAAACGCAATCAGCAACGCATTTTTGAACTTTTGCGGAATGTCGGCAACTGCGATTAATTGCCTGACAAAAAAGAGCCTTGTCTTTACATCGAAGATACGCTCTGATTACATACGGTCGGGCATTCGGACTTGTCCTCTTTTGAGGCTTACCGTAGCGGGACTGCCGACGAATTTCACGCCGTTCCCCCACAAAAATGCATGCCCGTGCAGAATTTTGTACATTTTTAGCACAGGTGCGTTACCCGCAGTTTTTTTCGGTTGTAAAAATATTGTAACACAACAAAAGATGTTTGCAAACTGAAATTAAGCAAAGGTTTCGTCTATTTTTTCGCAATTGCAGTTTGCCTTCGTTGCAGAAATTGTACACAGCAAAAACAGTCGTATTGTTGCGCCAATATTTAAGATGTTTTTGTAAAAATGTCCGACGGGAAAAAGTCAACGGCATTTTGCATGTAAACTTATTGGGAAATCTTCGCTTACAAAATACGGCACACATTGCAACAACACACAAAAAATGGCTGTGTTTCAAACTTTTTTGCGACAAAAACTGCAATTCAGGCAACCATATTTTTTGATACCAATGATAATAAGTTTTGCAATAATGTAAAAAAACTCAAACAAAAAAAGAAAAAACCGAAACGTTAAATTTAACGTGTAGCCTTGTTACACAAACTTGTGTTTGCCAAATACAGCACACTTTACAACAATACACAAAAAAATAGTACGGCAGTACGGCAAATTTTACTGTTGCAATTTACGTCCAATGTACGCAAAAACAACACATTTTTTTGTCGTGTAAATTTTTTACCAAACAAAATTCGGCGTCTGGCAGGCAACGCAAAGACTTTCTTAAAAACGCCGTTGTGTGCAAGTTTCAAACTTAGCCGACAAATGCAACGGGGCAAAACAACGCACAATTTTACTGTAACTTTTTTGCAGTACACTGCCGAAAAATGTTTGCCCGATTTTTCCCAATCGGCAATGCATGTTGCAGTGGTCCTGCCTCGTGCAATGCACAAAAGTAAGTCGACAAAATTATACAAAAAAAAGACGGCAGAGTTGCCGTCTTTTCAGTTGTTAAATTACTTGTTGTCTTCTTCCACCACTGTGAAAGTAACTGCCGTGGATGCGGAGTTGCGCTTTGTAACAGGGTTGAACTTCACAACGCTTACGGTGCCTGTACCCAAAGAGAACACATATTCGCCCAAAACATCGGGAACGGACCAACCTGTTGCCGTGGAAGACAAACTGTAAGCATAAGCCACGGGTTGAGCGTCGGGGTCGGACAAATCCAAAGTGTAGGAAACGCTGTTTGTGGTGTAGTACAAAATGTTACCTTCCAACTTGTTGAGAGTGATTGTGGAAGAGTTTTGAGAGGCGTCCAGAACTTCCGTTTTGTCGGAACCGTCGGCAGATGCCGTCCAGATGCCGTACATTGTTACCGGTTCTTCGGGAACGCTTGCTGTGTACACCACTTTGTCCTGCCAACCGTAGTAACTGCCACTGGGAAGGGTGTCCAGCACGATGTTGCCGCTGCTTTCCGCAGTTGCGTAGTACAGTTTGAGACCGGACGTTTGCGAACCGTCGCTGACGGTGTAATACACGTATTCGCCGTTTACAGACCTTATCGTGTAGGTAATTTCCGTGTTTGTTTCTTCGGAAGAGGTGTTTTCCACCACAACTTTACTTTCCGTTGTGCCTGCCTTGAACTGGCAAATGGAGCCGTCCTTATCGAGGAAATACACGTAGTCGCCGTTGAATGTGGGAGAGGTGATTTCTTCCGCAATGACGGTGGCTTCACTTTCGCCGACTTTCAGACTGCTGAGTTTGCCGTCCAAAATGAAGGTTGCGTACACGTCGTTTCCAACCTGACTGAGTTTGAGTTGCGGCGTGTTTGTTTCAAACACATAGTGACGCACTACATCGCCTCCGCCGAGGTTGTAACTTGTAAGCACAAGTTGATTGTTGAGAATGTTTCCGTTAGCATCCAATTCGGTGTTGGGTGTGGTGATGTAAAGACGGTTGTTGAAAATGTAAATTCCGTTGAGCGACGTGGAAGTTGTGTTGCCTGTGTAGTAGAAGTTTGGCACAACCATCTGCGCCTTTTCGGCAACAGCCTTTTTGATGGCTTCCGATTTTTTGGAAGAGGAAAGGTCCTGGTCGTTTATTTTGATTACGTCTTCGAGATCCGCCACTTTGATGCGCACTATTGCGCCTGTGCGCACATCCGTTGTGTAGGCATTGTTGGCTGTGGCGCTACTTTCGTAACCGTTTACATAATATATCCAGTCGCCGTATTTAACTGCAATACCGCCGTTGCCTTCCACTTGTGCCTCTGCGGGAATTTCCACGGGAACAAATGCGTTTGCGGGGTTGCATGCGGCAAACAGCAACGTTGCGCACAAAACCAAAGCAACAAGCAAGATTAGAGGTTTTTTGGTAGTAGTTTTATTGAACATTGTTACATTACTCCTTATGTAGATACTACATAGGCTTTAATTATACGTCATAATTTATAAAATTGCAACACTTTTTGCACAGTTGAAAGGGTGGCGAAAGGTATTTTCCGCCGCAAAAGCGTCAATTTGAAAGGAAAGGCGCAGTTGCGCAACGCTTCCGGAAAGATAAGTTCACGCAAAAGAAGCCTTTTGTTGCTACACAGGCTGTGTGAGGGTGGTAATCTGACCGGTGTCGGCGTCCTGAAAAAGCATCCAGAAGTTGGTGGGAGCGTTGTTGACAAACACAAAATCCTTATCGCTGAAACCCTCTTTTTCCGCAGGCAGTCCGTAGCATATGTAGCGGATTTTTCCCTCCTGCTGTAAAAGTCCAAGTACAAAGTACTTTTCCGACGAGGGAAAGTCTATCCTGACGAAAAAGGACTCTCGGTACTTGCGAATGAGCGGATAATAGGGGGGAAACTGCAAAAACACCTTGCCTATTTCCCTTTTTACCGATTGATAGTAGTTGTCCTGACCGCCCGCAGCGTAGTACCGCTCGAAAGCGTTGCTGTACTCCTCCACGCTTTTGTACCTGCCGTCGGCGTCGGCTTTCAGTTTTTCCACATCGGCGCCTTCGTAGAAGTTTTCCGTGCTTGCCACAAACTTTTCGTAAGGGGTGGAATTGTCCTCGCAACTGCGAATGTTTCGTCGCAAAACATTTGTCAGATTTTGCGTGCCGTACTGACCTTGCGCCACCTCGTAGCAGTCGTCTTCACGTTTGACAAGAAGACATCCTATTTCATCCAACGAATGTAACGGCAGCGTGAACACAAAATTGTTGAAGGTAGAAAGGTTTTTTGCAAAAATACCGTCGGTAAACGCCACCATTATCCACCACTCTCCGAAAGAGGTAACGTCGGCGTTGGTTACGAAAACGGTAACCTCGGTGTTTTCCCTGTTGACAAATTTCACCATTCCGCACAGTTCCTTGCCACGCTCGGCAAATCTGGCGTTGGATTGCTGCAATATTACCACACGTTTGCAATACATAGTTTCCTCCGCAAAAGTCCTTTGAAAAAGAATAACCGACCGTCGCCGTCGAAAAAGGGCATTGAAGGTCGTTTTTTGGCATTTTTGCAAAAACCGCAGACAAACAAAAAAGCAGACGTTTGTTTTCGCCTGCTTTTTTGAGAGGAAACATTGCAAATGTTTTGCTTTGCTTGCGTTTTACTGATTGTTTTTGACGGATTTTTCCGACAGTTGCCAAAAACGAGTCTGAGCGCATATCTTTTGCAAAATGGCTTTCATTGCCTCGTCCATCTGACTGTTTTCCGTGTAGTCGCTCTTTACGTAGAAATCCACACGTTCCTCGTCGACAAGGTAACTGGCGTCCTCGGGATTGCGGTACACGCCTATTGCGTAACCGCCACGCTGACGGGCAAGTTTCATGCTGGGAACGTCCGTCAGACCGTCGCCGACGTAAATCATGTTGCAAAACGGCACGACACGCTGGTTCTTTGGCATGTACATGTTGAGTCTTTTGTGCTCGCCCACGTCCTCTACGCCCTTGTTGATGCGGTACAGAAACTGCGTTTTGCTGGTGTAGTTTATCGCCACCGACGGCCACACAGGCTCGCCGTTTTGGTCGTAGACATAGTCGCAGGCGAAAATGTTGTAAAATTCGTGGGCAATGTCGCAACCTTCAATCATGGCTTTGAGTCCGCAGGATATGATGTAATGTCTCACTTCCAGCCCCAGACTTGCGCCGAAATTGTTGATGCGTGCAAACCACTCTTTGACGCCGTCAAAAAATTCCACACCTTTGCCCATTTCCCTGAGTTTGTCGGCGGAAAGGGGCACACCGCTTTGCTTGGACATTTTTGCCATGAGGTACATGTATGCCAGAATGTGGTCCATGCTGTACTCGTGGGAAGTTTTGTCGCACTGCGCCCAAAATTCGTCGGCGGTTATCCCCAAAGAGGGAATGAAGGTGAACTCCTGCATGTCTTTGGTGGAAAGGGTGTTGTCGAAGTCGTAAATTATTGCAACGATGGTTTTGTTCATAAAGTACCTTCCTTATTATTGTCTGAGTTTGAAAACAACTGCCGTTTGCGGAGCAAGCAACGTTTTTTCGCCCCTTGCAGTCGCCTTACCCGTTTCAAACAAAACTTCTCCCATCTTGACGGGAAGCATTGCCGCCCTGTCTTTGGGATTGAAGGCTACGGCAATGTTTTCGCCACGGCGATAGCACAGCACACCGTTGTCGGCGCACACAAGCACCTGCAATTTACCGTCCGATTGCAAATCGGGGTGGTTGCTGCGCAACCGATTGAGGCTGCACACCAAATTCCACAGCGAATCTTGTTGCGCCATTTGCTGCGCCACACAGGGAGCGTTTGCCTGCCTGTCCACGTCAAGGTACAGTTTGTCAACTTCGGCGTCGGAAAAACCGAGGTTCTTTTTCGTGGCGTCCCATTGCATGGGCGTGCGGGAACCTGTGCGGTGGAAACCGCCTTCCTTGGATTGTTGAGGAATGTAACGCATGCCTATTTCGTCGCCGTAGTAGAAGAAGGGAACGCCGGGCAAGGTAAGCAGCATTGTGTAGGCAAGGCGAAGTTCGCTTTCGTCCAGAGTGTAGGAAATGCGCTCGGTGTCGTGGTTGCCGGAAATTACGCTTATGTAACCCCTGTCGCCCACTATTGCCAAATCTTCAAGATACTTTGCCAACATGTTTTTGGCGGAAACGTGAGCCGTTTTGCAGAAGTAACTTTTGTTTTGTCCCTTTTTGTTGATAAAACGGAATCCGTAGTAGGAAAGTTTTTTGTAGTGGTTGAGCAAAAAGTCGCAGTGGAAACCTGCCATGTTGATGGAACGGGCAGGATTGCACCATTCCGACACCATCATGGCTTCGGGATAGTCTTTGTCCAGCATTGCACGGGCTTTGCGCCACAGCGACGCCGTTGCCACCTTTTCCTCGTCGTTTTTGACAAGGCTGTCCGCCATGTCCACACGGAAACCGTCGCACCCGTGGTCCAGCCAAAAACGCATCACGTCGAGTATTGCCTCAAAGGTACCCTGTACACGTGGGTCGGTGTAGGACATTTGCCAGGAAGGTTGAGTTATCTCGTTGAAGCCGTAGTTCAGTGCAGGCTGACTGTTGAAAAAGTTGAGCATGTAACAGCCGTCCCTGTCAGACATTCCCGCCACCCACGAGTAGCCGTTTGGTCTGCTCCAAGCGCTGTCCGACCAGATGTAAAAATCGCTGTACTTGTTTTTCTCGGGTTTTTTGCTTTCCAAAAACCACGGGTGCAAATCGGAGGTGTGCCCGGGAACGAGGTCCAGAATTACGTGCATTCCCCTCTTGTGCGCCTCGTCAAACAGGTTGTACAGGTCTTCGTTTGTGCCGTAACGTGGGGCTACCTGCTTGTAGTCCTGCACGTCGTAGCCCGCATCCATGAAGGGGGAAAGGTAGCAGGGATTGAGCCAAAGAGCGTTGAATCCCGATTGTTTGATGTAATCCAACTTTTGCGTGATACCGTTTATGTCGCCGATACCGTCGCCGTTGGTGTCGTAGAAACTTTGCGGATAAATTTCGTAAAATACTGCATTTTTAAGCCACTGTGGCATGTCAATATTCTCCTTAACAATATTCATCGGCATACGTATCCAATGTATATTCATCTTACTACATAATAAAGTCATTTTCAACATTTTTTTGCATAATTGACGCTTTTTTTTGTCGAAAAAGCCCTTATTCCGTCAAAAACAAGGCACTTTGCGCATGTTTTGTGCAATTTTTTTTGCCACAACGACAGATAACTTTGTGTTTACACCGCATAAAAAATTTACGTCAACGCAACTTGGTCAATAAAACTAGCAAATGCCTGCGTCAAAACCTGTTGAAAACACAAAAAGCGGAAATGAGGAAAAAGCACAAACACAAACGGCTGTTGTTGCAGAGGGAATGGACACGTAAAATTTGTAACGTCAGGCAAACGTGGCAACGCAGTTAAACAAACAAAACAATGCACAAAAAGACAAAGACAAAAATGCGGAAAATTTGACGGGAAAATTTGAAAAAATTGCTTCGTAACAGAAACGTTCGGAAACGCAAAGAAACGAAAAAAAATACCACGGAGAAAAAACGACGACGACCATTGAAACAAAACGTCAAAGGAAAATTTTACAAGTTGTAAAGGCTTGCATGCAATATTTGTACTGCGTCTTTTGAAAACAACAGGCAATTTTGAGGCAAGGTAACGAAAATTGTACCGAAAATATACATACGTATGCAAAAAAACTGTTCTTAAACATGCTGAAAGGCAACAAAAAAAAGCGGAGAGAAATCTCCGCTTTTTATATTTTCTGCAATCAGGCGGCAATGAACTTTGCCACAAGTTGGGCAAGTTCCGTGGCGTTGTCCACAGGCAAACCTTCGATGATTCTTGCCTGTTGGTACAGCACCTTTGACGCATCCGTCAATTTGTCTTTGTCGCTTTCCAGAAGTTGTTTCAATTTGTCATAGACAGGGTGATTGGTGTTTATTTCCAGCACCTTGTTTGCCGAAACTTTACCGCCGTTGGGCATGGAATTGAGTACCTTTTCCATTTCGATGGACAGTTCGCCCTCGGAGGAAAGACACACGGGGTGGTTTGCACCCAGCGAACAACATTTAACCTTGGCAACGGCGTCGCCCAGAACGTTTTTGACAAAAGCCGAAAGGTCGGCATTTTCATCCTGCAATTCCACCGTTTCGTCCGCAACGGATTTGAAAGGTTTGTCGTTGTACTTTTCCATCACCTTCAAAGCAAATTCGTCCACATCGTCTGTCAGACACAGCACGTCGTAGCCTTTTGCCGTAACGTTTTCCACCTGAGGCAGGTTTTTGACGGCGTCCACAGTTGCGCCCGCTGCGTAATAGATTGCCGTTTGACCTTCCGCCATACCGTCAACGTATTCCTTCAAAGTTACAAGTTTGTTTTCCTTGACGGAGTGGAACAACAGCAAGTCCTTCAACTGCTCTTTTTTTGCGCCCCAGTTGTCGTACACGCCGAATTTGAGTTGCAAACCGAACTGTTGGAAAAATTTTTCGTACTTCTCACGGTCTTCCTGCAACATGGAAGCAAGTTCCGCCGTGATTTTCTTTTCCAGGTTGGAAGCAATCAGTTTAAGTTGTCTGTTTTGCTGTATCGTTTCACGGGAAATGTTGAGGGTCAGTTCGCTGTCCACAAGACCTTTGACGAAACTGTAACAATCGGGAATAAGGTCGGCGCATTTGTCGGTGATAAGCACGCCGTTGGTGTACAGTTTAAGCCCCTTTTCGTAACTCTTGTTGTAGTAGTTGTAGGGGGCGTGCGACGGAATAAACAACAGCGCTTTGTAATCCACCACGCCTTCCGCCGAAGTGTGAATAACTTTGAGCGGTTTTTCGTAGTCGTAGAAGTTTTCCATGTAGAAACTGTCGTACTGCTCCTCGGTTATGTCCTTTTTGGGTTGCTTCCACAACGGAGTCATGCTGTTGACCGTTTCCCATTCCACGCTCTTTTTCCCATCTTTTTCCTTTTCCACCTGCAATTTGATGGGGTAGCGTATGTAATCGGAATACTTCTTAATAAGGCTGCGCAATGTGTACTCTTCCAGATACTTGGAGTAGTTTTCATCGTCGGTGTCCGCTTTCAAGGTGAGCGTAACCGTTGTTCCCCTTCCGCAATTTTCGGCAGGAGCAATTTCGTACCCCTCTGCGCCGCAACTCGTCCACAGGTGAGCCTCGCCGTTTTGTTTTTGCGACAAAACCTGCACTTTGTCCGCCACCATAAATGCCGAATAAAATCCCACGCCGAACTGACCGATTATTTCCACGTCGGAAGCATTTTCCACACTCTTTTTGAATGCCTCGCTGCCGCTTTTAGCAATCGTGCCGAGGTTGTTTTCCAACTCGTCGGCGCTCATGCCCACACCGTTGTCCTTTATCGTGAGGGTACGTGCCGATTTGTCTGCGGAAATTTGCACTTCCAGACTGCTTCTGTCCAGACCGGAACCGTCGGTAAGGCTTTGATACGCCAACTTGTCCAAAGCGTCGCTTGCGTTGGAAACAAGTTCACGCAGGAAAATGTCCTTGTTGGTGTAGATGGAGTTTATCATTATGTCAAGTACTTTTTGAGATTCCGTTTTGAATTTTTTCATATTTCACCTTTTTTGTTTGTAGATTTTCACCTTTTTTGTTTGTAGATTTTGCCCTTGCTTTGCGTTGCTTTCACCTCTACCTACCGCTACTTTGGCGATTGCTACCCTATACGCAGGGCAAATGTACGTTTTTTCTTTTACCAACCGCACGACGGCAGATGACTTTTGCAAAATGAGGTCTTTTGCAAAGTTTTGCCTGTGGCGCTTGCATCTGCAAAACGCCTGCACCTCTGCTCGTCCTGCGACAGGCGAAGTTTTTGCAAATCTTTGAAAAAAGCCCCTCCGCACAAAACCTAAGGAGGTGTGACGGAGGGGACTTTCCCTAACGATTTGCGGCAAAGGATTAGCCTACGCCGATGTTTTGCCTGCCGTCCCGTTTTTCAGGATTAGTCGATGGAAATGGAATGAGATGTTTCTTCCTTCTTTTCCTTGGGGACAACAATTTCCAAAACGCCGTTGTTGTACTTTGCCTTGATGGATTTTTCGTTTACGTCACCAAGGTAGTAACTTCTGCTGCAACTGCATGCACGTTCTCTGCGAATGTAGTTGGCGTTTTCGTCCTTTTCGCTCTTCTTTGCTGAAACGGTGAGGTAACCCTTTTCAAACTTCAACGAGATGTCGTTCTTGTCGAAACCTGCCATTTCAACATCCATCAGGTATTCGTTTTCCGTTTCTTTGATGTCTGTTTTCATAACAGCCGCTTCCTCATCCACATAAAAAGGACGGAAAAAGCTGTTGAAAGTGTCTTCCAAAATGTCGTTGTTTCTTCTTACCACATAGTTTTTCATAGTAGTTATCTCCTTTTTAGAAATTTGTCGAGGCTTTCGGTGTTATTGTTGGCAATCTTTTTATTTGATTGTTAGCACTCAACGTCTTCAACTGCTAACATTATACCACCTTTTAATTGTTTGTCAACACTTTTTAAGTAATTTTTTCCAATTTTTTTAAAATTTTTTCGCAAAATTTGAAAAATTACATTTTTGTGTGACTGACATGCGGTAACGTTACTGCTTTACATCAACCGAAAAGCAAAAAACGTCCCCCAACACCGTTTACTGCGGTACTTGCAAACGCACTTGCCGTTAGGTTGTTTATTCTCGGCAAATTTCAGCTAACTGCGGAACGTCCGTTTGCCTTTGTTTTTTGATACAAGAAAACGCATTCAGGTTGTGCCTGAAATTTTTACGGCAACAGGCGACAGTGTCTGTTGTTTGCAACGGATTGGCAAAAAGTCTTTTGCCCCATTTTCACATTTTCCTGTTACCTACCTTTTTACAAACTGCAAAGTCAGAAACGCTCAAAACACTGTTTACGACAGGACTTGTGCAAGACGCCTTGTTGTGGAATCGTTTTTTCTCGGCAAATTTCAGCTAACTGCGGAACGTCCGTTTGCCTTTGTTTTTTGATACAAGAAAACGCATTCAGGTTGTGCCTGAAATTTTTACGGCAACAGGCGACAGTGTCTGTTGTTTGCAACGGATTGGCAAAAAGTCTTTTGCCCCATTTTCACATTTTCCTGTTACCTACCTTTTTACAAACTGCAAAGTCAGAAACGCTCAAAACACCGCTTACTGCGGTACTTGCAAACGCCATGGTTGCAAAATCTACGGTTGTTGCTGCCGAATGGAATAAAGTGTTTGGTTTTTCATTAAAAAATGTTTACTATTTCATTAAATAAAGTATGTTGACGTTTTCATTAAATAAAGTATGTTTACGCTTTCATAAAAAAGCATATTCAAATGCTTATTTATTTACATATTTATTAAAATCCGTTCACGCATCGAAATTGCTTAGCCAAAACAAGTCGAAGACAACGCTGCATTTCGACACAACTTTGCACTGCTGCTCTGTTGCAAGCAACGGCTGGGTGTGATATAATGTAAGTTGACTTTTGCCTGAAAGGTAGTTTATGAAAGACATTCCCGAAAAAACGCAATGTCCGAAGCAGGAAACGGAAACAGACAACGCATCTTGCAACGTTGACGCCAAAAAGAAATCTCCCACCGACTTACAGTTGGCGAAGGAGAATTTCGCCAACCGCAAAGTGGACGAGCCTACCCGTGGAAACAAGTGGGTGAGCAACATATTTTTTGTGGCGGTGCTGGTGCTGACAATTGTGCTGATGTATCAACTTTCCATGAATGCAGCGGACGGGCAAAAGACCTTTTCGGAAATTTGGAAAAACATCCGTGTAGAGTACGCCGTGGCGTCGGTACTTACCCTGCTTACCATGATTGTGCTTGACACAATGAAGTACTTTGTGATTTTGCACGCCACAACGGGCAAATTCCGATTGCTGATGTCGTTGAAAACTTCCCTGATAGGCAAGTATTACGACAACATTACGCCATTTTCTTCCGGCGGACAACCGTTTCAGATACACTACCTGCACAAAAAAGGACTGACGGGAGGGGAAAGCACCGCCGTTATCTTCATTAAGTTTTGCTTCAACATTTTGTTGCTGCTGGCAATTTCCATGTGCCTGATGGTGTTCAACAAAGACGCACTGTACACCTACGTTACCAACGAATCGCAACGCAACTGGTTTTTAGTTTTGGGTTGGGTAGGCTTTGCGCTTAATTGCAGTATCCCGTTGCTTATTATTGCCTTTGCGGTGTTTCCCAAACTTATGGAAACGCTTACAAGGTGGTTTTTAACGCTGGGACACAAAATGAAACTGATTAAAAGCAAGGACGCAATAGTTTTGCGTGCAAAACGTGTGGCTTCCGACTTCCGCTCGGCATTTGTAATAATGTTTCACAAGCCGTTGCATGCCATTTGTCTGACGGTGTGTTGCCTTGGGGAACTGTTTTTGTCCATGATGTTGCCCTACTTTGTAGTGGTGGCGCTGGCAGGAAACGCCGTTACGCCAAGTTGGGACCTTATGTTTGCAATAATGACGCTCAACGTGTACGTTTCCATGACCGTTACCGCAGTACCTACGCCGGGCAACTCCGGCGCATTGGAAAGCGCATTTTTGCTGATTTTGACCTCCGTTGCGGAAAGCGTACTGTTTTGGTCGGTGTTCAGTTGGAGATTTTTGTCTTACTACACCTTTATTATTATCGGAGTGTGCATTTTTGTGGTTGATTTCATCCGCAAACAACGCCGTCAAAAACAAATATGAAAACAGTTATTCTCACAATGACATCGGGCGAAGGGCACAACAGTATTGCAAAGGTGCTGTCGGCGCAGTTTGCCAAAATGGACATACAAAGCGAAATTGTGGACATATTCCGCAATGACGGCTGGGAATACCAGTTTAACAAACTGGGGTACCTGTGGGCATGCAGATTTTTTCCCAAAACCTACGACTATTTTTGGAAAGCGTTGAAATTTCGCAACAGCAACAAACGTTACAGCGGAATAGCGCAAAAGGAAGTGGAAAAAATTGCCGACGACGTGTTTGAACGTGTACGCCTGATGAACTTTGATTTTCTTGTGGCGGTACACCCCTACTGCGCAATTTTGTGCGACCTGTGGAAACGGCAGGGGAAAATTGCCGACAAAAAAGCGTTTGCGTTGCTTACGGACATTTTGCCCCACCCCTTGTGGGAATCGGCAATTTGTTGCGACTACGTTCTTACTCCGACGACGCACGCATTTTCGCAACTTGCCGACAAAGGCTTTACGCCGCAACAAATGATAGCCTGCGGTTTTCCCGTGGCGGAAAAATTCTTGCAAAGACCGGAAAAAAGCCAAGTGCGTGAGCAACTGGGGCTTAAAGACAAATTTACCGTGCTTGTGGCAAGCGGCGGATTTGGAATAGGTCAAAACAGCAAGGTTGTGAAACGGTTGTTGGACAGCGACGTACAAATACTGTGCGTCAACGGAAAAAACAAGCGTGAATTTATTAAAACGCAAAAAATGCAAAAAAAGTACCGTCAGACGGACATTGTAAACTACGGCTTTGTGGACAACATGGACCAACTGATGTCCTGCGCCGACGTTATTGTTTCCCGTGCGGGAGCAACAACGCTGTTTGAAGCAATGTCCAAACAACTGCCCATAATAATCAGGGAAAAGACGATAATAAACGAAAGGGAAAACGCCGAAATTTTGCAATCGGAAAACGCCGTGATTAAACTTGAAAAACTTCCCGACGTGAAAAACGCCGTTGACAAGTTGCAACAGCCTGATGTTGCCCGACAAATGCAACGGGCATGCCTGAAAGTTACACAAGGTTTGTGCGCAAAAGACGTTTGCGACAAGATTGTTTCCCTGCTGTAACCTCTTACACCACCTTTAACGGCTACACAACAAACAAAGGCAACGTCATTGACGTTGCCTGATTTTTTTCGTATTGCACTGTTTTCCCGTTTACAAAATATGTAACCTTACATAAAATTTCTGTCCGTTGCAGATAGTTTCAGTGGGCAAATAGTGTCTGTCTTTGTCAGGTAATTTATATCTTTATAAACAGTTCTGCCTTGTGCAAATATTTTCTCTTTTACAATTTGAAAAAACGTTCTGTTTTCACATATAGTTTCTGTCTTGTTAAAAACAGTTTTAATATTGTGCAAATACTTTCTGTCTTTTACAAGTAGTTTGTACCGTTTGCAAACAGATTCTGTCTTGTGCAAATATTTTTTACAATTTGAAAAAATTTCCTGCTTTTTACAAATGGTTTATGTCTGTTAAAAATCTTTTTTTGTGTTTTACAAGTAGTCTTTTGTAAATATTTTCTCTTTTACAATTTGAAAAAACGTTCTGTTTTCACATATAGTTTCTGTCTTGTTAAAAACAGTTTTAATATTGTGCAAATACTTTCTGTCTTTTACAAGTAGTTTGTACCGTTTGCAAACAGGTTCTGTCTTGTGAAAATATTTTCTGTTTTTTACAAATGGTTTATGTCTGTTAAAAATCTTTTTTTGTGTTTTACAAGTAGTCTTTTGTAAATATTTTCTCTTTTACAATTTGAAAAAAACTTTCTGTCTTCACATATAGTTTCTGTCTGTTGAAATATTTCCTGTCTTTTACAAATGGTTAATATCTAATGTAAAAGTTCTGTACTGTGCAAATATTGCAAAGGGCATTTTTCGTTTGCAAAAGTTTTCGCTCTTGTTGTATTTCGCACCGCAAATTTTGCACAATTCCGCACCTTAACGGCGCAGTGTTGCCTTTGTGCAAAACACAAAGCGTCGCAAAATTTTACTCTGTTTCAAAACCGTGTGTCTTTTGCCGAGCAAAACACCGTCAGAACGCTTTTTGCAGATAGTCCTCGATGAAGGGCTGAATGTTGCCGTCCATTACGTCGGCAATGTTGGGATTTTCAAAGTTGGTGCGGTGGTCCTTTACCAAAGTGTAGGGGCAAAAGACGTAGGAACGAATCTGACTGCCCCACTCGATTTTTTTGATTTCCCCCTTCAAAGACATTGCCTCTTCCATTTGCTCACGCTCTTTGAGTTCCGCAAGTTTGCTTTTCAGCATAAGCATTGCCTGTTCCCTGTTTTGAATCTGACTGCGCTGCGTCTGACAGGAAACGACAATTCCCGTGGGAATGTGGGTGATGCGAATGGCGCTTTCCGTCTTGTTGATGTGCTGACCGCCTGCTCCCGACGAACGGTAGGTGTCCACCTTCAAATCCTTGTCTTCGATTACTATGTCGTTGTCCTGGGGCAATTCCGGCATTACTTCCACCGAAGCAAAACTTGTGTGACGGCGTTTTTGCGCATCGAACGGGGAAATACGCACCAGACGGTGCACCCCTTTTTCCGCTTTCAAATAGCCGTAGGCGTTTTCGCCGTTTACCTGAAAAGTAACGGACTTGATGCCCGCTTCCTCTCCGTCGAGGCAGTCCAACAGTTGCACCTTGTAGCCACGTCTTTCGGCATAGCGTGTGTACATGCGGTAAAGCATTTGCACCCAATCCTGCGCTTCCGTTCCGCCTGCGCCTGCGTGCAACGTCATGATGGCGTTGTTTGCATCGAATTTGCCGGAAAGCAACGTGGCAATGTGCATTTCGTTTACCGATTGAGAAAGTTGCCGCACCTCTTCCGACGCTTCCTCCAACATGGACTGGTCGTCGCACACGTCCAGCAGTTCTTCAAGGTCCTGCGTGCGTTTGCACAGTTTGGAATAGTTTTCCATCCTGTCCTGAATGTTTTTTGCACGCTGACTTACCTGCTGGGCATTTTTGACGTCATCCCAAAAATCCGCTTTGTGTTGCTGCTCGTTGAGCGTTTGCAATTCCTCCGTCAGTTTGGGAATGTTCAAACTTTCCCCTATGCCGTTGAGTTTGCCCTGTAACTCCCGCAGTTGAACCTTCAAATCTTCTATCTGAATCATTTTGTGTTTTCCCGTTTATCCTTTTTGTTGGTTTTGTTTGTCTTTTTTGCGTTGCTGACGTTTCAGAGCGTATTCCTCCTTTTTGGAAAGGGGATGTGGCTCTTCGTCGGGTTGGCTTTGCTGTTGCTGTTTCGCCCTGTCTTTGGGGTAGCAACAGTTTTTGTACTTTTTACCGCTGCCGCAAGGGCAAGGACCGTTGAGTTTCTTTTCGGGGTTGATGTCCTCCGACGGTTGCTGAACGGGTGCGGAAATTTTGAGAAGTTCTCCGAAAAACAAAACACGTATTGTCTGTACCTCAATTTGTTCGTTGAGTTTTTCAAACATACTGAATGCTTCTTTTTTGTACACGTCGAGAGGGTCGTGCTGTCCGATGGACTGAAAGCCTACACCCTGTCGCAGTTCGTTGAGGGCGTCGATGTGGTCCATCCACAGCGCATCGGTAGTTCTCAGAAGGGCAATACGCTCAAACTCGTCAAAATGTTCCTGCGTGCTGCGTTGCTGCAAAGTGTCCTTGCACAGTTGCGCAAGTTGGTCGCACACCTGTCTTGCCGATGTCGCCTCCGTGATAATGGGAGATTCCACGGGGAAGTACTTTTCAAGACGCTTGTTTACCTCTTCCAGATTCCACTTGGAAACGTCCTCTTCCGCATCGCATGCGTCTTCCAGCGCCGCCCGTGCGTAGTCGTTTGCCATGGACAAAATTTCCTCGTGCACGTTTTCGCCGTCCAACACCCTGTTTCTTTCACGGTAGATAACTTTGCGTTGCTGATTGTTTACGTCGTCGTACTGCAAAACGCTTTTGCGTGCGGAAAAATGTCTTCCTTCGATACGCTTTTGCGCACTTGCCACAATTTTGTTTACAACCTTGTACTGAAACACGGGATTTTCCCCGTTGCTGCCTGCAAGCAACATTGTTCGCTGAATCAAATCGCCACCGAAAATGCGAATGATATCGTCTTCGGCGGAAATGAAAAAGATGCTTTCGCCGGGGTCGCCCTGACGGCCGGCACGTCCACGCAACTGATCGTCGATACGGCGAGAGTCGTGTCTTTCCGTGCCGATAATGCACAAACCGCCCACGGCAAGAACCTTTTGCCTTTCCTCTTCCGTCTGTTTGCGGTATTTTTCCAGAAGTTGCGCATACAACTGTTGCAACTCCGCCGTTTCAACGTCGCCCTTGACGAAACTTGCCGAACGCTCGATTTCCTCGTCTTCGTAGCCAAGGCGTTTCATTTCCTGTTTGGCAAGAAATTCCGCATTGCCGCCCAACAAAATGTCGGTACCACGTCCTGCCATGTTGGTGGCAATGGTAACGGAGCCGAAACGTCCTGCCTGGGCAACTATTTCCGCTTCACGCCTGTGGAACTTGGCGTTAAGCACGTTGTGGCGGATTTTTTCCTTTTTCAGCAATTCCGAAAGCATTTCGCTTTTTTCCACCGTTACCGTGCCGATAAGCAGAGGCTGTCCCTTTTCGTGCCTTTTGACGATTTCCTTAACAATGGCATTGATTTTGTCCTGACGTGTGGCGTAAAACCTGTCGTTGTGGTCTTGGCGAATCAACGGCATGTGCGTAGGAATAGCCACCACGTCAATGTTGTAGATGGTGTTGAATTCCTTTTCTTCCGTTTTGGCGGTACCCGTCATGCCGCTCATTTTGTGGTACATGCGGAAGTAGTTTTGGAAGGTTATTGTCGCAAGCGTTTTGTTTTCTTCCTTGACGGTTACATGCTCCTTTGCCTCTATTGCCTGATGCAAGCCGTCGGAAAACCTTCTGCCTTCCATTTTGCGTCCCGTGAAGGAATCGACAATTACCACTTCGCCCCTTTCCACAATGTAGTCTTCGTCACGGTGCATTATTGCATGGGCACGCAAAGCGTTGTTGATGTAGTGATTCAGTTCCATGTTTTCCGGATCGGAAAGGTTGTTCAGCCCGAAAAACTTTTCCGCTTTGGCAATACCCGTGTCCGTAAGGCGAACGTTTTTGCCCTTCTGATCCACAACGTAATGTCCGTTGGGTTGCTCGTCCTTGTCGGAAGTTTTTCCCTCCTCGTCCACGTTGGTGGATTTTTGCAACGTGCAGACAAATTTGTTGGCTTTCAGGTACATATCCTTGGATTTGCCGCTTGGACCGGAAATGATGAGAGGCGTGCGTGCCTCGTCGATGAGAATACTGTCCACTTCGTCCACAATGACAAAGTTGAGTCCACGCTGAACACGCTCCTGCCTTGACGTTGCCATGTTGTCCCGAAGATAGTCGAAGCCGAATTCGTTGTTCGTGCCGTAGGTGATGTCGCACAGATACGCCTGTCTTTTTTGTTCGCCGCTCATCTGATTGAGTGTTACGCCGACGGTAAGCCCCAAAAAGCGGAAAATTTTGCCCATCCATTCCATATCACGCACGGCAAGGTACTCGTTGACGGTTACTATGTGAACGCCCTTTCCCGCAATGGCGTTGAGGTAGGCAGGCAATGTTTCCGTCAGCGTCTTGCCTTCGCCCGTTGCCATCTGGCAAATGCGTCCCTGGTGCAGAGAAATACCTCCCAACAACTGCACGTAGTAGTGTCTTTGATGAAGCACACGTTTTGCCGCTTCACGGCACACGGCATAAGCCTCCGGCAAAAGGTCGTCCAACGTTTCGCCTGCGGCATATCTCGTGCGGAAAGCCTGCGTTTGCTCGGCAAGTTGGTCGTCGGTAAGATCAACGAATTTTTCCTCCAACGCTTCCACCTTGTCGGCAATTTTTTGCAGTTTTTTCACAGCAGAGGCATTTGCCCTGCCGTACTGCTTTTTTGTTACCTTGAAAGATTTTTTGTACTGTTCGTCAGCAAAACCTTTTCTCATACTTCCTCCTCAATTTCCCACGCAGTCTTTTCCTCTCGGGAAGCCACGGTGAGGCACACCACACTTTTTGCACCCTTCTTTTTCAATGCACGGGCGCATTGATTGAGGGTGGAACCTGTGGTTTTGATGTCGTCTATCAATAAAATGTTTTTCCCGTCCAAAGGCGTTGTGGCAACAAAGGCACCCACAAGGTTTTCCTTTCGTTGCGCCTTGTTGAGCGTTTCCTGCCTTTGCGTTTCCTTTACCTTTTCCAACAAACTGACGGGAGCGTCAATATCCATTGTATCACAAAAGTACTCGGCAAGCAACTGCGCCTGATTGTAACCACGCTGTTTTCTTGCCCTTTTTGTCATAGGTACAAATGTTACCAAGTCGAAATGCACGTCGTTTTTGCTGACGCAATAGGCAAGATACCTTGCAAAAACTTTGGCGTTGGTGGCAATTTTTCCGAATTTCAACTTCAAAATTGCCTTTTTCACCGCCCCGCCGTAGCAAAAGGGCGAAAAACACCTGTCAAAGTAGTTTTTCTCAAAAGCGCAGTTTCCGCAATAGTCTTCCTCGCCGTGCAACGCCACTCCGCACAACTTGCACGTTTTGCCGTTGTTGAAGGTTACTTCTTTGAGGCAATTTTCGCAAAAGCCCAACCTGTCGAAAACCTCGTCGCCGCAACAAATACAACGGGCGTTTGAAGGCGCCAACGCTTCACGTAGCGCTTCTTTTGCTTTTCGCCAAAAATTTTTCATTGTTCTTCCTTCCATTCCGACTGCGCCGAAGTGGACGTAGTACTGAAAAATTTGCGTAAATTGTCGTTTTGTTCCTTCAAAAATCTGCAAAGATTTGTGGTGCGGGCGGCAATGTAGTTGTTGTGCACCATGAGAGCCAGCACTTTTTTGCTTCCCACAAGCACCACCGCTTTTTTAGCACGGGTAATTGCCGTGTACAGCAGATTTTTGTTTATTATGGTGGGCGGTCCGTTTACCAAAGGCACCACCACGACGTCGAATTCGCTTCCCTGACTTTTGTGAATGGTGATGGCATAGGCAAGTTGAATGTCGAAAATGTCCTGTTGAGAATAGGTGGCAAATCTGTTGTCGTCGTACAGCACGTTGACGGTACCCGAAGACCTGTCTATTGCCTGCACCACGCCTATATCGCCGTTGAAAACGCCCTGTCCCTTTTCCACGCTTCCGTTGGTGAGATATCTGACAAAGGGCAACTCGTAATTGTTTACCGTTTGCATCACCCTGTCCCCCACACGGATGACGTTTTTGCCTACCTGCAACTCTCCCTTGCCGTAGGCAAAGGGGTTCAGCGCTTGTTGCAAAAGGGAATTGAGGTTTTCCACGCCGGCAACGCCGCTTTTCAATGCGCCCAGAACCTGAATTTCCGACGAGGGCAAACCTGTGAATTTGGGCAGACGTGTG
>HF998468.1:0-5908 GCA_000433775.1 Corallococcus sp. CAG:1435 | reverse complement strand
CAGACGTGTGGTTACCAACTGCACTACCGTTTGCGCCACCTCGTTGAAGTCGGAAATGGACATTACAAAGAAATCCTTGCTTTGGTTGTTTATTTCCGGCATATGCCCCTGGTTTATCAGATGGGCATTGGAAACGATAAGACTGTCGGCAGACTGACGGTAGATGTGCGAAAGATACCTTACTTCCACCACGCCGCTTTTGATAATATCGGCAAGCACGTTGCCTGCGCCAACGCTGGGCAGTTGGTCTTTGTCCCCTACAAGCACAATGCGTGTGCCGTTTTCCAACGCCGAAAGCAAACTGTACATAAGCGTTACGTCCACCATGGACAGTTCGTCCACCACCACAACGTCGCATGGCAGGGTGTTGTTTCGGTTGTACTTGAACATCATTTTGCCGTCGTGTGACTCGTATCCCAAC
Source organism: Corallococcus sp. CAG:1435 (assembly GCA_000433775.1). Taxonomy (GTDB): domain Bacteria; phylum Bacillota; class Clostridia; order Christensenellales; family CAG-314; genus Fimimonas; species Fimimonas gallinarum. The sequence continues at coordinate 5,487 of HF998468.1, read as the reverse complement.
AAACGGTGTATTGTTTTTGCGTCACGGTCGGTGCTTTGCGACAGTCTTTTGGCTGCCCTGCCCGTGGGCGCGCAAAATTCCAACCGCAAGCCCGTTGCAGTGAGAATTTCCGCAATACAACGTATTATTGTGGTTTTTCCCGTGCCTGGTCCGCCTGTGATGACCGTTACTCCGTTTATCAGCGCCGACTTGACTGCCCCCTTCTGGCTGGGGTGAAACTCTATCCTGTTGAGCCTTTCAAACTGCGCAATGAGGCTGTCGGCGTCGATGAGAATACGTTTTGCCGAGGCGTTCAGATCCAGCAATTTGTAGGCAACGGATTTTTCCACCTTGTAGTAGCGGATGAGGGCAATGCTTCTTCTTCCCTGCACTTCAAAACACTTGACTGTCGGTTCCAGCACAAGTTGCGAAACGGTCTCTTCCACAAGATTGGACAATTCCGAAAGGTCAAGTTGCAACAACTCGGTGCAACGGGCAATGAGGTCGTCGAAGTACAAAAAAGTGTTGCCCTGTTTTTCCGCAGAATCTTTAAGAGCGTACACCATCGCAGCCCTGACACGAAACTGACTTTGTTTGGGGACGGACATGCTTTGCGCTATTTTGTCGGCAGTGAGAAATCCCACGCCGTCCACGTCGTCTATCAGCCGATAGGGGTTTTCTTTGAGCAGACGCTGTGTTTCCGTCTTGTAGATGTTGTAAATTTTGACGGAAAGGTTTGTTGTAATACCGAAAGACTGCAAAAACATGATTTGTTCCTGCATATTTTTCAGTTCCGCAACGGCATTGGCAATATCCATTGCTTTTTTTGCGGAAATACCTTTGACCTTTGCAAGCAAAGCGGGATTGTTTTCTATCACGCCGAAGGTGTCGTCGCCGAAAACGTTGTAGATGTTGTTGGCGGTAACCTCACCCACGCCCTTGATAAGACCGCTTGCAAGGTAACGCACGATTCCCTCTCGGCTGGTGGGGTTTACCACTCGGTAACTTTCCACGGCGAGTTGCTCGCCGTACTTGCTGTGAAGGGAAACTTTACCAGAAACTTCCATAACGGAGCCGACGGAAAGCATGGGAAAACAACCCACGCAGACAATGTCGTCTCCGTCGGTTGTTTCCAGACTCAGCACCGTGTAGCCGTTTTCTTCGTTGCGGAAAACAATGCCCGCAACAGTTCCCTTAACCGTCAATTCCAATTTTTACTGTTCCTGTGCGATGTATTTTTTGAGGTCGTCCACTCTGTCCAACTTTTCCCAGGGGAAACCCTCTCTGCCAAAGTGTCCGTAACTTGCCGTAGCAAGGTAGATGGGGCGTTGCAAACCAAACAGATTGATTATCGCACGGGGACGAAGGTCAAATTCGTCGGCAATGATTTCCGACAAAGCCGCATCGGAAAGCACTCCCGTGCCGTAGGTGTTGACGTCCACGGAAACAGGTTTGCTTCTGCCTATTGCGTAGGAAACCTGAATCTGAATTTTTTTGGCAAGTCCTGCCGCTACCACGTTTTTGCAGATGTAGCGTGCCATGTATGCTGCGGAACGGTCCACCTTTGTGGGATCTTTTCCGGAAAATGCTCCGCCACCGTGAGCGCAGTAACCGCCGTAGGTGTCTACGATAATTTTTCTGCCCGTAAGTCCGCTGTCGGCGGCAGGTCCGCCCAACTCGAAACGTCCCGTCGGGTTGATGTAGTACTTTGTTTTTTCGTCAAGCAGGTTGAGAGGCACCACCTTGCGTATTACAAGGTTTATCATATCTTTGGCGATAGTTGCGGAATCCACATTGGGGCTGTGCTGCGCCGAAAGCACGATGGTGTCCACACGCACGGGGGTGTCGCCGTCGTACTCCACCGTTACCTGGCACTTTCCGTCGGGACGCAGGTAGTCCACAATGCCTTCCTTTCTTACCTGCGCAAGACGCAAACTGATTTTTTGCGCCAGCGTTATTGCCATAGGCATGTATTCGGGCGTTTCGTCGCATGCGTAACCGAACATCATTCCTTGGTCGCCTGCGCCGTACATGTCCAAAATTTCCCCTCTGTCACGGTACTCGTCCGACTTGTCCACGCCGAGAGCAATGTCCGGCGATTGCTTGTCGAGGGAAATTATCACGCCGCAACTGTCGGCGTCAAATCCGTACTTGGCACGGGTGTAGCCTATGTTGCGCACGGTATCTCTTACTACCGTTGCGTAGTCCACAATGGCTGTGGTGGTGATTTGTCCCATTACAAACACCGTGCCCGTGCAAACCACCGTTTCGCAGGCAACACGTGCGTTGGGGTCCTGCTGCAAAATTGCGTCCAGAATAGCGTCGGAAATCTGGTCGCACATTTTGTCGGGATGTCCTTCCGTTACGCTTTCGCTTGTGAAAAATCTTGTCTTGTTGGTTTTCATTACTTTCTCCTTTGAACCTTCGAAGGCGTGTTGCGGTTTTTGCAAAAAAAATGGTCTGTCGCACAAGACAAGACCACGAAACTTGGCAAAAATCCTTCGCCGTCCCATCTTTCAAGAGGGGTTTTGCCACACAGGGAAATGTTCCCTCTCTTGCGGAAATTAGCACCTAACAGTATTTTAGGTTGCTGTGACTTCATTGAGTCCGTCTCTCTGTCACTCTCGATAGGTTTGTAGAGGTATTGTACACCGCACCGCACCTTTTGTCAAGTTTACAAAGCCCCTTTTGTTTTTTACTAAAAGGCGAATTTTATCACATGCCGACGTCCCACGTCCCACGCCTTTGCCGGACGGATACAATCCGTCGCTTGACGAAAATTTTTGCAGGTTGCATGAAGTTTGACACCTTGTTGCCCCGTGCAACGCTTTTATTCGCTGTGTTGCCAAAAAAACGGTGAGTAACGCAAAAGTTCACCTTGCCCCCGACAACCGCAGAAAAGGACGGCAAAAACTGTTGCCAAAGCACACAAAAACCTTTTCAGAGTAGATATAACCGAAACAAACTGTAACGTTACTGCAAAATTACCTGCTAACGTAAACGGAAATTGCACAATGTACAAACGGACTGTACAACCGTAAGAAAAACAGCGACCAAAACTGTTGCCAAAACACGCAAAAACCTTTTCACAGTAGATAAACACGTAACAATCGGCAACGTAACTGCAAAATTACCTGCTAACGTAAACGGAAATTGCACAATGTCAAACAGGCTGTGCAACAGTAGAAAACGATTTTTTTGCGGACAAAAGCAAAAAGCCTCCCCGAAAGGGAGGCTTTTTGTATCAAAAACAAATATACGTTGAGGAAAAAACGTTATAAAGGGCAAAACCTGCCCGGGGTTTGTCATTGTTCGTTTTGCTGAGCCGAAGCGTTTTTGCGTTTTTCTATTTCTTCCAACATCATGTCGTAATACTTTTCGTCGATGATGAATTTTTTGTTTTGCACCAACAGCGACAGCAACAGGAACACTGCGGGAACAATAGTTACCGCAATGCGAATCCACAAACGCATGGAAATGTCGCCGTCGTCCTTGAAATTGTCGTTTGCGGCGTTGAAAGGCACGCCGTCGGCATCTGTGCCGGAAATGACCATTGTGTAATTTTTGTTTTCATCCATAGGCACGTTTTGCGTCATGTCACGCACAAACGCCACAAACACTGTGGAACCGTCTTCCGTTTTTTGCATTATCGCAACATCGCCCAAGGCCGAGAGATAGCGTGCGTCAAGTTGCTTGCCCTTCAAGATTCCGTCCGACTGCATTGCCGTTGTCAGTTCCTCCAAATTAGCCCCGTCCTGTTGCACCAACACAAGGTAGTCGGTAACTTTGTCCACATATTCAATTTGCTGTGCCGTTGTTTCCAACCTGTCGAAATGCCCCTTTTGCACTTCCAACGTGGAAATGTTTTGCGAAAGTCCGTAAACCATGGAAACGGTAAGCACCAACGTTATAATTCCGTATTTCAATGCGTCGGCGAACTTTGCCATGAAGGGACGAAGTGTGGACACCACCGCTTCGTTGCGTTCGCCACGTTTGTACTCGTTGTATTCCACACAGTTGGTCATGTTGATGATGCTTGCCATGTAGAACAACGCCTGCCCCACAAACACAAACACGCCGAAAATGCTGAGTGTAATGAGGTTGAAGGGCAAAACGGACGTCCAACCCAAAAGAGCAATGCCGAGATAGCCAACGCAGGCGATGATTATTGAGATTAGTTGCAGTTTCTTTCTTCCCAACTTTTGAGCAAGTTTAGGATAGAACACCTGCGAGCCTATGTTGAAAACGCCGAAAATGGCAATGAACACAATGGCGTTGCCGTCGTAGCCTATTTCCAGATAGTACAAATTGTAGGCAAGACCCACCAACAACGAACTGCCGATGTTGTAAAACAACATGGAAAGCGTCATCCACAAAACCTGATCGTTTTTGCGAATGGTGTTCCACATTTGTTTTAGGGACACCTTTTCGCTTACTTCCATTTGCGCACGGGGGCGTTCCCTGATGAACAGCACCATTACCGTTTGCATTACCATGAAAATTACTGCCACGCCGATGGATATCCAGCGGAAAGCCTGTCGCACGTTGCCGGGATAGAGAAAAGATATTCCGCCCTGCGCAATGAATGCGCCCAAACCTGCAAACACAACCGTCAGCATTGTTGCGGAATTGCGTTGTTCCTTTTTGCTGGAAAGACTTGCCAGCATCGACCAGTAGCCTATGTCGTTCATTGTGAAGGCGCTTTCCCACAACAGGTACATAACCGCCATGAATACCACGAAAGACCAGCCTTCCAGGTTTTGTACGTTGAACATTACAATTATTATTGTGCCTGTCAGTATTGCTCCAATCAAAATCCACGGGCGGAATTTGCCGAACTTCATGTGCGTGCCTTCGATTATTGCACCCATCATGGGGTCGTTGATTGCGTCCCAGATTCTGCCTGCAATGCCGATAAGCAGACTGATTGTGGTGAACTGCACAATGGACAGCGTCATTCCAAACTGAATGTAGGTGAGCAAAAAGGACGCTATCAGTTGGTAGGACATATCACGTCCTATGCCGGAAACGCCAAACAGCCACTTGTTGATATTAAACTGTCTGTCTTCGGCGGTAATTTCGGTTTTCAATACTTTTTCCATACAAACAAATTCCTCCGTGCGGAACACTAGTACTTTATTCAGTATAACACACGCTTTGTTTTTTTGCAGGAAAAATGAAAATTGCCCTGAAATATTTTCTTTTGCATTGCAAAAATTTTCGATTCGGCAGAAACACGTTGCAAAAATTACCGCCGAAAAACGTCTGACGGTGTTTTTGACAAAAACAGTGTTTGCAGACATTTGAAAGAAACTTACACAAACAGCCCACATTCAAGAATGACGTTTTTTTGCAAAAAAGTTCTAGTCCACCACAAACAACGCAATTTCAATGCGGAAATTGCCTCAAAAATGCACCCGACCGCCACACTAATACGCAAAAAACTGCAAATTAAGTAAAAAAATTTGTATTGCAACTGCAAAATGTGTTGAAACGCTGTCTTTTGTT
>HF998467.1 GCA_000433775.1 Corallococcus sp. CAG:1435 | reverse complement strand
AACGCAACGGGAAACAACAGCCCCAGTATACAAAAGGAAAACTCGCTTGAACCTCAAGGGTTCAAACGAGTTTCACTTGGCGGACTCGATGAGACCCCAACTGAACACCTTTTATTTAGCTATGAAAACATATCGTATAAGATTACCCACGAATAGGATGCTTAATTCGCATCCTATTTTTTAATGCCTTTCGTGGCGTCGTTGTACCACAGCAGTAAGCGGCAAGTCAACGGAAAAATTTATCGCTTAAAACTTAATGAGAAAGAACAGTCATACTCGACTTAGAGTATGGCTTTTTTTTATTTTCTGCGATTGAAATCGAATAAAACATCATACGTCAATAAATTTTTCTTTTCGTTGACTTCCGAGAGGCTGTACTTCAAGGCTTACAGATATGTGCTTCCTTCAGTGGTACTTAGCTCCCCAAAAAAGAGTCGCGTTTGAACACGAGGTTTTGCTATTTTTAGTCAACGTGACCGCCATTACATAGTCAATATAGAAGTTTATGTTGGACAATGTTCTGACTTCTATAAACGCAGAAAAGAAATGCAGATGACTACTATACAAAATAGACGGCATAAACCATCTATTTTTTCAACTCATTTTCTAATTCAAAAAATTTTTGCTTTGTATCTATACGTCGATTAAATGCAGAAACAGAATCAGTAATTTTTTCCGCTTTTTGAAAAACAATCCCAATACGCGCTTCATTTAATTGCAAAGCTGTAATATATTGCACATCATCAGAAAATGCTTTCTGTGGTTGATAAATAAACTCATCCTCTGGAGACATTTTTCCCTGCTGAACATACCTATTTATAGGCATAGATAACAAGCCCCCTCTAATTTGAGAAAATGCTTTCATACTTTCCAATAAAATACTATTTGTCGCTTGTTTAAACATAATGTGATTTAAAATAAGTATCCGTGTGGGCGATAAGGGATAAAAACAATGTAAATGTATATTTATCTGAGGTTGAATAGGGAAAATTTCCAAGGTAGGATATATATCAGTTATTACAAAATCACCACCATAAGAATCTGCCAGTGTCATATACATACCATTTAAATCGTTGAAAAAATCAGTTTTAATAATTTCATCAATTTTATTGTTTTTGCGAATTTCCTCATATGATCTACATTGCGCCAATTCCATTAACTCCTTTTTCCAAAGAAGTTCAAAGTCATCTGTCGAAAAGTCTTTAAGCACTTTTCTCGTTTCTTCATCAAACTTATTGTTCTGATACTGATCCTTTCTGGAATCTGATCTAAATGATAGTAAGGATAAAAAAATACGTAATTTTTCGAGTTCTGTTCGAGTTATTACTACTTCATTTGCAGACAAAAGCTTTCCGTTTATTATTTCAGATATTTCAGCTTCAAAATCAGCTAAAGTAGATTCAATTAATGTTGGGTGAGCAGGATAATTTACCTCATCGCGATACATGTTTTTATTCATAAAAACACTGCGCGTATTTCTTTTTTGAAGTTCTTTAGCAGAAATATCCCAATAATTAATTTGAGAATTCTTATCATTGAAATTTCTTAAAATAAATTGAGGGATATAATGATGTCTTTTCGGCTCAAACGGTTGCCCCATAACTTTTTTACCTTTTAAAACGAATTTTATATATTATATCATAAAAACAATTAAATTACAAATTTATAACCTGTCGCCAAATTTTGCCTTTCGTGGTGGCTATCGTAGCACAGATTTCGCAGAAGTCAATGCGAAAAAATATCGCTTAAAAATCAAACATCTCTTAACTACGAAGCCGGGAAGAAATGTCTTCTCGGCTTTCCTTTTGCTTTGAAAATCTAATAACTTAAAAGCAATATTTTTTCGTTTGTCATTGACTTCTGTTTCCCACCACTTCCAATGTACAGACCTATACTCAATCAATGCTACTTCGCCTCTGCCGAAAGGCAAAATAAAATTTGGAGGTAAATCCTATGGAAAACAAAGTTTCCCAAATTCCTGAATTCAAGAGGTATTATCTCTCTGAATTCGAACTCTATGACGGTGAAGAATTCATCACTTTCAACATCGTGGGAATCGATGCTGCCAAGAATGAAATCCAGATAGCCGTTACCAACAGAGGCAAAATAAGCGTTATCACTTATGACCTTCTGACTGATAAAAACGGCAGACTGTATTTCGAATACGGCGCTATGTTTGAACACGTCCATTTGGACGACTTCGAGGAGGTTGCATAATGAAACTTACTCTTGCAAACATTAAAGAACTGAAACGTAACTCAAGCAGTCCGCTTACTAAGCGGGTTTGCAACTACGTTATCGATGAATGGAGCGACTATTCGGATAAGAAGAATATCTTTACCGACGTGCTTTATCACGGTTGCCAGTCTGGTATCGTAGGCGAACTGATCTACTACACCGATACTGTGCGTTTTTACAAACAGTACAGACAGGAAATCAATGACCTTTTGTACGACACGATGAACGGAACGGGGCTTTACTCCCCTTCCGAACTTTTCGGAGATAAGTGGGACAAGGAAGATCCGCTTGCACAGGATACATACAATCAAAACTTGCTGGCATGGTTCGGCTTTGAAGAAACACTTAGAAACATCGCTTACAACTTTGAACAATTAGAAAATTATATTTAAGGAGAAAAAGACTATGAAAACGACTATCACCAAGAAGGAAAAAGCAATCGAAATCATGAAGAAAATGGACATCTACAAACCGTACATAAAGGGCTTCGAAGAACGTGACCAAGTTTGTTTCTTTGAACAGTTCGGGGGTTTTTGGATTGACCAAGAACCTGAAATTTACAACAAGATGAAAGAACTTGAAAAAAAGCATAACTGCAAAGTTTATGCCGTTACACACGAATACACGGAATTCGGAGAGCTTTACGACTTCCTAATCGTAACCGACTATCCCGAAGAATGGGATACGCTCGTGTACAGTCAGGGTAACCATCATACGGCATTTGCTTACGTTTGGAACAAAGACGATGACTGGTGTTCGGAATTCGGTAGCGTTACCGTACAGAGCTTCGGCGGTGGCATTAAAAGAATTGCGTGAGGTGAACTATGAGAGCATACGCAGTGATTTTAGATTGGTCTACAAGCGACGACAGTCACGTAGACATTGAACTTTTCGATACATACACAAAGGCTTACCATCGCTTTAATGAAATCATCAAGAACGAAAAAAATCCTGAAATAAGTTGGGTTGCAGATGCCTTCGATGAGGACGGAGAAATCTTAGACGGTTACGAATTTTCAGAACATATCGAATCGGACGGATCGCAAGAATTTGATTGCTGGTGGAACATCACAGACAAAAACGACTGGTATCAACACGACTTTCTTGAACTCAGAATTATGGAGGTAAAATAATGAAACCATACAAAACACAGGCTCATATCCATTCCTTGAACGGAAAAATGGAAGAAATTACCGTACTGGAAAAAGTCGGAGATAATGACTATATCGTTGACTACAAGGGTGTGAAATGTCACGCCCTTTTTAATTGGTTCAACTGTACCTATTACGCAGACGACGTTTACTCAATCGTTAAGGAGGTTTAACACTATGGCTAAATTAGCGGAACTCAAAAAGTATCTGAATTACGAATTTTCAACCGGCTGTTACACCGGCGAAGATTACAAATCCTTTCAAGCCAAATATATAAACTACCTGAAAACAATGTGCAAAGAAAATCACTGGCAACTCGTCAATGTAAGCAGAAATCACTACTGCTTTTCTGCCTTTATCCAGAGCAGTCAAAACAAGTTTGTGTATATATCTATCAGCGACGTCAGGTATTTTTCAAACGAATGGTACGACAATATCCTCATTCGCACAGCGAAAAACGAAGTCGATTACAGAGGCGGTTTTAACCACTACACAAGCCTTGAACATCTTGTCGAAAAAGCTGCCGAACTATTGGACGATATGCCCTTTTAAGGAGATACTATATGAAATCTATCATTGAAGAACTTTACTACGGAAATATCGATGCAAAAGACATTGCACTTCCCGAAAAGAAACGCAAAAAAGAACTTGCACTTTACGACAAACTTAAAGCCACGCTGTCAAAAGAAAGCGATGAACTCTTTGAAAAATTTATCGAACTTACCGATAATAATTACGATGAGCTGATGCGCATGATTTACAAACGCGGTGTTTCTACGGGAATTATGCTTGCTGCCGAAGCGTTTGTCGAAGGAGAAAAACTATGCGATTGAACCTTGAAGCCAAAACAAAAGAACAGGAACTTGTAAAGGCATACCTTGAAGAAAACGCAAGCGAAACTCTTGCAGAGAAAATCAACAACGGTACGCCTTTTGAAAAAGACGGAAAGACTCTTATCAACAAAAAGACGCTGGACGAATTTATGAGGTACGCATTAGACGAGGCACGGAAACTTACCTCAAAAGGCGCTAACTCCGCATGTGTAGAAGATAAAGTCGTGTACGGCTGGGCTATTCATTTTTTTGAGGAGAATAGCATCGAAGGCACGCTATTTAACGAAGATGGAAGGGAATACAAACCTACCCCAAAGTCACCGCCTGCTCAGGTCAGGAAAGTCGAGCCGAAGAAGCCAGAACAGCGACAAGCGTCATTATTTGACTTTATGGAAGAGCCGAAATCCGAACCCGAAGTCAACGACGATGACGAAGAACAGCCTTCAAAAGAAGAAATCGACGAAATCCTTTCCGAAATTGCCGAAGAAAAGGCAAAGGTTGAAACGCAAAAGCCGGTATCCCTTTTGTGGCAACAGTATCAGGATTTACAAAAGGAATATTCTGACCGTATTCTCCTGTACCGCTTGGGCGACTTCTATGAGGTTTTCGGGGATAATGCCGTAACTCTTTCCGACGAACTTGGTTTAACCCTTACAGGCAGAGATTTCGGACTTACAAGCCGTATCCCGATGATAGGTTTTCCCTACCATGCGGCAGATAACTATTTTACGAAAATAGTCCAAAAACACAAAGTTGCTATTGCTGAAACGAAAGACGACATAAGACTTTTGCCCGAAGAGGAAGACGATTACGACGATCTAACCGAAGAAGAAATGCGCAAGTTTGACGGTGATATAGAAGAACCGAAAGACATTGACGACGAACTTGGCGACAGATTTGACACTTCCGCTTTTGATAAAACAGCGCTTTGCAAATTAGACGCAATCTTCGGAGATAAACTTACTTTGAGGTGAAATTATGAAAGAAACAGGCATCAGACCTATCCCGAAATACATATTGAACCAAATTCGAAAAGCGGACAACAAAAACTATCCTAACCCTGACGGTCACGTTCGTTGTTATGCCTATCTTACCACTTGGAAAAACGAGCTTATAAAAGTAACCGTTGCTGTAAAACATCGCTACAAAAAATGGTACTGCAAGCAAGTTGCCGTTCACGGACTGAACTCGAAAAAATGCTTTGTAAAAGATATGGAATACTGTTATTGCGCAAGCATGGGTTTTCGTTTCGGCTGGTACGAAGAAGGCTTGCAAAAATACGAAAACTGGTACGAACGCGGCTGGTGTTGGGCGGACGATAAATACTATGATCCATACGCTGTGCTTATCAATCCCCACTTTATAGACCGCTTGCCGGAATTCAAATACAGCGCATACAAATTGTATCAGGGCTGCAATATTTTTAAGTATTTACGGCTTTATAGGCAATATCCACAGCTCGAAATGCTGATGAAACTCGGCTTTACAAGAATTGCTATGAGTACAACCATATTAAAGCGTTGCGGATCAGATAAAGCCTTCTGCAAATGGCTCATTTCTAATAAAGCGTTGCTTCAAAGCAGACACTACTATATCGACGTCATAATCCATGCATATAGGACGAAAAAACCGCTTGAACAGTTGCAATCATATAAGGAAGCGAAGCTTAGACTAATCCATGACAGTAGCCTTACTCCCATCAAAGAACTGTTCAAAGGCAAAGACCTAGAGCGGTTCTTCGACTATATAGCAAAACAACAGACCAACCCGAACACTTATCTCGACTATCTGAAAGCCTGCCAAAATCTTGGACTGGATATGAGCGAAGATAAGCACAGTTTCCCCCACGATTTCAAACGCTGGCACGATATTCGCATAGACGAATACGCTACAAAAAAAGCTATGGAAGACGAAGAAAAACGCAAAGAGCTTTATACGAAATTTGCAGAGATCGCAAACAAGTACAACGCTTTACAGCACTCAAAAAGAAGCTCATTTATCTGCATTATCGCCCACAGCCCGGCTGACCTTATCCGTGAAGGCGAAATGTTGCATCACTGCGTAGGAAGAATGAATTACGACCAGAAATTTGTCCGCGAAGAAACGCTCATTTTCTTTATCAGAAACAAACAAGAACCCGATACTCCGTTCGTTACAGTCGAATACTCCTTGAAAAACAGAAAAATTCTGCAATGTTACGGAGACCACGACAATAAACCGAACGAAGACGTTTTGCATTATGTCAATAAAGTATGGCTCCCTTACGCCAACAGAACACTCAAACAAATCGCGGCTTAAACCGCAAAGGAGAAAACACTATGTCTAATTACTTCAGAATTACAGCATATCACCCGACCGAAAACTTTTCGGTCATTATGGATTCAAACGGAATGTTTGAAAAACTCTGGCAATTCTCGTCCTTTATGGTATCCAAAGGCTTCAAAATCATTGAAGTCGGAGGCAAAGACAAATTCGACAACGGAGATATGCCGAAAGCAGAATACGATAACGTCCACGTCATTTTGCGTGCATGCAAAAGCGGTGAACCGGAAATTACGGGAAACCGCATTACGGTTGAGGGAAAGACCTATACTACCATATAAAGTTATAGCCCGTTGCGACTACTCGTAGCGGGCTATACTTATTTTAATAATTTTCAGTTGGAATACTTAAAGAATTCAAAAAAACTGGATCTACACCATTCTTTTCTATTAAAGATAACAATTCCTCTTTATCATAAGAAGAAATAAGTTTTTTAGCATACAAAATGTTTACATGTTTTTTTGTTAGACACCGATATTCAGTACACATATGTTTATATCTTTCTAAATTAAGTACGCCATTATTTTGTAAGGTACGATATAAATCATCGACAACCGATGGCGCTCCATGATGGATTCTAGAATGGCTGTCAGGTCCTAAACACAATAAATTGTCTGTAATATCCGGACCTTGTTCTGTTGAAAATTCTATAATATGATGAGCCTCGACATAATCATTTCCATTTAATCCCATAAAGGTTGCCTTACCTGTTACTTCATCTTTATAGTTTGCTTTTATCTTAGCGAGCTCTGCAATTATGCGATTTCTTTTTCTTTTTCCATCTTTTATAATAGGATTACGTATATTTCTCTTATTAAACTTAATCACCAATTCTCCATCAGACTGGATAGCCTTTGTGATAGTATCCGTACGTTTCTTTAATATTATATCTTGTAATTTATTTGAATCCTCGCTATCATCATCAATCTTTGACAAAAGCTCTTGCAAGTCTAATACTTCAATCGGCAAATCTTCTTTAATAAGTTGTTTACTATATTCTGTTAAAACGATTGTGTGTCCAGAATTGCGAGACATATAATCATAATTAATTAATCCAAACGCATCCATTAATATTATAAAAGACTTAAATTTAAAATCCGGATTTTGAGAAGAACTATATTGAAATAATTCACCTGCGGAATTTTTCCAACCTAAGCAACCAAAAAAGTGCTTTCGCTGGTCATCAAAGGACGACGGCAATGTCGAACCAATTTTAATAGCTCTAAGTAAAATATCTTTTTCCTTCTGAACAGAATCAACTCTCCCTAGTAATATAGCTATCTCAAAATCTGTAGCTGGTCTATTCAATGAATTGCAATAATTCAAAATGGCACGTGCAGGACGATAATCCGCTTCCTTTGAAATGGGGATGCAAGTCTCAACTTTAATAAATGGATTAGAATTAATATTAACCTCTAAAAGACGATTCCTTAAAACATCAAACAACGCATCTTCAGGAGCCAATAACAACTCCTCCATACCCTCTAAATCTATTTTCCTTTCATTTTTACTAACCACATCAAAATAACCAAGAAATGTAAAGAAGGCCATATAATGTCTAAACATTCTTCCACATTTACCGGCATCACTATATAGATATTCAAATGCTTCTTTTCTATTTAAATATCTATTCTCAAATGCTATATTGCGATTATTTGTGGGTACAATGCCTGCTTTAAAATTATTATATATAAGATTATATATTTGTTTTATTCCAATTGGTTTTGAAATGATATCTTTGTCTATTATCATTATATAAGAGGCTAAAGATTTTAAAGTTTTTATAATAGAAGGAATTTCAGAAAATGAAGGACGTGGCATATTTATCACTTCATTATGGAACCTTTCAAATCCAGTTTTAGTTTTCTCATAGGAGCTAAAATAATCTCTAATGATATTAGCCATATTAATCCTCCTTGATAAAATTTATAATATTTTGATGCATGTGATTTATTTTAAATCTATAGGGATATCCAAAGGGATATAGCGGCTTGTTATCCTGCAACAAAATGATAGTACCAACAAAAGAAAACCCTATTTTCCCCATAATATGAACAATGTCAGATTGCACACACATTTCTTTTTTATCAACTGTAAAATCACTAATTACAATAGAACAATACTTTTTGTTTTTAAGTTTCTTATAAGCTTCCGACATTATTTTTGCAAATAAATTTAGAAAACTTTCATAAGACTCTTGATTGCCTAAATCATTCTTATCATCGGAATAATATTCTACACCCAATCTTGAGCCATTTCTATATCCTTTTTGAGATTTATCATCTCTTATACCTTTAGAATCATTTTTTAATATATTATGATATGGAGGAGATGTAATAATATAATCGACATCATCTATATCTGCAGTTTTGATCAAAGAATCCGCCACAAAATATTGATAATCAACATTTTCTTTCATTCCCTTTTTAGAAAATCTTGTTAGGGCTAATTCTTTATATTCTGAATTAAGATCAATGCCAATGGATTTTCTACCAAGATTGAATGAAGCAATGGCTGTTGTGCCAGATCCCATAAACGGATCAAATACTGTCATATTTTTTTTTGTAAACATTGCAATCATTCTTTCAATATCTTTAATTAAAAAAGGTGCTGGATGGCCAAAGGCATCTTTATCATCTGCACATTTAGTAGAAAGAAAAAATGATTTTGTTGATAATAGCCATTCTTTTCCCGTTAAATCGTTTAATTTATTACGCTCATCATATTTACCATTATTCTTTTCTTTTTCCATAATTACGATTTGTAGCCTTCCTTAATCATTTTTATATATTTCTTAACCAGCACAATATCTGGGCTGTTTCCATTTTGGAACTTTCGATATATTTTTTTTAGTATTTCAGTTTCAGAAATTATACCATTTGAAACTAATTTCTGAATCTCTAATTTTACCATATTACTCAATGTTTTACCATTTGAAGGATCATATTTTTTCCCAATTAACCACCAATAATTTCCTGCCAATGAATCAATGTTGTTCTCTATAGTAAAAATAGACCCGATATATTTTTCTAATATATTTTTAATTCTAAAATCAACATTATCGAAAATGATATGTTCTTCAGAAATTTGGGCAATTATTCCATTAAGCAAGATTTGATATGGTGTCGGTTCGTTCCTAGACAAAATTATATTAGTTGCAGTTTTTATTATTAAGTTTTCAAGTTCACGGTTTGATAAAGTTTTAGGCAAACTATTACTTTTTTTACATCTAATATAAAAATCTGTAGCTGATGTACCATACATATCAGCAACATTTGATTCGCCGCTTCTTTTATTTTGTTGATGAATTACCTTTTCAATTTCAAAACCAGAAAACTGGACAGCAGATAAAAGAGCATTCCAAACATCCATTTTTTTATTATTAAAAGTCAAAACCATTTTTGACTCTTGTTTTAAAACTTTCTGAACCTCTTTTAATACCTGTGTCATATCATCTTGAAATTTAGCGGCGGTACTATTTTTATTTATAGTAATTTCTTCATTGTAGTCTGGGATATACTGGTCAGGCTTATATAAGCTTAGCCAAGATAACCATATCGTACTTAAATCCAAATATTGTATTAATCCACCATATGGAGGGTCTGTCAATACAAAATCAATTGATCTTTCTGGTACTATAAGAGACAATCGTTTAGAATCTACTACACCGTACCATAAATTGTAGTCTTCGCTAAGATCAATAGGACTATTATTCAGTATTTTTTTTCCTTTAATTTTCCCTACATATTTTTCCAAAGAATTTAAGCAACTAGTAACAGACTGTTTGCCAAAACAATTATTTTGAAACAATAATAGAGGATTCATTTCCATTTCCGAATTAGCAACAAAATAAGCTGAACGTCCCCAACTAGTAGAAAAGTCCCGTTTGGTTTCTTTACTACGTGGAACACACATTCTAGTTGACAAGTGTACCGTTTGCACAAATGCAAATAAAAGTTGCATTTTAATATTTTCATCATAAACATTTAAAATCTTATCAAAAATAAGACTTAACGCATACAAATTTCTCGTTGTATATAATTTAGAAAAATCTGACCCTATTTTATTTTTCAATCCCGAATTGAAAGCATCACTATCTCTAAATTTAAAGTTAGGATAAGAATATGGGATTTTAATATTAATAGAATCAATTATAACCTGCAAATCAATATCTTTGGGGCATTGTACAAACTTTTCACCCGAAACTTCGTTAATAAAACAACACTCATAACACTTCCCGGATTTATATTTAGCATTATGTAAAACCAATTCATTTCTATAATAAAAAAGTTGTTTATATGTGTTATCACATATAACTTCTGAAATAAGTTGATTCGCAACAGCACTAAACTTCTTTTGGTCGAACTCTAAGCATAGAACATCAAAAATAAAACTAGTCAAAGGGTTTATGTCCAAACAAATTGCCTTTTTACCTGACCTTATAGCCTCTATACTAGACATGCCACTACCACCAAATGGATCGAGAAAAACTCCTTGCATTGGTACATAATTATTGATATATTCGTACCAAACATTATGTGGTTTTTTTCCCCAATATTTCATGCATCGATATAGCACTGGTCTAGTGGTTTCCACTATTGCGTGATCAATATCTTTATGTTTAATATTTATTTTACTCATAAAAAACAATCCCTTTGTTTGCACAATATTTATTAAATCGATTTTCAAACAATATGCTTGGTTTAGCATGTCCTTTTTCCCATCGATTAATTGTTGTAAACGATACACCTAATTCTTTTGCTAAAGATTCTTGAGACAGGTTTAATTCACAGCGGACTTTTAATATCTTACTTTTAAATTCCATGCAAATACCCCTTTATAAATATTTATAGATAATTATAGCATGCTATAAAGTTTTTTTCAAGGATAACAACTTAAAATTTATTACTTTTTAACAAACTAATATTTCCTTTTCAAGAAAGTAAATAATAAACCAAATAACAATATAATATATTTTGCAACCGTGGCGTGTGCTTGTCTTGATACGAGAGCGGCGTCGCTTCGCTCCGCCGCGACAAGCACACGCCACGTAAACTTAACTCGACTGAAATACGGAAAAACGGAGTGCTGACGGAAGCGGAGTCGCCCGCTGAACCGCTTGGGCGATCTTCCGCTTTCACCGTCACACATTTTCCGTTTTTTGACCGTATTTTACCATTCGTAGTTCAGTTACATTTGCGCATTTGCTCTATGACGGCTTTGCTCACCTTGCCCATATAGCAGCCCTCATCCCAGCACGAGAAATCGTCAAAGAGAAGCAGTTTCTTATCTTCAAGTCCTATCGGACAGACAATATCTTCGTCCATAATGTCCGAAATAAAAAACTGAGGCAGTCCTTTGGAGTAGACCATCTTTTCGCCTGTTTTCTCCATATACTTCGTGAGGTACGCTACGGCTTCTCCAAGCATAGTACGATCTTCTACAGCCTTGAAATCGGACCTTCCAAACCGTTCGTTAAAGTAAGTATTCTGAACAGTCTTTTGTACCCTCTTTTTGATGGGAGAATAGTCCATGACCTCAATAAGTTTGCCCGGCATCGAGCCTTCTGGAATATAGAACAAGCCGTGAAAGTGAAGACGGCGCTTTTCTGGAGAGCGTTCCCATACACCAACATACTTCCAACCTTTGCGATGACACATCATTTTGAAACAGCCTTGTAGCTTCTTCTTAAAGCTCTCCTCGGTATGCTTCTCTCCGTCATAGGTGAACGTCACAAAAAAGTTAAACTCCTGTAAATTGACCTTGCGAGTAAGCCTTACGCGCCTACAAATCAAATTTCTAATCTTCCTCTCAAACTGCGAATTTACGTAACGTATGGCACTATCTTCGTCCTTAAAATACGGCTTCATTTTGCCGATAATAAACTTCCTTCTTGCAGCTCTGGTTTTTCCGTTACTTTCCTGATACAATTCCTCAAACAATTCCTTTCTTGTCATTGTCCTCACCTTCGGCTGTGGTTCAGTTTGCCGTTCGGACTCCGACTCGGATGGTTCTTCATTTTCTGCACGCACAATAGGCGCATCGTCATTTGACGGTGCGCTTTCTTCTATCGTGATATTGACTTCCGTTTCAGCTGTCTGTTCCGTTTCATTATCCGTTACAAGGATTTCTTCTTCCGGTGGTTTAGATCGCCGTCTTGACGGCCTTGTCGTGTGCGGTATTCCTATGTAATGACTGCCGTCAAAATAGATTTTACATTCGCCGTATGGCATGGATACCTCCTTTACAGGAGTACCGATCGTCTTTACGCAGAACCCGTTTCGTCGGTATCCCTGTATAGTGAATTGATAAAATAACTGTTCTGCATTTTGAGTTCGTCAACGCTCGCTTTTTCCGTAACGTATTCCATATAGTCCACAAGTCCGACATTCGTTTTCTTCGCCATGTCGTTGAAATAATCGCTGAAACAGTCCGTCGAAAAACGGCGGCTGTAAATCTTCTTATTCATCAGATAATACTTCTTATTCTCAGGCTTTCCGTCCATAGTGCCGCGCTCTTTTTCTATCTTCAATATCGAATAACCGAACCTGTTGAATATCCTTACGTTCCTGCGCCATATCCACGACGTCACGCATTTCAGCAAATGCACGAGCAACGTATTGTCGCCCCTGCGGAAGCGGAAATCGTAATACATGGCAATAAATCGGTTGAAGGCCCATTCGCTTATCATTTCTTCTATCGTGTAAAAAGGTAAAGCAAGCCGTTGATCTCCCGACTGCACGATATGAATTATGTCGCACAAATCTCTTGCATCGGCGCCCCAAGACTCCGGTCTCTGTTCGTCTGTAAAAACCTTGATAAACGGGAAATTATCTACCGTTGCCGAGTGCCTGCACATTTTGAGCCACGCATTGAACAGGTCATTCTTTTGGTTTGTTTCTTCCGTACCCTTCTTGACTTCCTTGAGTTCCAGATTGTTTCCGCGCTCCTTTCCTATCTCTGTAATTGCCACAACGCCGAATTCAAAGCTGCCTGCCTTCGGGTTATTTTCTATGACCTTTTTCCCGAGCCTCAACACGTCGAAATCGAGGATATGAGCGTGTCTACCTTCGGTGATTCCTTCCGGGAAGAAATCGGATACCCAGATCGGGAAATTGCCGTTGCTTACAAGTTCGTTATCCTCTCGAATTGAGTAATTTGACACGATAAGACTGCTTTCGATAACGTAGATGAAGTACGCCTGAGCGTATATTTCCAACACTTCAAACAGCGTACTGACTCTCAGTCCGTCGTTAAAAGACGCCCCATAACGGCAAATATCGTAGCCGTATAATTGCAATTCCGTTCTGCCATTCCTAAGGTAGCGATTTTCTTTCAGCTTTACCCATTCCTTGACCGTCGCAAGATTGTACACGGTGCCGTGTTCCATACAGAGCCTTAATTCGTCCTCGAAGGCTATCCACGGGAACATGGGAAATTTCATATCGTTGTTTTTGAGAATGTCGTATGCCTTTTGCCTGAACATCACTTCTTGCGAGAGTGCCATATCCGTGATGAGCGTTGTTTTCTTCTTGCCCATACTTCCGCACGAGATAGACACGATAGGTACTTCGTTGATAAACCCACAGTTTCTTGCCTCAAAATGCCTCAGTCTGTTCAAGGCAATAGACTTTCTCCATCGGTTGAAGATAAGCCACGCAATTATGGCGATACTCCACCACGGGAAGTGTCGGAAGATAACCTCCAAGTCGATAAACAGTTTACACACCTGCGTATAAGTAGATGCGACGTCGAAGGACACCGAAAAGTAAAAGTAGTAGGCAAAGAAGCCCAATACGATACTTACGAGATTGAGATGAAACGCCCACATCACAAGCCAACATATCCACAACCAATTCGTCTGTTTGAGAAAGTCGATATAACCGAGAACAAACCGTTTCAAGGGCTGATATGTAGCACGGGATACCGATTTGAACGCTTTGAGCGGCAGCGTATCTTTGTTGTGCTTTGTGTTCCCGCTTGCATAGAGCCGTTTCAACGCAAAGACAAATACAAGAACGCAAGGGAGAACAATTGCAATTACCTTTGCCACAACCGCCAATTTATCCCCGACCACCAACCAATAACCGATGAAATTTTCCTTGTCTACAAGTAGTTCAAAAAACTGTACTGCCGAAACCTTGAACGTATCAAAATCCGATGGGAGCAAGATATCCCACTTAATAACTTCAGACCAAGAATTTACCGTAGGCACGGTATTGTGCGCTATTCCGAATATCTCGCAGAAGTAAAACTTGATTGAATTTATCAAGCTACCGCCTGCCTCAAACGCTCTTAAATAAGAGGACGAAAAGACGAAGATGCCGAGAAGGACAAAACCTACCGACACAATTACTGAAAATATGGTATTGACTGCATTTCGTCTATTCATAATATACCTCCTACCTGAGAGATAATCGCCTGACCGTCGGTCAATCGGCTACCCGTATAGACGAGATAGCCGACGACCAATACGGTCACGATCAAGAGGCATAAGGCAAGTATTCTCTTAACCGTTTTCATTTGTCATTCCTCCTTTTTCTCTTTTCGCTTTTTTCTTGCCTTGTCGATACTCTTAAACAGTGCGGCAACAGCCTTGAACGGCAACGAGATAATCCAGAACACACCTTTGACAATCCACGGCAGAATCGGAAATAGTATGACTATTAAAAGGATAAGCAGCAAAACTGCAAGCAGGATCTTCCACCATTCATATCCATCGAACTCAACGGGCGGCGTGATTGCTCCAACCACGTCGACAGGACTGGATACAACGGGTATTACGTGATATACCCCGTCACGATTAAAAGTAAGTTGGATAATATCGAAGTCCATAAACACCGTTTCCTGCGCCATATAAGCCGAGTCTTTAATCAGCAAGCCCGTTTCGCTCTTTGTATCGTCAATATCCACGCCTCCGGCGAAATAATCCGTCACCGCAAACCGAAACAGAAAAGTCGTCTTGTCCTGCTTTTTAGCCGCCTCATAATACTCCTTAAACTCATCCACATCGCCTTCGTCAATTAAGAGAGTCTTTGCAATCCCTTCATTGTCGTATGAGACATCCTGATCGGTCACCGCATAAATCGGCTCTATGCCGAACACGTTTTCGTCGGTAGGCACCTTTCCAAACAACGTAGCAAAAAAACCGTAATCGCACACCTTATCCCAAAAGCCGTGGTTTGCGGTATATGACAGCAAATCGTATTCTTCCGAAGCGTCTATCTCAACGCAGTTGTAACCCATAGTCCTATCCTTGTCCACACTGTCCAAAAACAAATCGGCGCTGATCTGTCCCTCTTTGATGGGTAAGTATCCGTTGGCACTACTTTTGTCATAGGTGTAAATCCAATCTTTCAGTGTATCGCTTGAAAGCACATAGTCTTTTGCGCTTGTACCGCCCGTATAAAACAGATAAGACAACAATTCGCAAACATCGTAGGAATTTACTACAAACGAACTCAGTCCGATATTCGAATAACAATCTACGTTATAGGACCAGTTATAAGTAATGACGGTAGAGCCGGGTGAAGAAATGACGTTTCGTCCGTAACCGAGCATATACCTTAGAGAGTCCGTATGTTCGCCGATGTTTTTGCCAACGTAATCGCTTAATGCGTCATAAACGGCTTTATCGGAAACGACAACAATGGGAGCCGTCTTATATTCGTACCATTCTGCCTTGACCTTCTGTAATTTTCCGTACTGCTCCAAAATATCGTTATCCACGCTGAAATACACGCTTTCAAGCTGGTTTTGATGATCCTTTCCTGCAGAACTGGACTCCGTGCGATAATTTGTTCCTCTGACGTCAAGGGAAATGGTTTCCATCTCTCTTACGATAGAAACAAGCGTACTTTCGGCAGACGGATCGGGGCCATATCCTTTCACATAGCCCGAAAATATGTAAGAGCCTCCGCAAGGATAATCAACTGCATTGACCTGCCCGTATGTCGTAAGCTCAATCCCCGAAACGTCATATCTGCGTTCGTTGCTGTTTACCCTTTCCGCAAAAGTCGTACCGTCAATCTCTCGGTCAATTACCTTGAACTTATAAAACAGATTTTTGTAATTACTCTCTTCGGACTTACTCAAAAACTGCAAATCAAACTTTGCGTAATCGTTCGGATTTTCGTCTGCATCATACGATACTGCCATCTGGATCTTGTTACTCTTGCTGTTTGTCGATAAGTTCAGTCCCTTTGGGTTATAGACGTACACATACAGTCCGTAGTTTCCACGCATATTCGCTTTGTACGAATAGCAATGCTCAACGAAATTTATAATCTGTATATCCTTGCTCTCGTCGAAAGGATAATCATTCAGATCGAACGGTTCGCCGCCAACGGATGAGGACCGCAAGTCGTCCAATACGTTAGTCGTATCGAAATTCAACGTACCCTCCGCATAAGCGATATTCGGCGCCGCCGAAAAGACGACGCCGAACAAAATTGCCAATGCGATAAGACACGTCAATAGCTTGAATCTTATTTCACGAGTCATATCGCTCACCTCCGTCAAAAAATAATGGAAGGTTTAGACATTTCCATAGACCTTGCGACCTCAATGGAATCAGACGTATAGCCGAGTTCAATACGGAAAGTCGCATCGGAATAGGTCCCCTTGTACGTTACCGTAAATACAACAATGCCTTTGCTTGCGTTGTTGCAGTTCTTGGCTGCGTTCAGCAAGGCGTCAACCGATTCGATATGAACGCCGCCCGTAAAATCTCCCGAAGGCAACGGCGCCACATAGCCGTTGAGGATATCCTGAGCTCCTTCAAGATCTTCCGTATCGACACGACCGTCTTGCAACCCCGCTCCGATATGTTCCATTGCCTGTTTTGCGTTCACCACTCTCGAATGCGCTTTTTCTTCAGTAGTCAACGCATTATACTTAGTACTTGCCGATGACAGCATGGAAGCCAAAGCATTATAATTCCCCGTTTTACTTGCCGTGACAATAAGGTCGACAAAGCTCTGAGCGTTTTCCGTCATCTCGCCTTCTGCATCGGAACCGATAAACAGTCCCGCCTGCATAGCAATTTCCGTTAAAGTATAGCTTGCAGAATATCCGAAGGAATCGGTAAACTGACCGCTGACCGTCTTGGTGAATTCGTCTTGAATGGTATAGTTTGTATAAACAGGTACGCACTCAACGGTATAATTCTTTTCTTCGCCCGTATAGTCCACACGGTAAACCCCGTCAGAATCGGCTATCGGAGTAGTCATTGACGAAGTGCCGTATTTGAACGTATAATTGAGAGATTTAATCTTCTGTGCGTAATCGGCCAGACACATCGCATTTACCTTATCGTCCGAATTTGCAACCGCTTTGATGACAACCTGTTCTCCGAAGTCTTTCAAACAGTTGACCGTAATACTTTCACCGCTTGCCGTAGTCGTTTCGCTGATGGTAACATAATCGTCTATCGTCTTACCGCTTGCCCATTCCGATTCGGGATTCTTCCAGGAAATTTCCCACAATACCGTTTTATCGATTGCAGTCTCAGGTAGAATCGTTGCCGATAGCGTTACGCCCTCGCTGTTTTGCGTGGTAGCGGAAAGATTTGTAAGCCGCATGCTATTCTGACTTGCATAACTGACCACCATTCCTTCGTTGTGGTTCAGTTCAAAATCCACGGTGCTGTTTCTCTGTCCGTTG
>HF998466.1:3297-52836 GCA_000433775.1 Corallococcus sp. CAG:1435 | reverse complement strand
ACCATGGGTTTTATTGCAATACAAAACAACTGCGCCCTGCGTGCGTTTGTCTGCATACAAACTAACAATTTTACATGAAAAACACATAACGGTTACAAATAATCTCTATTTTAGTTTTGCCCAATACAGAACACCCCAAAATTTATCTGTCCGCCATAGAAACATTGAAAAATTTTTCACACAATCGCAAAAAAGCCCCTCAAAGGGGCTTTTCGTTTTTTGCGTTTGTTTGTAGAATGCTTTTTGCGTCGCAACTACTTACTTTTGGTTTCAGGCACAACGCATAAGTTTACCAATAAAACCGAATGTTGCACTTTTTGCAGTTACGTGGCATAGGTAACGTCTGCTGCCACGTTACCGCAGTGTTTGGATGCGCACTACTTGGTGTAGGTGTAGTTCATGCTTACGGATGCGCCGTTTGCCGACGTGTAGGAAATTTCCACTGTCTGTATCGCCTCGCCAAAGGTAATTTTTACCTGCATATCGTTGCAATCGAGGTCGCCGTTGCCCGTGAAAGACTGCGGGCGGGACACCTTGGCGGAAAACTGCGAAGAAGTTACCACCGCATCGGTGAAATACGATTCGTCTAGACGAAACTTCATGTTGAGGCTTGTGAAAGGCAAATCGGAGCCTGTTGCCATAAATACTCCGTTTGAAACCGTCCCCGTAACCGTACCGCTTTGCGTGGTGATGTAACTGTCGGGAATTTCACCGTCGAATTGCGAAAAACTTTGAACAGAGTAGTTGACGGTGGCTGACGAACCACTGTTTGTAACGTCGAATGTGCTTGTGAGCGTTTCGCCATTCATTGTGGTTGCTACCGTTACATTCACCGAAGAATAATTTTGTGCGAACATTTCGTTCAGTTGCGTGTAATCAAACTTCATGCAACCGCCGAGCACCAACACCGCAACCGTCAAAAGGGCAATTAAAATCAAAATGCGTTTTTTCATTTTCGTTACCTCCTTACAACAAGTTGCGTTTGAACAACACTACTGCCGCCATTACCGCAAAAGACATTGCCGCCGTGAGTGTTGCCAATGTTTTCAAAGCCGACAGCATTTCGCTGTTTTGACTTCCTACCGAAGTGTTGTAGTCGCTTATTGCAGTTTGCAAAATCAGGTTGTAATTTGCCACTTCCGTTTTCACGTCCGAGGAAAGTTGTTCGTACACTTCCAAAGCGTTTTTGATAGCATTGAATTTTGTTTGTTGCGTTGTCGCCGCAGAAACTGCGTCTACTGCCGCAATGAACTGCTCTGCCGTTGCTTGCTGAACAACTTCCGTTACAGTTACCGTGCAGGTGGCTTTTGCCGTGCCACATGTTGCGGTTACCGTTGCCGTGCCTGCGCCTACTGCCGTCAGTTTGCCGTTTACAACCGTTACCACTGAATTGTTGGATGTAGTCCATGTTACAGTGCCTGTTGCAGTTGCAACCAGAGTTGCAGTGTCGCCGACATTTAGGGTAATGCTTGTTTTGTCCAGCGTTACGCTGTCGGTAACGGGTGGCGTAACCGTGCCTCCGCCGTTGTTTTTAGTTGCCAAATAGGCAGGGTAGGAATCGCTTACATGTTTGATGGCGCTTGTACTGAAAGTATTGTAGGTGCCGTAGGTACCTATGTAGTACTCAACATTGCTTCCGCTTACCGTAACGGTAGTTTTGATGCATTTGTTTGCCGAGTCATACGTCCACACCGTTGTTGCAGTAGTTTTTGAAACAAGATTGACGTGTGTGCCGCTAACTTCGGCATTGAGGTAGTTTTTGGAACTGCCGTTTTTGAAGTACAGACGGAATCCGCCCGTTACTTTTTCCACATACACGTCGTCGGCAGAATCGATATCCTCGGTGGAAGCCATGAAGTACTCATTTGCCACCTTGTTTTGAATGTACAGCGTCTTGCCCAAACCTTCCTGGTCAATTACCAACTTGTAGGCAACGTTTTCCTGCAAATTGTTCATGTCAACAGGTATTGCGTCGCCGTAATTGACTGTTACCGTAATGCCCGTTACCGTTTTTGTAATGTTGCCGTACTTGCACACCACCGACGTGGTGCCTGCCGTGAGAGTGGCGGAAAGCGTGGTGCCGTCCAACCATGTGCAAGTGTTTGGCGGAAGGTTTTCCGAAGTGCCGTCGCTGAACGTTGCAAGAATCGTAAGCCCTGTCGGGTCGAAGGTGTCGCCCTCGAAATAGGCGGTTTTGACAGGCGCACCGGAAATGGTAATGTCGGTTACCTGTTTGACAGTTACACGAGCGGTGGCATAGATGGAAGCGTCATCCTTGTTGCGTGCCGTGATTGTAACGGTACCCTGAGATTTTGCCGTAACCACGCCGCTGTCGGAAACGGTAGCAACCGTGTTGTCGGAAGAAGTCCAACTTACGTTGGCTCTTGCGTTAGAGGGTGTGGGTACCGCCGTCAATGCGTAGGTGTCGCCTACGGAAATAGTTACCGTTGAGGGACTGATTGCAAGCGATTCCAACACGGCGGTGTTGAGATTGCCGTAGGGGTCGTCGCTTTCGGCAAGTACCTGTTGCAAAGCGTTGTTGTAACTTTCGCCGTCGTAGCAATAGATTTGTGCGGCATATTCGGGATGGTCGATGAAGGGGTTGCGGTTGCCCTGCAAACCGAACACCGCTTCGTTGCGGCGTATTTCCTCTTCGGTGGGAGGTTCTTCAAGGTGCCATTTGAGCAAAGTGGAAATTTTACCTATTGTTTTGCTGCTGCCGGCTCCGTCCACAAATTCCAAGTTGTACTGATCGCCCCAACGGGTTTGCATGTAAAACAAAATTCTCGCCGTTGCTCCACGGTAGCCCTTTGCAGGGTAGAAGAAACTTCCCGACGAGTAGCACAGTGCATCGGCACCGTAGGCGGAATTGCCGTAACCGGAACTTCCGTTTTCCTTGACAATGTTTGCGGAAGTTTGCGCCACTTCGTCAAAGTTTTTGCTTCCACGGGTGGAGTTGAGTTGCGTTTCCGTGGGACGCAGATGATGAGCATCGCTGCCCGGACCTGACTCCGCAGGGAAAGCGTCGCCTCCGTCCTTGGGCCACACATGTTCACGGTTGGTGGCGCCTACACTACCGCCGAAACCGCTGAAAGGCACCGACGTTCCCGTGTAGAACCAAATGACGTTGCCGTTGTTGTCGGGGTCGGCATCGGCAACTTTGAATGCGTTTGCCAAACCGCTGTAACTTGTGTACTTGGTGTGGGTGTCGGTGATGAGTTCCGCAAGTTCCGCACGGAATGCACTACCCTCCAAATCGGTGTTGAGGTTGTCGTAGTAACTGCCCGTGTAGGTGTTTTCCCACGTGGTTTCCGCCAATGCCGTTTGCTGTTGCACATTTGGCAAAAGGGGCAAAAAGCCCAGGCACAATGCCACGACAAGCAACATTGACAGTACGATTTTCAATCTTACCTTTTGCATTTTTCTCTCCTTGTGATGTAAGGCGTTTGTATGTCGCAAAAAACCTTTATTTTCGCAGAATAAAACGGATTTACACAACTTACCGTTCCGCCAAATCAGCCTTGAAACAACAAAATTTTCACCCTTTTGCTGTTTTTACGCAATGCTGTAAGTTTAATTATATCACAGCAAAAAAACGTGTCAATAAGTTGCGGAAAATTCATTGGAATACATCTTAAAATAAAATATGAAATATCTAACAATTTGAGTGAAGTACTTTTTCGGGAAATAACGGCGGTTTTGTATGCATCACAAAAAAACAATTTTTACAAGATTTTACAACGGACGTACGCAGGGAAGATTTGCAAATAAAAAGGGGAAAATCACCTTTCCCCCAAATTTACCATTTTTCCTCTTTGATTTTTTCCAAAATTACTTTGTCGGCGGGACAGAAAACAAAGTCGTCCGTCTGGCTGCGCAAAATCCACTTCATATCCATGTGTTCCAACATGTGCGGTTGCTGCAACAGCGTGGCATAAAACACCGTGAGATGCACCGTTAGGTCGGGATAGACATGCGTAACGGAACAAAATTCCTCACCCACATCTATTTGTGCGGCAAGTTCTTCCATACACTCACGTTTTAGTGCCTGTTGTTTTGTTTCTCCCTTTTCCACCTTGCCTCCGACAAATTCCCAAAGTCCGCCACGAGCCTTGCCGTAGGGTCGCCGACAAATGAGATACCTTCCGTCTTTGACAATCAAAGCCGCAACGACTTCGGTGTATTTGGGGGGTTTACCGTTTCCCTTTTCTTGCATAGTTGTATTGTAGCAAAAAATCGTGCGTTGCACAAGTAAAAGAAAAGCAAAAAAGTCAACAGGCCGTTGCAGATTTGCAACGG
Source organism: Corallococcus sp. CAG:1435 (assembly GCA_000433775.1). Lineage (GTDB taxonomy): Bacteria > Bacillota > Clostridia > Christensenellales > CAG-314 > Fimimonas > Fimimonas gallinarum. The sequence continues at coordinate 48,537 of HF998466.1, read as the reverse complement.
CCCATGCAATGCAGTTTCAACAAAAAGTAACAAAAACTTTTGTACGTATTGAAAAATTACGCACAAACGCCAACGTTACTGTTCCTTGCGAGGTTTTTTGACGGGGAATGTCGCAACAAAACGTGTGCGTCCGTTTTCGCATTCGACACGTATAGTACCTCCGTGCGTCTGACAAATTACCTGCGCTATGTTGAGTCCCAGACCGTTTCCGCCGTTGTTTTTGTTGCGGGAAGGGTCGACTGTGTAGAACCTGTCGAAAAGGTGTTTCAACTGTTCTTCGGTGAGTTGCTCGCTGTCGTTTTCCACAGTGAGGTGTGCGTGCTTGCCGTTTGCCATGAGAGAAAGGGTAATGTTGCCGCTTCCCTTGGAATACTTGTTGGCGTTGTCCAGCAAAATTGTGGTCAGTTGTTTGAGTTGTCCGACATTGCCCACAATGTACACGTCTTTGTCCACCTGATAGGCAAAGTCCTTTTTGTTTTCGTAAAAAATGGCATCGTAGCCCAGCACTATTGTACCGACGCAGTCGCTGAGGTTGACGTCTTCCATTTGCACCTTCAGACCGTCGTCGTTTTTGGCAAGAAACAGCAAATCGGCAACAAGTCCTGCCATGCGCTGTGCTTCCGCCCGTGTGTTTTCCACCCACTTCATCTGACTTGCCACCGTTTCCTCTTGGTGAGAGGCAATAATTTCCGTGTTGGCAAGTATCACCGAAAGAGGCGTTTTCAGTTCGTGAGAAGCGTCGGCGACAAACTGTTTTTGCTTTATCCAACTTTCTTCAACAGGTTTAAGCGCAATGCGTGCCAACATAAAACTGACGAAAAAGTATCCCAAAATACCCACCGTCAAAGCGCTTAATGTGGAAACAACAAAGGTTGTGAGGTTGTTGGAAGATGCCCCCAAATTGTTGAAGGCTATTTTTACGATGTCGCCATCCGTCTTTTTGATGTAGCGGATTTTCAGGTTTATCCAACCGTTGTCCGCTTCTTCGTCCACAATGGGCTGAAGGTAGCGAGAAAGATAACTTTTGGTGAGTTCGACGTTTCTTCCGAAATACCACGCCTCAACCTGCTGTGTGTGCTGATTGTACACCACCAACGCCACGTCTTCAAAGAGTTTTTGTCTGTCGAAGGTTACGTCGTCCACTGCGGGGTCGTAGTCCAACGCAATGTGCAGACGGTTTTCCCTTTCCATGTTTATTCTGCCGTAGCCGACGACAAAGGTTACAATGAGGGCGCAAAAAAGTATCAAACTTGCCGTGATGATGTTGATGGCAACTATTCTTTTGCGAAGCCGTTGTATCACTGTTGTATCTCCAGATAGTATCCCAACAAACGTTTGGTGGAAATGGTCAGTTTACTGCCGATAAAGTACAGTTTTTTTCTGAGAAAAGACATGTACGCTTCCACGTTGTTGTCGGTTATGTCGGAATCCAAACCCCACACTTTGGATATTATGCTGTCTTTGCTTATTACCTGAGTGGGATTGGAAAAAAGAAGACGCATTATTTCGTATTCCTTTGCGCCCAAAGACACGCTCTTGTCGCCGCAGGACAGGGTGTAGTTGGAGGTGTTGAGGGTGGTGTCGCAGTAGGTGAGGCGGTCGTAGACTATTTCCGATTGTCTGCGGGCAAGCGCACGCACCCTGGCAAGCAATTCTTCGCTGGCAAAAGGCTTGGTGAGGTAGTCGTCGGCACCGCAATCCAACCCCTTGACACGGCTGGCAACCTCGTCTTTTGCCGTAAGCATAAGCACAGGTACGTTACACTTTGCCTGACGCAACTTTTGCACCACCTGAAAACCGTCGGTGTGCGGCATCATTACATCCAGCACCACCACGTCGTAGTCGCCGTTTTTTGCATAGAAAAAACCGTCGTCACCGTTGTACACCACGTCCACAACAAATTTGTTGCGGCGCAACAGTTCTCCCACGACGTCCGCCAACTTTACTTCATCGTCAACTACAAGTACTTTCATATTTTCTCCTTAAAACGTTGTAAAAAGTGGAATTTTTTCTGTGATTTCCATGTTTAGGGCAAAATACTCAAAAATTTCCCACAACAAATTTTGCCGTATCGCTTGCGTATTTTGCAGTATCGCTTGTGTTGAGCAATACTCAACCGCACGCATTTTGCCGTTTTTCGTGCTACATTTTTGAAACACGTTGCACTGTAGCAATACTCAACCGCTCGCATTTTGCCGTTTTTCGTACTACATTTTTGAAACACATTGCACTGTAAAAAACACGTTGCACTGTAAAAAATAAACTTGTTTTACGAATTGTTGTGTTGAGGGCAAACACGCAAGTAATACTCAACCGCTCGCATTTTGCCGTTTTTGTACTACATTTTTGAGGCACGTTGCACCGTACCGCAGATAACACACCCTGTCTAACGACAATATAATGTATTTCACTTAAACATGACTGAATGTATCTGCAACGATATCCGATGAAACTAACAGCCGTTGCCGAACGTTTCACCTTTCACTTTGCAAAACCGTGCCTGCAAAAAATCTAACAACTTATGCAACAGTTGCACGGAAAACCAAAGGGAAAGTTTCTAATAAAATTTGCAAAAAGTTGTTTTTTTAAGGCTTATTCAAGAATCGGCTGTTATACTTGGCACAATCAAGGCGACAATATGTAAAACCCTCTTTTGTGTTTATGTTTAATCTCCTCGGTTGCCTTGATGACGCCACAAGTAATTGTGGCGTTTTTTTTATTGTCAGATTACGTGCAATGCAAATTCAGTACGGTTGCACAAAGCCGTAACGGTTACACAAAAGAACCTTGTAAAAAAATACCTTCCGCCCTGTATTCAAAATGTTTTGACTGCGTAGCATCACGTAAAACATTTTTTGTGCAAATTTACACTGTCAACTTGCCTGACACGGCAAAAGTCAAAAAACGCACAAACTGCCGTCAGCCCCTTACGCAACGCAAATAATCCGTTAGGGAAAATCCGTCTGCCTGCCGATACTCACGTCGCACGTTTCAAATTGACACAAAAAAGCCGTACCGTATGGGAAAATTCCGTCAAAGGCAACAACTACCGCTACAAAAACACGGCGTAGAAAGACAAAACTTTACACTTGCAGAAGGGACAAAAGCAGTTGCCGTGCCTGCAAAACATCATCGGCAAGATGCGTTGCTCCGTGTTGCAACAAAAATTCCTTGGTGCGAAATCCCCAAGTTACCGAAACACAGGCAATTCCCGCATTTTTTGCCGTTGCAATGTCGACGTCGCTGTCTCCGCAATAGACGGCAACGGGATTGCCCTTTGTTGCAAGTAATTGCAACAGCCTTTTTGCAGAAGGTTTAATCTGATTGTCGGAAACGGTGCCGCACACGCAATCCACCAAACCCCCGAAAAGTTTTTGACACAGCGGTCTTGCCACATTTTCGTCTTTATTGGTGTGCACTACTACCAAAATGCCCTGAGAATGCAGATATTGTAACAAATTTTCCACACCGTCGTAGGGTTTTGTGTTGTCGAAGCCGTGTTGCGAATAGAAGGAACGCTGCAACGCCAACGCTTCGGGTGCCTTGTTTTGCATGTCTGAAGGTAGCGCACGTTTCATAAGCACGGCAACGCCGTTGCCCACCATTTGGCGCACTTCTTCCACTGTGTGAAGGGGTGCGTTAAGTTGTTTCATGGCAAAGTTTACGCTGTTTGCCAAATCCTGTATTGAATTGACCAATGTGCCGTCCAAGTCGAAAACGACGGCTTTTTTGTATTGTTTCATTGTACCCTGTGTAGTTTGGCAAGTCCGCCACGAGCCGTTTCACGGTAGTTTTCCGCAAGGTCCTTGCCCGTTTCGTACATGACGGAAATTACCTCATCCAAAGAAATTTTTCTGCTGTCTGTCAAAAAACTTGCAAGACTGACGGCGTTTATTGCACGCATTGCCCCCACTGCGTTGCGTTCGATACAGGGAATCTGCACCAAACCGCACACAGGGTCGCAAGTCAGCCCCAGGTGATGCTCCAACGCCACTTCGGCACTGTATTCCGTTTCTTCTATCGTCATTTTGTTGATATAGGCAAGTCCCGCAGCAGCCATGGCGCACGCAGTGCCTACCTCCGCCTGACAGCCGCACTCCGCCCCCGAAATGGAAGCGTTTGTCTTTACGAGATTGCCCACAATGCCTGCAACCAGCAACGCCTTTGCGATGTCCTCGTCGGAACAGTTTTTTTCCTGCTGAGTGAACAGAAACACCGCAGGCAACACGCCCGACGCTCCGCATGTGGGCGCCGTTACCGTTTCTCCACCGGAAGCGTTTTGTTCGCCTACGGCAAATGCGTAGGCTGCAACTACTCTGTCCTGATGGGATTGCGCCGTTTCCCTCTTTTGCGGGTCGTAGTACAGTTGCTTTGCACGGCGTACAACGCCCAGTCCGCCGGGCAAAATTCCTTCGGCATTCAGTCCTTTGGCTATTACCTCTTTCATTGTCGACCAAATGTCTTTGGCGAAATTCAGAATGTCCGCTCCCTCAAAATGCATTGCGTAATCGCACAAATCCATTTTGTTTTGAAGACAAAACTGTTTTATCTCGGCAAAACTGTTGTGCGGATACACTTCCGCCTGCTCCTGCAACTTTTCCCCTGCACGCACAATTTCTCCGCCGCCTATGCTGAAATACTGTTGACGAGCAATTTCTTTGCCCTCGCTGTCGTAGGCAACAAAATCCATTGTGTTTGGGTGAACACACTTGGATTGTTTGTCAAAAACAATTTCAATGTTTCTGTCGCCGAATACGCTTTTTATTGCCCTGTCGGTGCCGTGTCCTTCGCCTGTGAGTGCCAAAGAACCGTACAACACCGCTTTGTAACGTGGCGCATGGACGGTTTTCAAAAACCTTTCCGCCGCCTTTGCAGGGCCCATAGTGTGGGAACTGGACGGACCGATGCCCTTTTTGTACAAATGACGTAAACTTTTCATTTTCCCTCCCAAATGATGGTAACGGGACCACGGTTTTGCTGTTGAATTGTCATGTCGGCACCAAAAACGCCGATTTTTGTAGGTACTCCCAAATCGGCAATAAGTCGGGCGGTATTGCGGTACAATTCGTCGGCTCGTTGGGGATTTTCCGCATTGATGAAACTGGGGCGGTTGCCTGCCGACAAATCCGCAGCCAAAGTAAACTGCGAAACAAACAGCACTTCCCCTTGCACGTCTTTGACGGAAAGATTCATCTTGCCGTTGCCGTCCTCGAAAATACGCAACTTAACAAGTTTGTTGGCAAAAGTACCGCACAGTTTTTCACTGTCGCCCTTTTCCACGCAAAAGTACACCACAAGTCCCTTGCCTATTTGGGAAATCAGTTCGCCGTCCACCGACAGCGTTGCGCCTCCCACACGCTGAATAACCGCTTTCATTTTGACCTCTTTGTTTTTTGAATACTGTTTTTGTACTGCCCTGCCACCGCCGAAAAACAACTTCTTGAAGACACGCAAAACAGCACGCACAATAAATAACTGCACAAAACGGCATTTATAATGTACAAAAAATACATTACTAACGCTGTTTTTGCACAAAATTGCCGTTGCCTTGCCGTATTTGTTGCCAGCGGGAAAACCTCAACAACAAATAAAATCAACTTGTTCCGACAATAAAATGCCCTTTTCACAAAGCCTTGTTTTGACACGCTACCGACTTTGTTTGTGTTACCAAAAATCTTTCCTGTCAAAAATACGTTTGAATTTTGTAAACTTGACGGCGCATTTTTATTGCCATTTTCCGCCACCTGCATGCATTTTACAAACGGCACCTTGCAAAGTATTTCTGCCCTGCCGAAACATTTTTGTTGCATGGCAAACTGTTCAATCGTATTGGTTGCCACTTGCAAAAACTTGCACGCAACGGTGTAATGTTTCATACATGCCGACTTTCGCACTTTGGCGCACCTGACGTTGTGCCAAAATGTCATTGATTAAAATTCAGTCGTCATACAATGCAATTATCGGTTGTTCCAAAAGTTCTTCCACCTGCTTGCGTGCCGTCTTTGCCTCCGGAATGGGATACAGCAAAAAGACGTGCTGCATTTCGGGATAGTCGTGGAGGGTGAAATCCACGCCCTTTTGAATGGCATATTCCTGCAATTTCTTGCAGTCGGGGTAAAACAGTTCCGCTCCGCCGACGAAAACGTGCATCGGGGCGAGTTTGTCGGTAAGCCCGAAAAGAGGCGACGCCATGTAATGCCCCACGGGCAGTTTGTGGCGGTAGCATGCGCCGAAGAAACGCAGTTCGTCTATGTTCAGCACAAAATCCGTCTTTTGACTTTCGGAATAGTCCCCCGTGAGATCCACGTCCACCCAAGGGGAAAACAAAATCATTTGTCGTGGTTGCGGACAGCCTTTCACGGCAAGATACTCGCACAACGCCAACGCCAGACCGCCCCCTGCGGAATCGCCCATCACAACGATGTTTTGCGCTCCGTACAGGTTGACAAGGTGCATGTACACCTGTTTCATGTGCGTAACTGTTGAGTAACAGTGATGTTGCGGCGCCCTGCCGTACAATGGCAAATACACCGTTACGTCCGTTTCCCGTGAAAGTTGTTGCAAAAAACGCCAATGAAAAACGAGCGGCGGATCGACATACGACCCTCCGTGCAGATACAGCACGCAGGTTTCGCCCATGCCCAACTTGTAGCAAACCGTCTTTTCCACAATTATTTTTTCCGGTCGCACTATCATTTGCACCACAGTGGGAAGTTTGTACTCCTGGGCATTTTGCTTGCGTTTTTTGTTGAGTTCCTGTTGAAGATTATCGTGTGTGCGCAACGATTTTGAACGGCGCAACAAGGTTTCTATGGCAGAACACTGTTTACTTTTCAAAGGTTACCTCATTTTTCCTGTGTGAATGGTAATAACTTCAAAAAACATTATATCACACACACAACGTTGTGAAAAGGGTTTTTCATCACCTTGCGTTTTACAATAGGCTGTGCATTGCAAAACCCTTTTACACAACACAACTTGCAGGAAACACGCCTTTTTGTTGCCTGAAACATCAACGTTTGCAAAAGCAACGTTAAACTGCTTTCAAACGTGGAACAAAGCAAATAATGTTGTACAAAAACGCATCAACAAAAACCGCTTGCAACACATTTTTCGACTGAAAACACCGCAACCGAAAAAAACACGCTGTGCCTGCAAACTTTTGACGGAAACATGCAGTTGCCCAACCTGCCAAACGGCAATGGCGTTGCGAAAAACAACGCAAAGCCTGCTCCAACACGGACGGCAACCCACCTGCACACAAAAAAACGTACACCGTCTGCCTGAAAATACGTGAAAACTAATAAAAGGACGCTGTGCCTGCAAAACTTTTACATTAAACATGCAGTTGCCCCACCTGCCAAGCGGCAATGGCGTTGCGAATAAAAAGCGCAAAGCCTGCACCAACACGACAAAACACGCCTGCCCGAAAAAGACAAAACAGATACAGTCAAATTGCATGTCTGTTCACCAACGCAAGAAAAAGCCCTTGACAAAGTTGCAGACGGCAAGTTTTGCGCAACAAAAATTGTCGTCAAAAATGTTGCCTGTTGCAAAACCGTTGCAAAGCAACAAAATGCCACACGTTTGAGAACAAAAAAAACGGCATCTGCGTGCCGTTTTTTTCATATTTTTGAGAAGTTGTTGTACTCTTGGCTTGTCAAATTAGTACTTGTACGCCAAACACCGAAGGAAATTGCAGACGCAACTGTACGTGTCGATGTACAAGTTTTCCGTTACCGTGTGTCAAAATTCGCAACAATTTTGACGTTTCTACCATTTGGGACGGATGAAACGCTTTTGCTCCTCCGTGAGGTCCAATCCCAACGTGCCGCCTGGATTCATGAGGTTGTCGGGGTCGAAATGATGTTTGAGGGTTTTGAAAATTTCCATCTGGCGTGTGCCTATTTGTCCTTCCAGCCACGGGGCGAAAAACTTTCCGATGCCGTGATGGTGAGAAATTGCCGCACCGCTCTTTTGGATGTGGTCCAGAATACCGCTCCAATAGTTTACAAAGTCATCCAACTCCGTCATGCGTGCAATGAAAATAAAGTACAGATTTGCGCCCTGCGGGTAGCAGTGGGACATGTGCGTCATGCAAATGGTGTTGGGACGGCTGTGGCAGTACTCACGCACCATCTGATGCACTTCTTCCATCTGACTCCACCTTACGGAACATTCCAAAGTGTCCGTCATTATGCCGAAATCCTGCATGGTATCTCTGAGATAGGGGTCGTTGAACCTGCCCTTTTCCCATGCGGAAGTTACTGCGCCGGTGAGGCTCATTGCATGGTACTTTTTGCACACACGCCTGACGTTTTTGGCAATGTTTTTGCAAAATCCCTTTTCGCCGTCGGTGAAGCCCAAAAACAGACAACGTTGGTGAGGCTTGTAGCCCAAACCGCTGAGAAGACCTGCAAGCGGACTTTCGTCCACGCCGTACAAACGCATCATGCAGTCCGTTTCCTCCGGGTCGGACAAACGGAAAACGCTGGGTCTGCCACACTCGCATTGCATAATTTCACGGGCGGCGTCCATTGCCGACTTCCAATCCTTGAACATGTAACTGAACTTGTAGTGATTTTCCGGCATCCAACGGAAAATGCGCAGCGTAACGTGAGTAAGCACGCCGAAGGTGCCTTCGCTTCCCATCATTATCTGATTGACGTCGGGTCCCGTTGCCTTTGCAGGGAAAACTTCCGTTTTCACCGTGCCTGTGGGGGTAGCGTACTCCTGAGCAATTACTATGTCTTCTATTTTTCCGTAGTAGGTGGAATTTTGCCCCGCTCCACGGGTTACCGTCCAGCCTCCCACCGAACTGTACTCGAAGGATTGAGGAAAATGTCCGCAGGTGTAGGCACGCTTTGCCCCAAACAGTTTTTGGGCGTTGCGCAGCGTTTCTTCGAGGTGAGGACCGCTCATTCCTGCTTCCACCGTGATGGTCTGGTCCACTTCGTTGAACTCCACCACCTTGTTGAAGTTGCGACGCATGTCCAGCGAAATGCCTCCCTTTATCGGCTCCACGCCACGGGTAACGGAAGAACCTCCGCCGTACACGTAGAGAGGGATTTTTTCCTGCGAGCAAAATTCCACGATACGTTCGATTTGTTGTTTGTTTTCGGGGTACAGCACCACGTCGGGAACGTTGTCGCAAATGTGTTTGCGCAAACGCAGCACGTCGAACATGGTTTTGCCGTAGGCAACGGAAAGCCTGTCGTAGTCGTCGGTGGAAAGGTTGTGCGCCCCCACTATTTCACGCAAAGCCTGCAACTGCTTTTCCGAAAGGGAACAGGGTTTGTCCAATTTGACTTCTTCCAACCCCAACGGTTCGGCGTACTGTCGGAAATCGTCGTCGGTGAGGTGGAAAATTTCCTTCATCATTTTGTAGAGGTTTTCCTTGGGCACCTTGTTGAAGTCGGGGTCGCCCCATTTGAAAATGGAACGGTAACTGCGTTTGGGCGGTGTTTCCAGGTACCATTTGGGTTCAAAGTCTTTGTACGGCTTGCTCATATTCCCTCCTTGTAAAGTTCGAGATAGAAACTTTGAAGTTTATTGTACAGTTTGAGATAGATGTTTTTGTAGATGTTGTCGTAAATTCTGACGTTTTTGGGGTTGGGGAAAAACACGTCGGTGTAGTGTACCATGGCTTTTACCGCCTCGTTTTCGTCGGCGAAAACTCCGCACGCCATAAATGTTACCATTGCCGCCCCCAAACCGCTTGTTTCGTAGGTTTGCACACGTTTGACGGGTTTGTTGAATACGTCCGCCGCTATCTGACAAATGAGGTTGCTTTGCGAACCTCCCCCCGCTACGGCAATGAAGTCGATGGGTTGTTTGCCTCGCTTTTCCATGCGTTCCAACCCTTCACGCAGGGCGAAATCGATGCCCTCGATTATTGCACGGTAGACGTGCGCTCTTTTGTGAAAGTCGGAAAAACCGATGATTGCCCCCTTTGCTTCCGGCGTGGTGAGCCCTGCCTGCCAGAAAGGTTGCAACACAAGCCCGTCGCTACCTGCGGGGATTGCCGCCATTTCGTCGTTCATTATCTCTTCCACGCTTCTGCCCGTTTCGGCGGAAACCTTTTCCAGGTGTTGGGAAAAGTTTTGCTTAAACCAACTTATCATCCAATACCCTCGGAAAATTTGCACTTCGGGGTTGTAGTAATCTTTGAGCACCGACGGATAGGCAGGCATGAACTGTTCCGGCTCAAAGTACTTTTTGGTGGAAAACTGCACGGTGCTGCTTGTGCCGAAGGAGACGCTGGCGACGTTTCTGTCCACGCAGCCGACGCCCAAAGTTTCGCATCCCTTGTCCGAACCGCTGGCGTACACCTTCAATCCTTGCGGAATTGCCGTCAAGTTGGACGTTTCCTCGGTGATTTGCCCCATTACGTCGCCGGGACTCACCAACGGAACCATCATTTCCAAAGGCAAATCGAAAACGGGATACAGCAGCGATTTTTCCGTAAGCCATTTTTTGCCCTTACTGTCAAAGGGGAAATGCCCTATCGTCGATGCGTAACTGTCCACAAGGTTTCCCGTCAGTTTGTAGTTGAGGTAGGCGGAAATGTGCACCACCTTTTTCACCTTTTCCCACAGTTGCGGTTCGTTTTGCTGCACCCAACGTGTTTTCACCTTTTGACGTATTGCGTCAATGGGACGGTCCATTCCCACAAGTTTGAAAAGTACACGCTGCTTCAACGGAAGTTTTTGCGATGTGTCGGCGACACGTTGGTCGCTCCACAAAATGCAGTTGCGAAGCACCTCGTTGTTTTCGTCCAAAAGCACCGCAGTGTCTCGGAAGGTGTCCACCGACATTGCCAAAAGGTTTTGCATGAGGTCGGGACGTTTTTGGGCAATCGTGCGGGTAATCTGACACAGCACCTGCCAATACATATCGGCGGACTGCTCCATGTAGCCGTTTTCCTTGCAAAGATAGGGCTTGTATTTCACCTGTTCCTTGATGAGCAGATTTCCGCTGTCGTCGAAAACAATGCCACGCATGCTTTGCGTGCCTACGTCAACAATCAGTACGTTACTCATTTATCTCCTCCATGTCAGTAGTAGTAACGACGTTTACGTCCGTGCCGAAAAGTTTTTCCACAACAACGCTTCCCAACGGCAAGGGCTTTTGCACCTTGACGTCGGCAAGTATTTTCATAAGTTGAGGAATTTTGCTTTTTTCCACCTCACCGTCCGTCTTGACGGACACCACAGGGTAGCCTTTGACGGTGGTTCTGACAGACGATGTTACCGTCCGCATCGGACAGGTGAGTTCCTCCTTGGCAAAGTTGACGCCACGTTTGCACTTGGCTCCCGAAACTTCCACTTCACCATCCCTTTTTGTTACCGTCAGCCTGCAACTGTTAGGACACACTATACACACGAGTTCCATTACCTGTCCTCCAACACAATTTCCACGTCTTTGATGTTTTCACATTGAGAAAAATCCACGCAGACACGTTCCATTTCCGGCGGAAGCAATCGGGCGTAATTTTTGGAAAACACCACATTGCCACCCACCTTTACGGTGAGTTTTTGATTGGTTAACGGCTTTGACGCACGGAAATACACTATCACTCGGGACAAATCGGCATTGACGTCCAGCATTTGCGGTACTCCGTAAAGAAAATTGCCGTTGTAGTTTATGGGTACAAGATTGCGCACGGATGCGGACTTTGCGGCGTTTTCTCCTGCCGTTTCGCCGCTTTCCGAAACGTAATCCACAAGGTCGTTGACGTGAAGGGCGTTTCCGCAGGAATAAATGCCGTCGGAAACAGTCTGACATGTCTGGTCCACCGCAGCCCCCTTGGTGCGTTTGTCCATGGGTACGGACAACGCTTTTGCCACTTCGTTTTCCGGTATCAAACCCACGGCAAGCACAAGCGTGTCGCACTGTATTCTTTCCGCAGTACCGGGTATGGGACGCATTTTTTCGTCCACTTGGGAAATTTCCACCCCTTCAAGACGTGTTTTGCCGAAAACTCTCGTTACCGTGCGGGAAAGATGCAACGGTATGTCAAAGTCGTGCAGACACTGATGTATGTTGCGGGTGAGTCCGCTGGGTGTGGACTTGGCTTCGTACACGCCCAAAACTTTGGTCCCTTCCAGCGTCAGTCGGCGTGCCATAATAAGTCCTATGTCGCCGCTTCCCAAAATCACCGCACGTTTACCCGGCAATACTCCCAGAATGTTGACAAGGTTTTGCGCCGCTCCCGCCGTAAACACGCCGGAACATCTGTCGCCCTGAATGAAAATGCCGTTTGCGGTGCGTTCTCGGCAACCCGTTGCCAGCACCATTTTGTCGCATTGCACCTTTTGCACGCCCTCTTTGCTGACGTAGGTAATGTCAAACCCCTGCCCGTTGCGTTTCACGTCGGTAACGAAACTGAAAAGGGAAGTTTTCACCGACGTCTTTTTCAGTTGACGCACAAATCTGTCGGCGTACTCCGGTCCGCTCAACTTTTCTCCGAAACGAACCACGCCGAAACCGTCGTGTATGCACTGTTTGAGAATGCCTCCCAAACGTGCTTCACGTTCGATGAGCAACACGTCGGCGTTTTCCGACGCTTTTATTGCCGCCGCAAGCCCCGCAGGACCGCCGCCTATCACCACTACGTTGTAAAACATAAGTCAGTCCTCCGTGTTTTTGAGGTTTCCCGTGGCAATGTAACTGCCGACATCCCCCTTCAGAACGTCGCTGTACGGCACACCCGTTTCTTCGGCTATGGTCTTTACCACCAAAGGCATGCAAAAACCGCCCTGACAACGTCCCATTCCTGCACGCACACGGCGTTTGACGCTATCTACCGTGGCGACGCCCAGCGGATTGTGTATTGCCTGTTTAATCTCTCCCAAACTGACCTCTTCGCAGCGACAGATTATCTTTCCGAAATCGGGATTTTGCAAAATGAGTTGATTGCGCTGTCCGTCGGAAAGGGTTTTTGTGCAAACGGGCTTTTGCCTCGTACCGTCAAAGTTGACGTTTTCTTCCACATGTTCGCCGATGGCTTTGAGGTAGTCCACGGCAAGCGTTGCAACGTCCTTGCTGAATGCAGGCGCTGCCGTAAGCCCGGGCGACTGTATCCCTGCAACGTGAATGAGGTTTTCCACCTTTTCGCTACGCTCGATAATGAAGTCCTCTTCGTAGGTGGCTGCCCTTACGCCGGAAAAGTAGGCGATAATGTCGCTTTTTTTCATTGACGGACAGCATTTTTGCTGTTTTTCAAACACATTGTTGACGCTTTCCGCCGTTGTGGAAGTGTCTTCGCAAAAGGGCGTTTCGATGGCGTCGGGACCGAGCAGAATGTTGCCGTCCACCGTTTTGATTATGCCGCCGCCTTTGGTGTTTTTGTTTTCTTTAAGCGTTTTGAGTGTGGGCGCAAGGCTTATTGCGTGTTTCGGCACGCCCTGTGCGTCCTTGTCCAAAAGCAGGTCGGTGCCTTTGCGGGGATGTATGGAAAAATACCTGTCCCCCGCCATATCTGCAACGGCATCGGCAAACACTCCTGCACAGTTGATGACGCATTTTGCAGATACGGTACCACGATTTGTGGTTACGGTAACAATTTTACCACGTTGCACGTCCATGTCAAGCACGGCAGTGTCCAACGAAAACACCACGCCGTTTCGACAGGCGTTTTCCGCACATGCAATGGTGAGTTTGTAGGGGGAAACAGCCCCCGTGGTTTCTATTTTCAACGCTCCCACGGCAAAATCGCTGACGGTGGGTTCGATGTTGCAAATTTCCTTTCTGCCTATGATGCTTACGTTTGCAATATTGTGTTTTTTTGCACGGTGCAAGTAACTGCGTGCCAAAAGTTTGATAAGTTTGGATGCAAACACAACGTACTGACCTTCACGCACGAAGTCCACGCCCAAATCACGGCACAAATCACCGTACATTGCGTTGCCCTTTACAACATAATGCAGTTTTTTGCAGGGTTTTTTGAGGTCGATGCCTGCATGCACCATTCCGTCGTTTGCACCGCTGGCTCCGTGGGCAACGTCGCTGTGTTTTTCGCACAGCAAAATTCTGAGGTTGTATCGGGAAAGTTCCCTTGCCACACAGCACCCCGAAATACCCCCTCCGACGATGACGACGTCCCAACTTGTACCGTCGATTTTTTTGTCGGTAATGTCGGGAATGTAGCACTCTTTGGTGAAGTCGGGGGGAACAATGTCGTTGACGACGTGGCGTCGACCGCTTTTGTCCACAAACATTTTGCCGATTTTCACCACCGTTTGCCAATCACGACAATTTCCACGCAAAAAAGTACTGCGCTCGTCCTGGCTGACCTGCACCTTGACGCCGTACTTTTTCCACACTTTGTTGCAAATTTTTTTAACGTTCATGCTTTGCCTCACTTTATCTCAGAGGGCAACTGCCCGATAACTTTTGTTTTCAGTGCAAAACTTCTGTTGACCTTTTCAACGGTAAAATGAACACCGTTTTATATTGCTATTATACTTATCAAATAAGTGAAAGTCAATAGTGTTAATTTTTGCTATTGCGCAAATACGCCCACCACGTTCAAAGAAAAATTGTTTTGACAAAGAAACTTTGCAACAAAGGGCAAGGACACAACGGAGTTTCTTGTTTATTGAAAAAGACACTGTCTGCACGCAAACGGATACAACCGCACCAAAACGTGAAAACACTGCAAAACGTGAAAACACTGCAAAACAGTTTTTAAACACGAAAAAAAGGACTTTGCAAAAAGCAAAGTCCCTTGTAAATACCGCACAAAGCCTTGTCCGAGCAAAATTTACCCGAACAAATCAAATTTTGAAGTACATTTTAGATGAACAGCAACGAAATTGCGTACAAAGCGCACGCAACGGGAAAATAAGCGACGCTTCCCACCAAAAACATCACGTCGTATTTACCCTTAATGGCTGTTTTACCGTAGGTTACGGCGGCAAAAATTATCTGCGCAAAGTAATACGCACCCCACAACAGCGAGAAGACAATTGCAACAACGGAAAAGTTTCTCGTTGACGGAGCAGGCGTACCCACAAACAAAGCCATAAATGTTACAGCAAGAAGCATCAACACCGCTTGAATAATGCTTATCGTCAACTGAACTTTTGACCTGTACTGCTGACTTTCGTAATAAGCAAGCATACTGCACCTCCCTGTTTTTGTATTTTACAGTAATATTATATGACACTGCACACTACTTGTCAATACCTTTACAAAAATATAATTTTTTTGTTGTTTTTGTTGTAATTTTATTCGCAACTGCCGTCGACTTTGCAGTTTGATATGCCGTGAGCAATACAAACGCCACGTCTTTGAGAAAATGTCCCTTTTGCAAGCAACAACAAGAAATTGCACATTTTTCCGAATGAATAAGATGCTTTTGTGGCAATTTTTATTGATAAACCAGAAAGTCAAAACGGGCTTGACCTGAAAATACTTCGGCGATTTCCGTTGGACGCTTTTTGAAAAAACAAGCATTTATCGGTAAACGACCGCTTGTGCAGAAAGTCTGTACGACCACCACAAAAACAGGCAGAATTTGCAAAAAGCAACTTCAAACAGGCAATTTGTCTTTTTCAACAATTTGACAAAGCGGAAAACGGATTGAGCAATGCTGTTGAAATCAACGTTCGGCACAACGGTTTTTCGCCGCAAAGGGGCGACTTTACAAAAAATCGAAAGTGTAATATAATGAAATGTAACTCTTTTTGGCTTTTTTTATTTTGAGGTAAGATTTTGACTACTACTGCGGAACAACATTACAAAAAAATGACGGAAACGCCTGTTGTGAAACTTGTGGTTTTGCTGGGTATTCCCACCACCGTGTCCATGCTTATTACCAGCGTGTACAACATGGTGGACACCTACTTCGTGGGAAGCCTCGGCGAAAGTCCGCAAGGAGCAATAAGCATACTTTTCACTTTACAATCGATAATTCAGGCTGTGGCATTCATGCTGGGACACGGTTCCGGAACATTTGTCGCAAAGGAACTTGCCAACAAGGACACCGACAAAGCAAGTGCCTACGTTTCGTCGGCGTTTTTCTTCGGCGGTGTTATCGGCGTTGTTTTCGCCCTGCTGGGACTGGCTTTTTTGTCCCCATTCATGCGTTTGTTGGGCGCTACCGAAACTATCTTGCCCTACGCCCGTGATTACGGACTGTGGGTGCTTGTCTCCTGCCCCTTTATGATTTGTTCGCTGGTGCTTAACAACAACCTGCGTTACGAGGGCAAAGCCTTTTACGCCATGATAGGTTTGAGCGTGGGCGCAATACTCAACATAGGCATGGACTACATTTTTGTGAGTATCTGTCATCTCGGCGTTTTCGGCGCAGGAATGGCAACGGCAATTTCCCAGACAATAAGTTTCTTCATTTTGCTGGTACTGTACATAAAAACGGCGCAAAGCAAAATTGCTTTCCGATACGTGAGCAAAAAAATCAAAATGTACCTGGAAATTTTCCACAACGGATTGCCTTCCTTCATCAGGCAGTGTCTGAATTCCGTTTCCAGCGGCACGCTCAACCACCTTGCGGGATTCTACGGCGAACTTGCAGGCAAAGCCGACGCCGCAATCAACGCAATGGGCGTAGTAAACAAAGTTTCCAACTTCGCAATGTGCGTGGGAATGGGAATAAGCCAAGGTTTGCAACCGGTGGCGTCCTTCAACTACCAAGCCAAGGAATACGACAGAGTGAAAAAAGCCTACAAGTTTACAATGCTTGTTGCTTTCGCCTGCGCGGCGGTTATTGCGCTTCCCGTGTGCATTTTTACGCAAGACATTGTTGTTTTGTTCCAAAAAGGTGAAAATACGGTGCAGATTGCCGTACCTGCAATGCGCTACGCAATGATAGGAATAATGTTTATGCCGATATTTATCCCCATCAATATACTGTACCAAAGCATACGCAAGGCAGGTATCGCATCTGTTTTGGCGTTGCTTCGCTCGGGGTTGGTGTTTATTCCCGTTTTGTTTTTGCTGACGTCCCTTTGGCAGATTACAGGTTTGCAACTGGCGCAACCCGTTTCCGACGTAATAACTGCGCTAATCAACATTCCGTTTATCCTGTACTTTTTCAAAAGCACGCCTGCAACGCCTGCCAAACAAATTGCAACGGACAGGGCAACTGCAACGCAAAATACCGACGGGCAAACTTCCGCTCAAACGCAGGACGACAACAGCGACAAATGAAACAACTGACGGTAGACAAAAACCTTGCGGGGAAAACGGTAAAGGAATATTTTTTGTCGCAGGGCTATTCCACCAGACAAATTAAGAACGTTAAATTCGACGGTTACATTACCGTCAACGGACAACCAGTTACCGTGCGAAAAGTGCTGAAACTGGGGGATGTGTTGTGCTTTGAAGGAACGGAACTGCTGAACACGCCGACTTTTTCCTCTCAAAAGGCGCAACTGCTGTTTTGCGACAACTGCCTTTATGTAGCAAAAAAGCCCTACGGCATTGCCACCCACCCCGACAGAGCCTACAACGGCGACACGTTGGGCAACAGGCTGGCGACAACTTTCGGCAAAGATTTTCGCCTGCGTGTGGTAACACGTCTGGACAAAACTACCAGCGGACTTGTGCTGGGAGCGTTGGACTGGTTGACGGCAAACAAACTCAACACGCTTCAACTGCATCACGGCATTGAAAAACGCTATCTTGCCGTTGCCGAAGGTGATTTGTCTGACGGGCAATGCCCTTTGCCTCTCATAAGATTGGAAAACAAAACGGAAGTTTCCCCAAACGGGAAGCCTGCGCTCACGCTGTGGCAGGCTGTTGCGCATTTCGACGGCAAAACATTGCTGTGCGTAACGCCGAAAACAGGCCGCACGCACCAGATACGGGCGCACCTTGCACACGTCGGACACCCCATTGTTGGAGATGTGCTGTACGGGGCGAAACCGTCGGCACGAATTATGCTGCACTGTGCGGAAATACGGTTTGTTCACCCCGAAACAGGAAAAGAAATTGTCGTTACCGATTGCGACAATGTGTTTGACGGCTGTTTTTTGCCGTGGTGCGAACGGGTGAAACTGCCAAATTGACAACAATTTTCAATACGGGTGTTTGTTTTTGTAACAAAACAAAACAAAAACCCTGTTGCCCCACCAAAAAACAAAACTGTCGTAAAAGGCAAAATTTGCAAAAGAAAAACGGAGGAATGCTCCGTTTTTCTTTATTTATTAAGACTGTCACCTTTCAATTTGCCGATACATTTCTTTGATTTTTCAACCCTTTGTTTCGGTACTTTTACAAAACCGTCCTTCAAGGCTGCTGCACTTTTTGACCGTTCAGGTACAGCAGACTGACGGAGTTTCCTTTAACAAAGTACCCTTCGTGTGCCATTTCCAACAAAGGAAGGTCGCTCATGGAATCGGTGTAGAATTTTTCTATCGGGGTGTCGCCGAAATTTTGGCGATAGACGTCCACCTTTACACTACCCCAACAGTGGGGACTTTTGCTCAAAAAGGTTTCAGGACTGTAGTTGGTGGCAAAACAAGTTACCCCCAGACGGCGGCACGCTTCTTCCACAAGGTACAAAGGTGAGGCGGAAATTACCACATCTTTGTCGCTGCGTTGCGACAAATACCAACTTTTAATGTGCTTGAAATTTTTGTCCCAAAAGCGGACAATAAACTTCTTTTTGCAGGGCACAAACAGTACAAACGATTCCAACACGGACAAAAACCTGTCCTTGTTCAGTATCTTTACTGCGTACAGCAAGCATGCCACAAGTTGCACAGGCAAATACAGCACAAGATAGGGCAACCGCACAAGGCAGTAGCCGAAAAATCTGCGCACGCTGTTGCCGTGCAGTATTGTTTCGTCAAAGTCAAAAACCTTCATTTGTGTATTGTACCACACACGGCGCTCCGCTTGCAAGCGTATTTTTTGCGCTTTTCATTTTCGCAAAAATTTGTTCAATTTGTTGACTTTTTTCAAACAGTGCGCTATAATAGGTGAGCATTTGAATATGCGCCATTAGCTCAATTGGATAGAGCGTTGGTCTACGGAACCAAAGGTTAGGGATTCGAGCTCCTTATGGCGCGCCAAAAAAAGGACTGCTACAAACGGGCAGTCCTTTTTTTTGTTTTTCAAAATTATTTTCCCGAAAATATGCAAAAACACAGGAAATATCAAAAAACTTCAATAGAGTTTGCAGATGCATTGTTTCAAATTTCACAATAAAATGCGTGCAGTTTTGCCACGTGAAAGACGCAAAGCAGTTTTGAAAACATTTACAAAGAGCGTTTTTGGGCATGGCTTCGGCGACAATACACGCAAAAGGCTTGCCCCCTAACCCAAACAGCCACGCAAAATGAACACAAATCATAAATTTTCCCGCATAGTTTGTAGAAATCAAATCATTGACAGACGGTAAAAGCAAAACTATAATTGTAACTATCAAAAGGAATAGAAGGAGGTTTTGATATGAAAAAGTTTATGTTTAAACTTGTAACGGCAATTTTACTGCTTACCCTCACGTTTTCATTGTTTGCCTGCAAGCCCAAAGATCCGCAAGAGGAAAACACCACCTATTCCATACAGGCGCCTGCGCAATCGGAAGTTTATTCCGTGACGGGGCTTCCCCAAAGTGCCACAAAAGGCGCAACAGTATCCTTCAAAATTGTACTTACGCACCCCGACGACACCATATTGAACAGCATTACCGTGAAGGGAACAAATACAAATTTGCAACTGAAAGCGTCTGCCGACGGCAACTACACTTTCAGCATGCCGAGCGAACCCGTTTCGGTAACGGTGGACGCAAGTTACTACCCCGACAACGACTCCGACAACTTCCTTTCGTGGGACAGCGACAACGTTACTACCGTTGAAAAATGGCAAGCCGCATTTGAAGGGGATGAATATCTGGACTTTGCCGACGATTTTTTGCTTACTGCAACAATAACTTCTCAACCGTCGCAGTCCCCAGCAAATTTCGCCCTTACCTCCCACACGGAAAATGCCTTTTCGCTTAACGGCGACGTTGTTCCCGATGACGCCATAAAGGTGGAAGCGTTGTACCGTGACGGCAACCAGGCAAATCAGTTTGTCCTTCGCATAGACCGCACCAAGGTTAGCGCAGGTAGCGCAAAAATTGTGCTTGTTGTGGAAAACGGACACAAATTCGGAGATAAGGCAGTGCTTGCCTGCACCGTAACGGTAACGGAACCTGAGCCTTTGGAAAGGGTGGAAACATGGACGGCTACCATTGTGTTTGACATTTCCGCAATACAAAACGACGAAAACACACAAAAGATGGCTTTTGTGCTGGAAGACCTTGACTACGAGCAAACAATGTATCTGCGCCCCAGTCAGATGTTTGACATAGAAGACTTGCAAATTGTTGACGGCAAGGTAACGGTGCAGTTCATCTACGCAAAAGGACACAGTTACTCGGTTAGTTTCCACTACTACATGTCAACTCAGCCTGCCTATCCCACGGTAGAATTTGACGGCGAAGCGGACGGAGCAGAGTACGCCGTCAACCAACTGACTTTTGAAAAAGACGGCGGATGGATACATCTCACACTAAAATAGTACGGACGTGTCAGGTGTTCGATAATGAATTTTTAACAAAAAAGTGCGGTAATGCCGCACTTTTTTTTGCAAACAGAGGTTGCTTTTGCTGAATTTTTGCGCAATACACCGCAACTGAATGTTGCACCTCTTTTTTGCAAATGAAATACAAAGCACACGTACAAAAACACAATTTGACGGGCTGTGCAAATCACACGCAATCGGGCAATTTTTTCACGCCTGCGGTATTTTGCATTTTCCCCTGAAAAACGCCACTGTCGCATTTACGACAGCCGTTTAAGGCGACAATTTTTCAACATAACGGCACTTTGTTTTGCAAAATTGAAACTAGAAAATGGCGTTTACTATTGTTTCCGCCAAAGCGTTGACGTCTTCCGCACAGTCGTTGTCCAGCCACTTCATAGACACGTTGAACAACATTCCCGAATACAGATAGGGCATGTAGGGCGATTCTTCGGGGTAGTCCTTGCCAAACGCCGTAACAAAATTTTTGTTGAGGTAGTCAAGATACAGGTACTCCAGCCTTGCCTTTCGCAACAATTTGAAGGGTTGCTTATTTTGCAAAAACAAGTTGAGCACATCCACCACCACTTTGACGTAGTCTTCCTTGCAACGGGGATAGAAACGTTTTTGAAAAACGTAGTTGTTGCGGTTGTGGTCGAAATAGAAGGCTATCACGTCTTCTTTACTTTTGAAGTAACGGTAAAAGGTTGCCCTGCCAACGCCTGCCTTTTGTACAATGTCCGTTACGTTTATTTTTTCGTAGGAATATTCCTGCATCAATTTGAAAAGCGCCTGCACAATGTAGTGGCGTGTGTATTCCTCGGGAGCGTAATCTGCCATACAAAACCTCCTTTTGTGTCTCATTTTGCGTGACACATCGGCACAATGTGTCTTTTTGCCCTTTCAGACTGTTGATTTTTTTGGGTCTTTTTCTTATGATACACGTGTCTCACGAGAAAGTCAACGGTAAAATTCTCGTAGAAAAAACATCACGGAGGAATTACCATGAAAGAAAAAGATTTTGTAACCTACGAATACAGGACAAAGACGGTTTCGACGGCAAACCAATTCAAAGCAATGGATATGTACGAATCTTTCGGGTGGGAAGTTACCGCCACCACGCCTACTGCCATTGACGGAATTACCCTTTCGCTGAAAAGGGACAGAAAGCAACAGCACAAACAGGAATTGACAAAACTCGAACAGCAGGCGGAAAACCTGTTTGATACGATAAACAGTCTGCAAAGCGCAAAAACACGTGGAGCAAGCATTTTCGCATACATTTTCGGCATTTTTTCCACTTTGGTGCTTGGCGGCGGAATGAGTCTTGTGCTTTTGAACACCGACAGTCTGCCTTCCGTCATTGGCGGGTCGGTGTTGGGAATTGCAGGCTTTGCCCTTTGCGGGATAAACTACCTCATCTACAAAAACGCCGTAGCAAAAAAGACAAAGCAATTGCTTCCGATAATTGACGAAAACGAGGAAAAACTTGCTTCGGTGCTGGAAAAGGGCAACGACCTGCTGAGCCGAGATATTATCTGAAAAACAAACTATTGTAGAAACAACGGAACGTTGCAACGCAAAAGGCACACCGTCTGACACACAAGCGACAAAAACGCCTATACTTTTGAAAAACACAGATAAACATGAAAAAACTTATTGACAAATACACGGGCATGTCCGCCGAAAAGAAGATGGTTTTTAACACCACTGTCGGACTTTGCTTTTCCGCCCTGCTGGCAACGGGAAAATTGTTTTTGGGAATTTTCAACGATTTTGACCTGTGCATAGTTGCAATGTACACCTTTGCAATGCTTTTTGCAAAACTGCAATGTCTGATTGGCATAAAGGAAAATACAAACGCACGAAAGCGCAACACAGTTATTGCGCTTTCGTTGCTGACATCCAGCATTGTGTACATCGCCTTTATGGCAAGGCTGTTTTTTGTGCAGCTAACGCCTTCAACGTACACCTTGAACTACGTGGTGCTGCTGGCGTTTATTGCCTTTGCCGAATTGGGTTTTGCCGTTGCGGGAATGATTCGCACCAAACGCAAAGGTCTGTACTACCGCAACATAAAAATTGCCAACATGGGCATGGCTTTGATTGCCATTCTGACCACGCAAATGTCTTTGTTGGACTTCACGGAAACCAAAAACACCGACATTTACAATGCCTTTTCCGGAATAGCCGTGGGATTGTTTATCGCACTCAGTGCGCTGTACGTTTTCTTTGCACCCAAAATAAGCCTTGTGGGAAGGGAAACCAACGTTTTTGTGGGGGACGGCACACAAACTGTTGCAACGGACGGGCAAGGCAACGTGAAAATTTTGCTCGTTTCCAGCAAAGTGTACGGCTCCTACGTTTACGTAGCAAAACTTAACAGAAAAACACTTTCGGGAGAGATACGTCAGGAAGCGTCTTTGTGGAAGAAAATGCCCGTAGCGTTAAAAATACTGTGCTGTGTTCTTTCGGAAATTTTGATTTTTGTTTGGTTGGCAGGATACCTTGTCTTTTTCCTGCGTTGCATAAACCTTCCCGCACAGTTGGAAAGAAAAATGAAAACTTTGAACTTTTCAAAGACCGACCTTCAAAAAACAATTTCGTCGCAGTGTGAAATCGCCGAAACACCCGACATGTAACCGTTTGTGCTTTGCAAAAACGCCGGGACAAGTGCCGAAAATGCCTTGTTTGAAAAACTTTTGCAATGTCCGTGCCGTTGCAGTGTGGCACAAAAAAACCGCCCCCTGATGAGTTGCGGTGTTTTTTTGTTCAGAATTTGTGTACACGGTAACGGTTTTATTGTCCACCGTTGTAACGTGTGTTGTAACCGTCGTTTTCGTCGGGACGCAGATTGTTGGGAAACATTGTGTCCGTTTTTATGTCGTTGACGATTTTTTGCAGTTTGGAAACTACATTGTAGGGGTCGTCGATGTCCCACAGCACCTGCGCTTTACCCTTGCCGGAAATGTAAATGTCCCCCACATGAAACATTTTGTCGGTGAGCCCCACTTTGAGATTTACGCCGAAAACGTCGGTGTAATAGATGTTGACTATGTCTATTCCGATGAATCCGCTTTTGATAATTATCCGTTTGTCAGTGAAAATGTAATCGGTGTTTTTTTGCCGTTTGCCTGCCGTAAGCAAGTTGGAAGCCCAGACCCACACAGGCAAAAGGTGAATGAGGAAAAACGCCACAAAAAACACCACCGTCCACGGCGGAAGGTCCTTCGCAGTGCTGACAATGGTAGCAATTATTCCGCCGTCCACTGCAAGCCACAAAATGGCAAATGGCAACATTTTCACCGCCTGCGCCAGAATGAAGGCTTTTCGGTTGGGTTTTCCCTGCCACAAAATTTGTTCGCCTTCCCCCACAAGAGAGGTGTCGTACTCCTGTTGCGACCCGGAATTGAAATAACGCTCGTCAAAATTTGCCATGGCGTCACACTCCTTTGCCATTACTTTACCAAACAAAACCGTTTGTGTCAATACTAATGTAACACGTACTTTGTTTTCCGACAAAGGGTTTTTTCAACAAACTTCCCACTTTTTCAGTTGCTTTGCAACAAGAAAAATTCGCCGTTAAACGGGCAACCGCAAAATTTTGAAAACACAGGTGATTTTGCACAGTAAAGATAAACATTACCTTGACGAAACAAAACACATTGACGTTAGGTATAAAAACAGCGAAAAGCCCCCGCAAAGGTTTGCGTTGCCCATGCGACAGGTCAAAACCTCACGACCTCTGCCCTGCAAGCAGTTTTGCGTGTTTACAAAAACAGCGTGATGTATTATAATAGCCTTGCGTAGGTTGTGTACAATTTTACCACAACGCAACAACTGCACGAAAAGAGGTTTTATGAAAGAATTTTTTGCCGACCTTAAAAACGGTATTGTTTCCGTGTTCAAAGGTCCTGCCAAAGAGGAAAATTTGTTTGCATTGGACGGAAGACCGCCTCTCAAAAGAGCCGTACCTTTCGGAATACAACACATTTTGGCGATGTTTATGGCAAACATAACGCCCCTTTTGATTGTTCTCGGCGTGTTGGGACTTTCCGACAGCCCCATTGCAACGCAGGCAATGCTGGGGGCATTGTTCATGGCGGGGGCAGGAACGATAATTCAACTGCTGATAGGCGCCCGTCTTCCCATAGTGATTGGCACTTCTTTCACTTTCGTGGGGGTGTTTTCCACAATAGGACTTTCGGCAGGGGGCGGCGAAGCGGGATACTACACCATTTTGGGCTCTGTTTTGGTGGGAGGACTGATTTCGGCATTTTTGTGTTTGTTCATACGCTGGTGGGGGAAAATTCTGAAGCCCATTGTGCCCTGCGTGGTGGTTTTCGCAATAGGACTGAGCCTTTTGCAAAGCGGAGCCACGCAATTTGTGGGAGGCTCCGCCGTGCTTCAAAAACTTGCACAAAACGAAACGGAAGTGCCCTACTTCGCCTACATATTGGTGGCAACGGCAACGCTGTTAAGCGCTGTTTTGTGGCAGATTTTTGCCAAAGGCGTGTGGAAAAACCTCAACATTGTTTTCGGCATTATAGTGGGATACGTCATTTGTCTGTGCGTGCCGGGAATGATTGACTTTTCACTGTTGAAAGTGCAAAACGTTGAAGACGTCATCACCTATCCGCACATTGTGGATTTGTCCAAACTGCGCTTTGAACTTTTGCCCATTGTGCTTACCACGGTGTACTTTTTGATGTCCGTTGTGGAAGGCTTGGGAGATGCCACCGCCCTTTGCACCGACGTGCTGGGACGTCAACCTACAACAAGAGAAATTACAGGCACGGTGGTATTTGACGGATTCAATTCCTTTTTGTGCTGTTTCTTCGGCGCATTGCCGCTGACCACCTTTGCGCAAAATGTGGGAATCGTAACGCAAACAAAGGTTACCAACCGTTTTACCGTGTTTGTAGGCGCTTGCTTTTTAGTGCTGACATCATTTTTCCCCGTTGTGGCAAACTTTTTGTGCACCATTCCCGATTGCGTGTTGGGTGGCACAATGGTGATACTGTTTGGTTCCATTGCCGTTGTGGGCATAAAAATGTGCAGTAAAGCGGGATTTTCCGACAAAAACATTCTGATTCTTTCGCTGTCGCTGTGTCTTGGGTTCGGGCTGACGTTGGCAAAAGATTTCTTTTCCTATTTGCAAAGTGCGGGACTGCAAAATTTAAGCGACCTGCTTTCCAACAACGTACTTAACATGTTTGTCATTGCCTTCGTGCTTTCGTGGGTGTTGCCGGAAAATATGAGTTTTACACGCAAAAAGCAGGCAAAGCAAGTTGCTCAGCCAAACGAAAAGTCGACGGAACACACCGACGGCACCGATACCGTTGACGCCGACAACGACTGAAAAAGGGCAAAATTTACAAATACGTCAAACGCAATTACCACGCAAAACAAAAATTTTGAACATACAGTTGAAACATTACGAAAAAAAGCCTTTGTTTGTGGGATACACCCATATTCAAAGGCTTTTTTGTTTTCGTTGATATTGTTCACATGATGGTATTTTCTTTCAGATTTACAAGCGATGTCTTTTACGCAACAATACAAACGCCCGCTGCTCTGAAAAGGGAAAAAGCAATGCTTTACAAGGCAGTTTACCTTGTCCGCCTTGGATGACTATTGCGTAAAAGCAATGCGTGTCGCTTCAACCGTCTTTTGCCCCTTTGGGCGAAGTTACACGGTAAACGGCGTTTGTGCCCTCTGCATCTTGCCTGAAAGCACTAGGATTTGTTGTGTTGCAATGCGTCTTTTGAAATATTTGTCAGATTGCATAGCCTGAAAAACAACGCAAACTGCCCCGTCTGAACACCCATTACCCTTGCAAAAACAAATTGTTTTGTAAGACATTCTACGCTTTTTGTTGCAAAAAGTCGAGTACGTATTCAAAAACAGCGTCCACTGTAAGTCCGTTTTGTTGCATCAGCCGTTTCGTGTCAAAATCGCCGAAGTGTTGCTTTTCGATGCCAAAGTTTTTCACTTTGACGTTGCTGTCGCCAAAGTAGGACGCCACTTTCTGACCGTAACCGCCGTCGAGAATCCCGTCTTCCACGGTTACCACAAGACTGTGGTTTTGCGAAATCGATTGCAACAGGTCTTTGTCCAAACCGGAAAGATACACGGGGTTGACAAGCGTTGCCGCAACCCCTTTGGTTGCAAGTTGTTCCGCAACTTTTTTGCCGAGAGTAAACATGTTTCCCACGGCGAAAATTGCCACGTCACTGCCTTGTTGCACCACCTGCGACTTGTTGAGTTGCGAGTAGTCCATTTTTGGTGCGTCGCCGTGAACGACAGTCGCAGGCACACGGATTGCCACGGAAAGTTTGTTTTGTTCCGTTGCCCAATCCAGCATTGCAAGGTACTCTTCCACACACACGGGGGCAAGGTACACCAGGTTGGGAATGTTGGAAAGTTCCGCAATGTCAAAAAGTCCGTTGTGCGTTGCACCGCCTCCCCGTGCAACGCCCGTAACAAACACCAACAGCGTTGCAGGATTGCTGTCCAAAGCAAGGTCCTGGTGAAGTTGGTCGAAACTGCGTTGCAGAAAAGTTCCGCTGACTGCGTAGACGGGTTTTGCACCGCCACGGGCAATTCCCGAAACAAAAGCCACGGCATGTTCTTCGCAAATGCCGACGTCCACGAAACGGGCGCCGAAATTTTGCCTTCGCAAAGCATCCATGGCAAGCACTGCAGGCGTTGCAGAAGACACCGCCACCACGCTTTTGTCGGTAACTATTTTTTCCGACAGATAACGGTAGGTGATTTCACTGTAATTTTCGCCGCTGTTTGTTTTGAGGAAAGCCCCCGTCTGCAAAGAAAAGGGGCCTCCTGCGTGAAACAGTTCTCGGTTTTGCTCGGCAGGCGCAAACCCCTTGCCCTTTTGCGTGTGAACATGCACCACAATGGGTTTTGCCACCTTTTGTGCCCTTTTCAACGCCTTTACCACCTGCAAAACGTCGTTGCCCTCTTCCACGTACATGTACTGCAATCCCAGCGCCGTAAACATATTGTTTTTGCTTTTGCCGTTGGTGGCACGCAGTTTTGCAAGATTTCCGATGTATCCGCCGTGATTTTCCGCAATGGACATTTCGTTGTCGTTCACCACAATTACAAGCGGCGTTGCCTGCTCGGCAATGTTGTTGAGTCCCTCGTACGCTTCGCCTCCCGAAAGGGAACCGTCGCCTATCACGGCAACCACACTGTGCGTTTGCCCCAACAAATCTCTCGCTTTGGCAAGACCGCAGGCAAGGGAAAGGGATGTGGATGTGTGCCCCACCGTGAAAAGGTCGTGAACGCTTTCCTCGGGGTTGGTGAAACCGTTGACGTCATCGTAACGTTCGGGAAAAAGAAAAGCGTCCTTTCTGCCCGTCAGCATCTTGTGCACGTAGCACTGATGGGAAACGTCAAACACAATTTTGTCCACGGGGGAATTGAAAACATAGTGCAACGCCACGGTGAGTTCCACCACTCCCAGGTTGGAGCCTATGTGTCCGCCGTGATTGCTGAGTTTGGTGAGCAACACATTGCGCACTTCGTCGCACACCGCAGGCAGATTGCGCATTGCAATTTTTTTCAAATCTTTTGGGGAATTTATTTTTTCAAGATACATCTTATTCTCCTTTTGCATAGCACGGTATATTATATCATAACTTGAAAATAAAAACAGCAAAATGGAAAAAATTGTGTGTTTTCCGCAAATTGTGCAAATTATCATCACCCCGACTCCGTTTGCATTACTGTGGAGTGTTTCTGAAAAAGTTTGCCTGACAAAAAACACACGGACTTTTGTTTTCGAGTTTTTGAAGGACTTGTCGGCACAAAAACAACGAGTTTTCGAAACAAACGCAACGTTGATTTCAACAGTCCGAAAAACTCACGCCGAACGATATCTGTGCGAAATTGCCGTCCAAATCCGTAATTTGAAAAAGCGTTACTCGTCTTGCGTACTTTCACTACTCTTTTGGGAATTAAACTCTCTGTTTCGGTTGTCTTCAAGCGCAATGTTTTACTACCAAACAAAAAGTCCATTTTTATATATCTTGTGCGCCGTTTCGCAATAAATGGACAGAAAAGCGACTTACAGAGAAGTCGCTTTTCTGATTTTTTCTTTACTTTCGGACTTTTGCATTTTTACAGTGCGAACATTCGCTACAACAACAGTCGCAACAACAATGCTTTCCCTTTTTTTTCCGCAAAACGTATGCAACGACTGTTCCCGACACGATACAAACACAAACAACTATCAAAAAAATTTCCCAAAATCCCATGCTAAATCACCTCGTTTTTTCTTTTTGTTTCTGACAATAATTATTGAAGCAACAATCGCTGCAAACGCAATCCACACAAACGACGTCCACCACAACGAACCCACAGTATATATTATTGCGGAAACAGTGTAACTCGTTGCCAGCCAAAACAAAATTGTTCCTCGGTAACTTTTACCGTCAGGCAATTCGCCTTTTGCCGTACCTACAGCCGCAAAACACGGTATTGTCGTCATGTTGAAAGCAATGAAGGAAATGAGTGCGGGCATTGTAATTCCCGTAGCCATAATCATTGCCTGAACGGCGTCAATTCCGTCACCTGCAGTAACATCCAGTCCTCCAAATTCGATATTCGCCACTTTGGCAAGACACACCGCCAATGTGGAAAAAGTTGCAATTACATTTTCTTTTGCAATAAGTCCCGAAACCACGGCAACACCAAACACCCAACCGTATTTGCCCAACTGACTGCCAAACCCCAACGGAGTAAACAGCGGTTGTATCATTTGACTTAACCCTGCCAAAATACTCTTGTCGATGTCCGAATCGTCCAACAATTGCCAATCAAAAGTGAAGTGTGTCAGCGCCCAAATTACTATTGTGGAAGCAAGAATAATAGTGAAGGCCTTTTTTATGAAATGCTTTGTTTTGTCCCACAGGTGTAGCAAAAGATTTTTAAGTTGCGGAAGGTGATAGGAGGGCAATTCCA
Organism: Corallococcus sp. CAG:1435; assembly: GCA_000433775.1. Lineage (GTDB taxonomy): Bacteria > Bacillota > Clostridia > Christensenellales > CAG-314 > Fimimonas > Fimimonas gallinarum. The sequence goes on along the minus strand of HF998466.1, from coordinate 19,011 downwards.
TTATGAAAGGAGGCGTTTTTCCTTTCAATGTTGTGCTTCGCAAAAGCAAAACACTCAGTATTGCAGTAACTATACCCAAAACATACATTGCATATGTAATAATGTCGGCGTTTCCTACACCGAAATAGGACACTATTCCGCCGGCAACGGCTGTCAATATCGGCAGTTTTGCACCGCAGGAAAAAAACGGAATTACCCTTATTGTGGCAATACGTTCTTTGCTGTCGGCAAGAGTGCGAGTGTTTATCATGGCGGGTACAGAACAACCGAAGCCCATTATCATAGGCATAAATGCCCTGCCTGACAGTCCGAAACGACGGAAAACTCTGTCAAGAATAAAGGCAATGCGTGCCATGTAACCGCTGTCTTCCAAAATGGAAAAAAACAAAAACAGCACCAAAATGGGAGGAAGGAAGGAAAGAACGGCTCCAAGTCCGTCAATTATGCCACTGTTGACTAGTCCTATTGCCCAAGACTGCATTCCTGAATTTTCCACAGACACCTGAATTCGTCCCAACAATTCTCCCACCAACATGTCGTTCCAAATGTTGTTCAGTACCACGCCGGGCGAATACACCGCTCCGTCATAAATGCAGGCAAGCCACCTTACACCGTAACTTATCGGTTCGCCTTCGGGGGTGAGCAATCCCAATTCCTGCAAAGACGGCAAGTGAAAAAAGGAAGACAAAAACAGAAAATTTTCACTGAATGTAAGGTGAAACACGGCAAACAGTATTACGAGAAAGATGGGAATTCCCCAAATTTTGTGCGTAAGTACTTTGTCGGCTTTGTCCGAAGCAGTAAGTTGAAACTTTTGTGAAGATTTTCGTATCACTGCGGAGGAACATTTTTCTGTGATGAATTTGTACCTTCCGTCTGCCACAATGGCAGGAAAATCGCTTTCAGCAATATCGGGATGCTCTTTCTGAAATTGTTGAATCAGTGGCGAAACAGACGGCAAGTTTGATTCAGCTTGGTCTTTTTCCGCAAGTTTAACGGCATGAAAAAGAGCATTTTCCACTTTCTCTTGTCGTAAAGCGGCAGTTATGTCACATATTAAAGGATAAAGCGACGTTATTTCCAACACGGTTTTGCCACGGCGCAACTGCGTACTGTTCTTGAAGGCACAATCCATAAGTTTCGCCAACCCCTCTCCACGCAGTGCGGAAATTTCCACAACAGGCACTCCCAATTGCTCTTGCAATTGATTGCCATTGATACTGTTGCCGTTTTTTCGCACAACGTCAATCATGTTCAACGCAACAACAACAGGTATGTCCGTTTCCAACAGTTGCGTGGTCAGATATAGATTGCGTTCCAAATTTGTAGCGTCAACAATATTTATTATACATTGCGGTTTCTCTTGCAAAATAAAATTGCGAGCAATCACCTCCTCCTGCGTGTAGGGGGAAAGAGAGTAGATACCGGGTAAATCAACAATAGTGATGGGTTGGGGGCATTTTTTGTAAATACCTTCTCTTTTGTCTACCGTAACGCCCGGCCAATTACCAACATGTGCAGTAGAACCGGTAAGTCCGTTGAACAACGTTGTTTTTCCGCTGTTGGGATTGCCCACCAAAGCAAATTTAATCATTTTTCTCCTCCATGTTTACATTCATTGCTTCCGTTTTGCGCAAAGTCAGTTCGTATCCTCGAACCGTTATTTCCAACGGGTCATTAAGCGGTGCCCTTTTACGCAAAAGTATTTCCGCTCCCGGCGTGATACCCATATCAAACAAGCGCTGTCTTATTTTCCCTTCGCCAATCACAGAAACCACTTTGCCACTTTCTCCCGTGGCAAATTTGTCCAATGTTTTCATTTTTTCCTCCTTTTTTGTTCATAAACGACCATTTATTCCATTTACTGTCACACAAAACCTGCAGATGCAATATCTTTCAACACGGCGTAACAAATATTTTTGAAGAAAGCACTCTGTCCAAAGCAATTTTTCCGTCCTTTACTCGACAAACGACGTTTCCGCCTGCAGACAAATAGAGGACCACTTCACTTCCGACAAAAATACCCATGCTTTCCAATCGCTTTTTTGTTTTTTCGTCGGTGACAATACTTACAACTTTAAGGTTGGATTGTGTAGGTGCAAGCATCAAAGGCATTTTATTTCCTCCATAATGTGAAATTTTATTCACATTTCACTGCCATATTACTATGTTTTCGTCGTAATGTCAAACAAAATATGAAACTTTTTTCACATTTTTTCTAAAAACAAAAAAATTTTGTCGGATATCTGCAAATTGTCTTGTGAAAAATACATCAAGCGTAAGTATTAAGCCTTTTTTGTGAAAGGGCAGGTAGTTTTACAAATTTGCACAAACAAAAATTTTAAAGTGCTACACGATACAGGCGAAACTTCCGAAAATTTATCAAAAAGGCAAAAAAGCGTAATTTCTGACACAACCTGAAAACTGCAAACAACCATGTTTTTGCAACATTTCCGCCAAAAATTGATGGGAAAGAGGTACTCATGCTCACAGTGAATCAGGGCGAGTATTTCAAATTGCATCTGTCATTTAACTCATGCTTGCAATTTTCAAAGAAAAATAGTATAATCGATTTATGAAAAACAGTGTAAGACAACCTAAACAGGAACGTTCCATCGAAAAGAAAAACAAAATAATTCAGGCAGGATGGCAACTTTTTTCCGAAGTAGGCTATCACAATACCAATACTGCAGAAATAGCAAAAAGAGCCGGAGTTTCTACCGGTATAGTTTACGGCTACTTCAAAGACAAACGGGACATAATGATAAGCGTGTTGCACCGCTACATTGAAGAAACCAGCCGTCCGATAATGGATATTGTCACGGAAATAACACCACCGTTTAATTTTGAACAGACTGTCTGTAAAATTGTAGACAAAACAATTGAAATGCACCAGCAAAACGCCCACTTACACAACGCTCTTCATGCATTGACGGCAACGGACACCGCCGTAAACGGTGCTTTTTTGCAATTGGAAGATCATCTGACGGCAAATCTTTCCCAACTGTTGACGGAATGCGGCGTAACGACGCTGTATATTAAGGAAAAAGTGCATCTTGCAATGAATATAGTTCAGTCTTTCGCACACGAATACGTATTCGATAAACATGCCTACATAGACTATCAGAATATGCGAATGGTTGTTTGCGACACAATTACCCACCTGTTTGACCGATGAAAAAGAATAGTTGGAAAAAAAGCGACTTGCAACCAAGTCGCTTTTTTAATGTCCCGACTACATACAACAAAATTGTATTTTCAAAAAAATCGGCGTTAGACAGTCCTTTTATCTTGCAAGAAGTCTGACCTTTACGTGAATTTCTGCAAACGGTGTCCGCCTGATTTTACAATCCAAGAACAGCACATAAATGCAAACCGACGATTTTGCAGTCGTTGTACACGGCATGTCAGCACCATTTTCATCAGGCTGTGAAAGTGATGACGACGCTTTCCTTTTCGGAATAAATGCAGAAAACGACATTGCCGCAAAGCAACCGTTTTTGACCGATTTTTGACATATCGTTTGCAAGTTTTTGCAACCACAGTTGTTTGTGCCGTAAAACAAGCGCAATTTGAAAGCGTCGGCGCAAAACAGTCACCTTTTTCCCTTTCGCCTTTGACGGTAGCCGTTGCCATTGCGACAGCATCCTTACACGCACATTTTTACGGTTTGAGGCGGTTGGGACCACGGAACAGGAATGTTACGTCCTTTACGCTGGGCAATTCAAACAGACGCACCAACGTGCGTGTCAGTCCGAGACCGAATCCGCCGTGAGTAGGCGCACCGTAACGGAAAAATTCCAGATACTCGTGCATGCTTTCGGGGTCGATGCCCTGTTCGGCAATGTTTTGTTTCAGTTGCTCGTAACGGTGTTCACGCTGTGCGCCGCTGGTGATTTCTATTCCACGGAAAAGCAAGTCGTAGGTTTTGGTCAGTTCGGGGTTGTCTTCGTGCTTCATGGAGTAGAAGGCTCTTGCCTTGGCAGGAAAGTCCACGATGAACACAAAATCGCTGTTGTACTTTTCCTTGACGTACTGACAAATCAGTTTTTCGCCGTCGGGGTCGAGGTCGCCCTTCAACGCACGGGGTACTTCGTAGTTCTTTTCCTCTTTCAGTATTCTGTACACTTCATAAAGGGGAATACGGGGGATTTTGACGTCCATGTCCAACACGTCCTTGCCGAAGTACTTTTTGTATTCGTCGTTGAACTCGTTTTTTATTCCCTTGATGATGTAGGAAAGCAACGCTTCTTCCACGTCCATTACTTCGTGGTGAGATTCGATGTAGGAAATTTCCACGTCGATACCGGTGAATTCCGTGTCGTGACGGCTGGTGAAACTGGGGTTTGCACGGAAGTATTCGCCAATTTCAAAGGTTTTGTCGAAACCTGCCATCATGCTCATTTGTTTGTACAGTTGCGGACTTTGCGTAAGGCAGGCTTTTTGTCCGAAGTAGTCTTTAAGTTCGAACACTTCGCTTCCGCCTTCGCTGGACAACGCTGTGATTTTGGGCGTGTGAATTTCGATGAAGTTGTTTTTGTTGAAAAATTCCACTGCGTACTTTTCAAAAGCCGTTTGAATTTTGAACATAAACAGTTTCTTTTCGTCACGCAAATCTATCCAACGGTAGTCCATGCGCAGGTCTTGTCCGCTGTCCGCCTGAATGGGCAAAACGTCGGCAATGCTCATTATTTCCAACGCCGTGGGGTAAATTTCCTTTCCGCCGTTGCGAACGTAGGTGGAAAAGACGCACTCGCCCTCCACCGACACGAAACTGTGCGGAGTGAGTTTTTTTGCCTCGGCATACACCTCGGGGCATTTGTCCTTTTCGATGGTTACCTGCACGGCGCCCGTTACGTCACGTATTACGATGAACATGATTTTCTTGTCACGTATGGTTTCCACCATGCCTTTGATTTTGCACTGACCTTCCGTAAGGTCTTTGATGTAAGTTCTTTTCATATTTTTCTCCCTGTAAAAAGGTAATTCAACGAAGTTCGTTTTTGGTGCGTGGGAAGGCAATGGTATCACGGATGTTGGTCATGCCTGTTGCGTACATAAGGATACGCTCCAAACCGAGGCCGAATCCGCTGTGAGGTACGCTGCCGTACTTGCGCAAATCCAGATAGTTGGCGTAGTCTTCCAACTTCATGTGTCTGTCGGTAATTGCCTGCAACAACTTGTCGTAATCCGCCTCACGCTCGCTGCACCCGATAATTTCGCCGACCCCGGGGACAAGCAGGTCCGTTGCCGCCACCGTTTTTCCGTCGGGGTTTTGCTTCATGTAGAAAGACTTGATGTCTTTGGGGTAGTTGACGACAAACACCGGCTTGTTGTACACCACGTCGGTGAGGTATCTTTCGTGTTCCGTTTGCAAATCACGTCCCCACTCCACGGGGTACTGAAATTCTTTTCCGCTGTTTTTAAGAATTTCAATTGCCTGCGTGTACTCCACCTGCACAAATTCGTCGTCCACCACCTTTTGCAGTTTTTCACGCAAACCCTTTTCGTAAAACTTTTCCAGAAAGGCAAGTTCTTCCTTGCAGGTGTGCAAAATGTCGTTGATGATGTATTTGATAAATTCGGTGGCAATTTCTATTATGTCGGGCAGTTCCGCAAAGGCAACTTCCGGTTCTATCTGCCAGAATTCCGCAGCGTGGCGTGTAGTGTTGCTGTTTTCCGCACGGAATGTGGGACCGAATGTATAAATTTTGCCAAATGCCATTGCCATTACCTCACCTTCCAACTGACCGGAAACGGTGAGCCCCGCACGCTGTCCGAAAAAGTCCTTGGCGTAGTACTCTTCGGGAGTTTTGACGGTGGGGTCAAACCCGACGGTGGTTACCTGGAAAATTTCTCCCGCACCCTCGCAGTCGCTGCCGGTGATTATCGGGGTGTGTACGTACATGAAATTTCTTTCCTGAAAGAAACGGTGAATTGCCGCCGACAACTTGCTTCTCACACGGAAAACTGCGTTGAAGGTGTTTGTGCGCACACGAAGATGAGGCAATGTGCGCAAAAAGTCCAAAGACGTCTTTGTTTTCTGGATGGGATAGTCCAACGGGCAATCTCCCAAAACGGTTATTTTGCCTGCGTTTACCTCTACCGTCTGGTTGGCGTTGAAAGATTTTACCGCCTTTCCTTCCACTGCCACGGAAACGCCCACACGCAAAGCGGAAGTATCCGCCTGACAAGTGTTTTTGTCTATTACTATTTGCAGATGACCCAGCGTTGTGCCGTCGTTGAGGGCAAGAAACGCCATGTTTTTGCTGTCACGGAAACTGCGTATCCAACCGCACACCGTTACGTCGGTGTCAAAGTACTTTTGCGGTTGTGCTACGATTTGTATGATATCGGTGTGTTTCATAAAATTCCTCTTTTTTTGAAGTTTGCAAAGGTGTTTGCAAAAACTTTCTCGCTGTTGCTTATTATAACATTACAAATATTCATTGTCAAACATTGTAACGCAATGTTGCTGTTGTCGAAAGAAACAAAAAGCCTCTCCGAAGAAAGGCTTTTTTACGATTATTCAGCGTCTGTTTTGTAAACACGCCTTTGCAGGTTACCGTGAAAACCTCGAACAGTAATACCTTTACTTTACGGTAAAACCGCACAAGGCTTTACTCACAACTTTGTTGAAAACAAGTTGTAAAACCTGTTGCGTATTTCAAAACTTTGCCTGACTTCCGTTACCGCAACTATTCCGCTTGAAAGGTTATCGTTACCGTTGCGGAAGTCTGCGAAACGCTGTCCACGGTGATGTCGAAATTTACCAGTTTGCCGTCGTTACGTGTGTACATGGGGAACACACGGCTGAACACGTCCCCCGTCTGCCACAGGTCGCTTTCCGAAGCGTACCCACGAGTGCCGGCAAACTTGTTTTCACCGTCCGCTTCCACAAGTTTGATGAGAGGAATGGAAGAATAGGTGTTGTTGTTGTCGGTGAAAGAACCGTATTCGTCGCCGTACGGGTTGTTGACGGAAGAGGAAACGTGGTAGATTCTCACTCCGTAGGAAGCACCGTCGTACAGGTAACTGTTGGCTTGCGATGCGTGCAACGCATTGAGTCCCGTTGCGGAATACAGGTCTATCAGCAGATATTCCGAGAAGTAGGAATTGTCGAAGTCCAGCATTACAAGCAGGCAGTCGCCGCTTGTTGTGGAAGGCTCGATGGTGAAAGTTTTGCTTTCCGTAACAACGGTGGGAGTAATCCAACCCAACATTATTTTGGAATACACGCCGTGGTCGCCCACAGTGTAGTCCATCATGTCGGCACCGCCCAGACCTTCTCCGCTACCGACGGTCATGTCGTAGTCGTAGTAGTCGTCCAACCCCATGAGGTGTCCCGTTTCGTGAATGTAGGTGGAAGCGTTTATGTTGAGTCCTTCGATTGTGCCGGAGTATTCAGTTCCGTCTGCTCTGTCGGCGTCTTCGTCCATGAAGTCGAATCCAGCAAACAGGTAGTAGTAGGCGTCCTTGCCGTCAAACTGTCTGTTTCCGGAGTACCACGTTACGTACGCCCAATAGATGGAACTGTCCGACTGGTAGTCCACGTCGGCGGAATAGATGAGGTACACTGCGTCGATGCAACCGTCGTTGTTGGTGTCGTACTTGGTGAGGTCGATTTGTCCTTCCAGCCACTCCAACACTTCCAGCAAAATTACTTCGTCGCCGTACTGCGTGTAGGTGTAGTCGCCGACGTCCACCGTTTGGTTGTAGTTGTTGTAATAGGTAGAGTCGTGCGAAGCGGTAAACACGTTGCCGCTTGTGCCGATGTTGACGCCCCAAATGTCGTAGTTGAGGTTGAGTTTGTTGTAGGAAGACAACGCATAGTAGGAACTTACGCTTTGCCAACCCGTGTCGGCAGCCGTGCCGTTGAATGCCTTGTTGAGTTTTTCAAGGTCGGCGGAAGTTATCGCCTGAGTGTCGGGAAACTGCACGGGAACAACCAGACAGTCGATGTTGCCTGTGGAAGGAAGACCGATGGCTCCGTCGTAGGCAAGCAATTTGTCTTGCAAATTGTCGCTGTCAAAGGTGTTGGCGTCGTAAGTCTGTTGAGGCATTACGTTGCCGGAAACGCCTCCTTGACTGCCACCGTCGCCACCCTGACCGCCGCCGCCTACTTCGCCGTTGACGGCTATGGAAGATATGTACATGGATTTGCTTGCTGCCGTGGGGGTGAGAATGACGGTGATTGCACCGCTGACAGCCTCATCGGATACAAAATTCAATGTTGTAAGTTGGGTGTAATGCGATTGTTGGGCAACTGTTACTAACGTTTCCCCTTCGCATTTGAGAGGCGTCGTGCCAACGGAAACTTGTACCTGCATTCCTGTGGGACAATTTGTGGCAACCGTTACGCTGACCACGGTTACGCCTTCCACGTTGGAGGAAGACACAATGGTTACCGCACCGCCGTTTTGCAAAAATTGCACGCCACGGTTGTCGTCAAACCCGTGTGCAGTGGAACCCGTCGTGTACTGCAAGCAACCGTTTGCAACGGTGAGATACTGGTCGAGGAACACCGACGTGAGTTGAGTTGCTTCGCCACTGCCACCGCCTTGGCTACCACCGCCCTGACCGCCTCCCGAAGGTTCCGTCCATTTGGCGTAAACCACAATGTTGCCTGTGAGTGTTTCGGGTACAGTCCACGGGGTCGTGCATTGTGCGTCGGTGTACCAGCCGCCAAACACTTTGTTACCGTTTTGCGGAGTTGCAGGCAGTTGGAAATTGCTGTCAAAAGGAACAATTATCGGACTTGTACCGTTTTGTGCGTCAAACACCACGTTGTAGCCCGTTGTTACGGAAGGTTCCGTCCATTTGGCGTAGACGGTGATGTTTACCGTCAGCGTTTGCGGTACAGTCCACGGGGTTGTGCATTGTGCGTCGGTGTACCAGCCGCCAAACACTTTGTTACCGTTTTGCGGAGTTGCAGGCAGTTGGAAACTGCCGTCGAATTTGACAGTTGTCGACGCAGAGCCGTTTTGCGCATCGAATGTTACGGTGTACACCGTGGGAGTGCATGCCGTAAGCACCAAAACCAACGCAAAAACTACTGCCAAAAGAGCAGAAATTTTTCTTTTCATGTTGTGCCTCCAAAATAATTACATTAAGCACACTTATTTTATAAAAAAACAAACTGTTTTGTCAATGACAAAGCGTCGCAATAAACGTACAAATTTGTAATGCAACCATAAAGAAAAACAAAGTTGAGCAACAACGTAACACTAGCATTGCAAAGGTGTTTCGCACTTTCTGCCAATCCCGACACACCCTTTGCACGAAGAAACCCGTTGCCGACTTTTCGGCTGATATTGTTGCATGGCATTAAAACTTAAAACGTGCGCCTTGCAACAGATAAAACTTGCCGTGTGTGAAAACACCGACGTTGCAAAAACAGTTTTGGGCTTGCTTGGTACTTTGCAAAACTCTTGTATGTAAAACAATTGTAGCAAAAAACTTGCGTCACAATACTCATATCACAATACTTGTAGTAAAACACTTGTACGAAAAACGCTTATAGCAAAACACTTGTACGAAAAACACTTGTAGCAAACCACTTAAAACAAAACAAAAAGCGTCCCTTTCGGGGACGCTTTTTGTTTTTATGGGGGAGACAAAATGTACACAAAAACTGTCGTTTTTCAAAATTGACTGTTTCCATGTACCGAAAAAGCACAAACGTATACAAAAATTGTGTACATATCACAATTTTTGTTTAAGTAGTCGGCGCAAGCGGCTTCCCTTGGGGAAAAGCGCCGTAGCCACAAAAAAGGCAAGCCTACCGTGAATTATTTTTTGCCATGCCGAATATTTTTCACGAGGCAACACCACCTTTGCCGAATGTTTGTCACAAAGACGAAAAGGCAGATGCAATATGTCGGAAATCGCCAAAACGGTTTTTCGGGAATAGACGCCCTGCGCAAATATTTCCGCTTCTTGCTTTTTGAGGCAAAGTTGTTTCAAAACGTCGTCGATTTCGGCAGTGTTTTGCGGAAGCAACATGTGCCTGCGGTAGGCTTTGTCGTCGGAGAACGTCGCTTTTTTGACCTCTTTCAGACCAAAAGCCCGTTGCACAAATTGCTTTACGTCGGGAAAACCCGCCCCTTTTCCCGATGAATACAGCGACCGTGCGGAAAAGTTTTTCCACTCGTCAAGTTTGCCAAGCAAAAAGTCGTTTTGAGGCAGTTTTTCCAACTCGCTTCGCATCACGTCAAACACAAAAGCCGACTGCGAAACGTGAGCCGAAAATCTTTCAAAGGAATTTACATTCGTCTGTTGCGAGGCATGCAAACGGTAAAAGTAGTAGCCGAGATGCACGTTTGCCACCCTTGATGCGTACAAGAAGGCAAAAAACGTGATGAGTACGTCTTCGGCAAAAACCTGACGACCAATGGGGTGCATCTGCACCTGTTGACACGCCTGCTGCAAAAGCGTGCGACGAAAAACCTTGTTCCACAACACGTACCAACTGTGTTCCTGCCCCGCATGTTGGAAGTAGCGTTGCAAGCAGTCGGAAGTAACAAAAGTTTCCTTTATCGTGCTGTCATTTTGACACACGTAGGCTGTTTTTGGGGTGAGAAACGCCCAATCGCCAAGGACTATGTCGACATTTTCCCTTTCGGCAACGGCGCACAAAGCGCTGTGATAGCAAAAGGACACCTCGTCGTCGGCATCGACAAACGCAACGTACTGTCCCTGTGCCAAACTGACGCCCAGCAGCCGAGCGTGAAGCGTTCCGCAGTTTTCCGTCCTGACGTACTTTGCACCGAAGGATTGCACCAACTGTGCGTAACTTACGGCAGAACCGTCGTCCACCACTATTATTTCCGTATCCGTCAACTCGCCCCGAACGCTTTTCAAACACTGTTCCAGCATGTCCGAGTCGGTGTTGTAGACGCAAATTATTACCGAAAGCTTAACCATCCGCCTCTCCAAAACGCCATTGCAATGCCAATTTGCAGACACAACAAAGGGAAAATTTCTTTCGTTGTGAAGTTTTCCCTCTTTGGTACAAAAACACACAAAATTTGTAAAATTCCTGACGCCTTTTGCTTGTGTAAAAACAGCGATGCTTTTGTAGCACACACCAAATTAACGGTGAAGGCTGAAAATAACCTGTTGGAAAAATAAACGGTAACTGCACAATTATTTTTATTGATTGTCTGAACAGTTACACCCTGCGCAAATTTTGCCTGTTTTTGATTGTTTTTTCTGTTTGGTTGCCCGTCTTTTCGTTGCTTTCCTATATTTACATGTTTTTTGCATGTTAGTTACCTGTCTTTTGACTGTCCTTGCCTGTTCTTATATGTCCTTGCCTGCCTTTGCCTGTAAGTAGTCTTTGGGTTTACAAACATTTTCGGCACGGCAAAAATGCTGAAATCCGTTTGCAACGTTTTGCGCAAAAATTCCCTTGTATGCAAAAGACGTGAAAGTTTCATTGCAAGACTAATGGCGTGAAACAAGAATATTTATTGCCACAGTATGTCATAATAATTATTAAAGAAAATGCACTATGCACTGACGCTTTTGCCCGACGCAATGGCTTTATGTGCAAAATGAAAAATTCCTTACGCTGTTTGAGAAACCGCAACCGCAGTTGCGCCTGTCGATAACTCTTTACGCACAAGAAAGTTGTTTGTCGTTTAACGGCGGTGTTTTCGACATCGAAAAGCACTTTGAAACGGGAAGCACGATTTCCGTTACATAACGGTAAATTTCATCTGCCCAAAGGCGATTGTTTTGTACAAACTGCCACAAACGCAAAACTTTGCAACGGAAAACCTCAATCAAAAGCCTTGCAACCTTTTGCTGACCTATGTCTCTTTACGCACAAGAAGTTGTTTGTCGTTTAACGGCGGTGTTTTCGACATCGAAAAGCACTTTGAAACGGGAAGCACAATTCCCGTTACATAACGGTAAAATTCGTCTGCCCAAAGGCTATTGTTTCGTACAAACTGCCACAAACGCAAAACTTTGCAACGGAAAACCTCAATCAAAAGCCTTGCAACCTTTTGCTGACCTATGTCTCTTTACGCACAAGAAGTTGTTTGTCGTTTAACGGCGGTGTTTTCGACATCGAAAAGCACTTTGAAACGGAAAGTACGATTTCCGTTACATAACGATAAATTTCGTCTGCCAAAAGGCGATTGTTTTGTACAAACTGCCACAAACGCAAAACTGTGCAGCGGAAAACCTCAATCAAAAAGCCTTGCAACCTTTTGCTGACCGATGTCTGAACGTTGCACTTTTTCAGTAAACTTAAACCTTGTCGGGGTAAACTGAAATTTACATCAACTGTTTGTGTGCCGTTTCGCACCCTTTCGCCAAACTTACAGGCAACCTGAAAGGGCATAACTTTGCTTGCACCTGAGAGGGCAGACGAGCAAAAACTCTGTCGCAAACGACGTTACTTGAAATTGATTCGTGTTTTTGCGGTCGACAGCAAATGTTTTTTTGCATTACGGCAAACGCAACGCAAAGTTTTCAGAACTAGGAAAAAATTTTCCAAAACATCATACGCAATTTGCAAACATTGCAATAAACAGTTGTGTTTCGGCACATTTGTTGACAAAGTTGTAACACTTGTGGTAAGATAGTTGGTCAACTTGAAGGAAAAACGCAAATGAAACCTTTGATAAGCATCATAATACCCGTGTACAATGTGGAAAATTTGCTTGCACGCTGTTTGGACAGCGTCGTGGCAAACCTGACGTTGCAATGCGAAATTTTGCTTGTGGACGACGGTTCCACCGACAAAAGCGGGGAAATATGCGACGAATACGCCTCACGCTACGGGCTTACCGTGTTTCACAAGCCCAACGGCGGACTTTCCGACGCACGCAACTTTGCATTGGACAGAATGAAGGGCAGTTACGTGGCGTTTGTAGACAGCGACGACTTTGTGGAAAAGGATATTTTTGCCACCCTTTACAAACTGAGCAAAAGTGAAAATGCGGAAATTGCCTGCTGTTCCTTTTGGGAATGTAACGGAACAACCAAAACGAAAGTTTCTGCAGGCAACGCAACGCAATCAAACGTACAGTTTTTGAAAAGTCTTGCGGAAAAAGACGGATACAAAAACGTTGTAATGTGGAACAAACTTTTTGACGCACGACTTTTTGACGGGGTGCGATTTCCTGTCGGAAAAATTCACGAAGACCAGGCGGTCATTCACCTGTTGGCGTACAAAGCGAAAAAAATCGCCTTTACGGACAAAGCCATGTACTACCACACCAACAGAGGGGACAACATAAGCACGTCGTCAAACTTTTTACGCCACTTCGACGACGTACAAGCCCTGTTGGAAAGAGCGCAATTTTACCGCAACAACAACCTTGAAGAGTTGCTTCCCACCGTGGAAAAACAAATGTTTGACCTTGTGGGTTTTTACAAAAAATGTGCAAGGCACAGGGGCGGTTACAGCAAAGAGGAATTGGAAAAGATTTCCCGCAAATTGGCAATTTGCAAACAGTTTTGCGTGCAATTTTTTCCTTCGATGACAAAAAGACAACAACATGAAAGAAACAAACTGTACACACTTTCCCCTTTGGACAGGTGGCAGTTGCTTCACTTTGACAAAATACGAAAAAGCGTGTTTTTCCGTGCGTTTGCACGCATAAAAAACGGAAAAGTACCAAACGGAGAAAACCAGTGAAAGATTTGATAAGCGTAATTATTCCCGTGTACAAAATGGAGAAATTCATTGAAAAATGCTTGGAAAGCATTTGCAATTCCTCCTACAAAAACCTTCAGATAATTTGCGTGGACGACGGTTCGCCCGACAACTCGGTGCAACTGATACGCAACATTCAGCAGAACGACGACAGAATCGTCGTGGTGAAAAACGCACAGAATCTGGGGCTTTTCCGTGCACGTGTGGAAGGCTTGAAGGTGGCAAAGGGCGAATTTGTGGCATTTGTGGACGCCGACGACTTTGTCGGTGTGGATTGGTTTCGCCTTTTGCACCAAAAAATCACCCAAGAAAACAGCGAAATGGTTGTGGGCAACACCGTCAACGTGGACGAAAACATGCGCTACACCTACTTCAACAACTATCGCAGTTTCAACGTTGCCCGAGAAAAATTGCAGGGCGACGAAGTTGCGCAAGCCTTTTTGCAACAGGAAGGAAGTTGCTTTTTGTGGCATACGGTGTGGAACAAACTGTACCGCAGGTCGCTTTTGGACAGATGCCTGCCCTACTTTTCGCAAATAGATTTTCACCTGATAATGTGCGAGGACGTGTTGTTTTCGTCTGTTGTGTACGCACAGGCGCAAAGCATGTCTTTTGCCTATGCCGACGCCTACTTCTACCTGCGCCATTCGCAGGCGTCCACAAGCACCACGTTGCCCTTTGAAAGAATCTTGCGCAATATTGCCGACGCAGGCAACGCATTTCGTTTTTTCAAAACGTTTTTTCTGCAAATAAAACCCAAAATATTTTTGGAAAACCAACGCCACTACGTCAACTTTCTGGAAAAGTACCGCCGCATTTGGTCGGGAGTGGTTGTTTCCTACGGAAAAACGCACGACAATGAAGCGTTGAACACGTTGGAACAGGCTTTCGGAAGCAGAAAAGTGGAAAAACCGCATTTGCACGAATTTTATTTTTACGAACACAGCACCGAATGGTCGGGCGAGTTGGAAAGGGCAAAACAACTGATTGCTCTGCCCGACACCGAAGTAGTCAGTTTCGATATTTTCGACACCCTGTTGTTGCGCCCGCTGTACAGTCCCGTGGATTTGTACAAATTTGTTGGTAAATTTGCCGCAACGCTTGTACCTTCCATGACGGAAGAAACTTTTGTGGACATGCGCATGCTTGCCGACGCAAAAGCAAGGGAAATTGCCGGCGAAAGATTGCGTTTTGAAGACATTACGCTTGCGGAAACGTACAAATGTCTGGAAAAAATTGCCGATATCGACTTTCAGACGGCGCAAAGTATAATGCAGGCGGAAATAGAGGTGGAAAAACGCTTTTGCTACCCACGCAACACAGCCAAACAACTTTTCCAACTGGCAAAACATCTCAACAAACGTATTGTGGTAACTTCCGACATGTATCTGGAAAGGGACACGGTGGAAAATTTGCTTGTAAGCAACGGCTACGACGGCTACGAAAGGCTGTTTCTTTCCAGTGAACAACGTAAACTGAAACGCACGGGCAGTTTGTTTGACGTGATGATAAAGCAAATGGGCGTGCCTGCTTGGAAAATCGTGCACATAGGGGACAACTGGGAAAGCGACATAGTTGCGGCAAAACAAAAAGGAATAAGCACCTTCCACTTGCCCAAAGCAACCACGACAATGGAAAACAAATTTGCAAATATCTTTACGGGAAACAGCCTTTCCTTCTATCTGTCAAGAAACAACACCCTTGCAGAACAAACGCAACTGACAAAAGACCTTTCCGTAAGATGCATGTTGGGAGTTGTGGCAAACAAACTGTTTGACAACCCCTTTGTGCCTTTCAACGAGCAGTCGCAGTACAATGCCGACGCCTACAACACGGGTTACGCCACATTGGGAATGCACATGTTTGCCCTTGCAAGGTGGATGTTGCACACGGCGCAGCAAAAAGGCTACAAGAAGATAGTGTTTCTTGCACGGGACGGACTGCTTGCCAAACAGGTTTTTGACCTTGTTGCGCAAAGTGCGGGCGTACAAATAGAAACGGAATACTTCTTTGCTTCACGCAAGGCGCTTTTTCCCTAC
>HF998466.1:0-3284 GCA_000433775.1 Corallococcus sp. CAG:1435 | reverse complement strand
CCCTACAGCGTGGAAAAGGCGCAGGACTTGTTTTTCACCTACGGGTACTTCAACCTCAACGAAAAGGTTCACACGGGAAGAAAAATTCTGCAACTGCTTTCCCCCGTGCTTTTGCCGTTGACGGACAAACTCGCAGCCGACTACAAGCAGGACGGCGTGGACATTGACGAATACATTACCGACAAAGCGCAATTTATGTCCTTTATGAGGGCGGTAGCCAAACATTCCTTCGACATTGAAACATGCAACAACGCAAGAACGCAAATGAGAAGACTGTTTCAGCAACATTTCACGGAAAACTGCGCCACTTTCGACATAGGTTACAGCGGAAAACTGCAAAAAATAATTTGCAAACTTGCCGACAGAAAGGTGGACGTGTTTTACCTGCACTCCAACGGCTACACCACACAGGAAGTGGCACAAAACCTGTTTGAAACGCACTGCTTCTACGACTTTACACCCACAATTTCCGCAATAATAAGGGAATTTTTCATATCCAAAAAGCAACCTGCCTGCATAGGTTACGAGGTTGGCGACACCCTCAAACCAATTTTTGAAGACAGAACCTTTGCCTACGACGAAACTTACGCAATCGAACGGTTTCAGCAGGGCGCATTGGATTTTTGCAAAGACTTTCTGAAAGCGTTTCCCGAAGCGACGTCGATGCCTCTGCGCAACCTGGACGCCTCGTTACCCTTTGAAAACTACCTGCTCAACGCTCCCTACATGGACAGAGAGGTGTTTGACACGGCGTTGGAAGAGGACGACATTTACAGTGGCTACCAACAAAAGAGCATTTGCGATATTTGGTCGTGGCACATTGACGATATCAACCACGCAGGAAAGGGACAACAACCCGTGCAATGTTCCTCGGTGGAATACTACATTTCACGTTTTCCCAAATGGAAACGGGCAATGTTTTTTCTGCTGTTTGACAGAAAAACTTTCTGGCAAAAGTTGAAAAAGAACCTTTCTCGCAAAAAACATTGAGTAAAAGCCTTGCCGATTGGCAAGGTTTTTTTGCAACGTATGTGAAATTTTGATACACAAAAACTTACGCCTCGTGAAACGCAAGTTTTTTCGGGGCGTTTTTTGACTTTTCAACCGAATGTCAGATTGCAAACGTGTTACTTTTTACACGCCGCAAAAAGTTGTTTTTCCGCCACTGACCTTGCGGTAAGTCCTGCCTGAGTTGCGCAGTTGACGCAGCAGTTTTGTCCTTTCCTTTTTGAAAAACTTTTGCAAAGGCTTCAGGCGCAGTAATGGACGTTTTCATGTAGTTTACACCCGTATTTTGTACAACTCATTGAAATACTGTTGAAAGATATCTTTTGATGTGGTACAATGTTTTTACACAGCGCAAGGAGGAAAAATATGTCTCAACCCATTTTGCTGACAAACAATCTCACAAAAACATACGGTTCGCTGTTTGCAGTGAACGACGTGAGTTTGGAAATAGAAAAAGGCGCTTTGGTAGGGCTTGTGGGCAAAAACGGCGCAGGAAAAACTACGCTGATACGCTTGCTGACAGGCATAATAACCCCTACGGCAGGAAGCGTTCAACTTTTGACGGAAAGAAAACCCACCACCGTTTCCGCCATTGTGGAAAAACCCGCACTGTACACCAACTTCAGAGCGATAGACAATCTGCGTATGCAATGCAAACTGTTGGGTATTCCCGCAGACGAAACGTACCTCAAAGATACGTTGAAATTGGTTTCTCTTTTGCCGGAGTCCCGTCTTAAAGTTAAGGAATTTTCCTTGGGAATGAAACAGCGTCTTGCCATAGCGATGGCCGTCGTGGGAAAACCGGAAATACTGATAATGGACGAACCTACCAACGGACTTGACCCGCAGGGTATTCACGACATAAGGGAATTTTTGGTGAAACTGAACGAGGAATACGGCACCACCATTATCGTTTCCAGCCATATTCTCACGGAATTGAGTAAATTTGTTAAAGAATATGTTTTCATGAACAACGGCAAAATCGTTGCCCGCTCTTCTCCCGAAGAGGTGGAAAAACTGTGCGGAAAACACCTGCGCATCGTTGTCGACAACGTAGAAGTAGCCAAAAGCGTACTTTCTCAAATGGGAGAGGTGCGTCAGACGGCCATCAACACGCTGGAATTTACCGGCGAAGTGCCCAGCACCGAGGTGGTGATGGCATTGGCACAGGCAAACGTGAACGTAGCCTCCATTGTCAACGTCGGCGACAGCCTGGAAGAATTCTTTATTAAACTTGTGGGGGAAAACAAATGACGGAAATAATCAAAACACTGTTGTTTCGTTTGAAAAAAACCACCTATTTTTGGATTTTGCTTGCACTTGCCCTTTTGTTGCCTGTGCTTGGCGCATTACTCATTGATTTATCTCTGAAAATGGGTGAAGCGTTGAACGAACCGATAGAACAACTGATGAACCAAATGCTTGCCCAATACGGAGGTTTGTCCGGTTTGATGTCCGGTTTTACTAGCATATCATCCAACCCGATGATTCTTTCCATAATTTTCGCTTCGGTTTTTTTGTCGGCGGAATTCAAATCGGGCACCGTTCGCAACGCAATAATTGCAGGAAAAAGCCGTTCGCAGTTGTACCTGTCCTACTACCTTGTGGCGTTGATTGGCGGATTTGCCATTTTTGTAGTGTCCTTTTGGGCGGCTTTTGTTTCCATGGGGCTTGTTTTCAGGTTTGACGCAACCGGCAACATGGTAACAGAACTTTTGTACTGCTTTTTGTTGGGGTTGCTTGCCATCGTCTTTGTGCAAACTTTGGTGTGTGCATTTCTGTTCAACACACGCAGCCGTGTGCTGACAATCGTCATTCCGTTGATAATTTGCATCTTGGGCCCCGGCATTATTGCAACTATTGTAGAAATCGTTTCCGTCAAAGACATTATTGCCAACGGTTACATTGACGTGTACAGTTTGCAATACGTACCTTTCTACAACACGACATTGCTTGCCGCAACCAAATTTTCCACGGCAAACGTACTGATGATTATTGCCTACTACGTTGTGTTTTCCTCGGCAATTTTCTGCGCAAGTTACTTCCCCTTCCAAAAGGCGGATCTGAAGTGAGTTTCAAGAAAATTTTGCCTGCAACGTCGGCAAGCAATTCAGCCTTGTGCAACGACGCAAGCAAACCGCCGTTGCTGTAACAGTTGCCGTTGCCAAAAGTGAAAGTTTTGTGCGACACGTAACAAGAAAATTTTGCAAAAACAAAAAAGTCTTTCGCATGAAAGACTTTTTTTGTACGCATTTTTCAATACGTATTGTTTTTTT
>HF998465.1 GCA_000433775.1 Corallococcus sp. CAG:1435 | reverse complement strand
AAAAAAAGAAATCTGCTGTTTGCCGTTTTTTGCATTGGAAAAAATATTTTCCCGAGGTTTGTTTTTGACTTTTTGCACTGTAATTTGCCCTTTTGCACACAGGGGTTGGCAGAGGTTTTTTTTGTTGCAAATTGTTTGCCTAGGTAACGGACAAGCACGACACCTAAACAACTCTTTACACCGTACGTCTGACAAAAACCTCTACTGCAAAATTGTTTTTGCATGTTTTGCAAAGCGACAAAATTTGCATGTTGCCTTTTTAACGGTCAAGCCTGCGGAAAACCTCAACGTCGGCAACGAAATTTGCAACGCTTGCACGGAAAACGTTTTGCCTGCAAACGTCAAAGAAATTTTTGTGCGTCCAAAAATTGCACACCCAACGGTTTGTCGGACAAATACGCTTTTTGCCGTGTAAAAAATTTGTCCCTTTTTGCAAAGGCGGCAAGGGACGGTCGGCACACACTGCGACTACCTCAACACGTCGGCAAGACCCGCCTCTTTCAATTTTTCGTTGTCGCTGACTACCGTGTTTAGCAGCCTTCTGGGAAGGTCGGCATTTTGCTGAAAAATGACGTTGAATTGCGAGTAGGGAA
>HF998464.1 GCA_000433775.1 Corallococcus sp. CAG:1435 | reverse complement strand
CGTTGCGAAGTTTCAACTACTTTTTTAACGTTTTGAAGTTGATTTCCGTTATTTTTACATTTTACGTTTTGTACAATATGCATTTCCGCATATTGTGCCGATTGTTTTGGATATTTTCAACAGCACGGTAAAATTTGCAACGTAATTAAGTTCCGATTTACTCAAAAAGCCGGCATTACACAGAAAGTCATTGATTACAGTCAGCAATTAAAGCAACCGCATTAACGTGCGTTTTTTTTTGCGGATGTAAGCACACAACAAAGCACGTTGCTTACATATCGGCACTTTTCCACCGATAAACGTTTCCTGCGAGAAGTCAATTTTCAAAAAACCTTTTTCCGAACATACTTTTACTGCCGATATTTTTTTGCTTCTGCTGTTGTTCTTAACTTAAAACAATGGTTGTCAAATTGAATTTGTTGAAAAAAACAACAATCTTTATTTCCAACACCTATGCTACGACATAAAACAGCAAAATACTTTATTTTTATGCCGAAATATGTTATTATATACTTAAACAAAGTGTACACTATTTTGTGTCGCCTACGTCAAACGGTAGAGATTTTCAACTTTGCAGGTTAATGTGACAAACGCAGAATGGTGTTTGTTCCGTTTGATATATCGGCAAATGCAAGTTTTCCGTAGTCGACATTTTTGCAAAATTTGCACTAAAAACTTTCTGCATTGCGGTTACAGAAAATTCTTCTCTGTTCCTTTGTTGAAAACATTTTCAGATAATTGAAAGTGTGCGGAAACAAGGTTTTGAACTTGCATTATTTCATTGTAAAT
The DNA here is from genome assembly GCA_000433775.1 of Corallococcus sp. CAG:1435. Taxonomy (GTDB): domain Bacteria; phylum Bacillota; class Clostridia; order Christensenellales; family CAG-314; genus Fimimonas; species Fimimonas gallinarum. The sequence goes on along the minus strand of HF998464.1, from coordinate 3,221 downwards.
AGACGCCTTTTGGCGGAAAGTTACGAAAGTGATTGCGTGGAAAAGCAAACTGTTGCAACACAGGAAAGCATCGGTTGTCAAAGCGGATGCGGCAACTCGTGCGTTCTGCAAATCAGGCGACCTGCTTTTGTTGGATTTGCGCTTTGTTTGCGGAAAAATACACACAAATTGTAAGCGTTACACTTAAGACTACAAAAAATTAATCAGAGATTGAGTTTACGCACTGATTATTAAGCAAAAGCAACATTAACGTGTTGTTTGTTCATTATTAAGGAGATTTAGAATGGGAACAATAGCAGATTTGGTTCTTGTCGCAATCGCCGTTATTGCTCTTTTTACAGGAGGCGCCAAAGGACTGATAAAACAACTGTCCGGAGTGTTTTGCGGATTGCTTGCACTAGTCCTCGCCACCATGCTCACCTCGCTCATAATGACGCCCGTTAAGACAACCGGTGTTTTTCAAAACTTTGTGGGCACCGCCACAAATTGGTTTACAAACGAGATGTTTAAGGCAGAAGTTACTTCTGCCGAAGAACTTGCAACCATTTTACAGAACGGAGGAGCCTGGAAAATACTCAGTGGCATGGCAGCAACAATCTACGCCGGTATGGAAGCGCTCGGATGCACCACCTTGGGACAACTGTGCGGCAATTACGTAGCAAGCCTGATTGTGGAAATAGTCTTGTGGATTGTTTTGTTTGTAATTTTGAATGCAGTCTTGAAGTTTATCGCAAAACAATTGCAAAAAGTTGCTCAACTTCCTGTTTTTAAACCTCTCGACCGTATTCTTGGTGCCGTTTGGGCAGTTGGCATAACTTACGTTGTCTTGATTGGAATTGTACTGACCTTGGCGGAAATAGTTGTTATGAAGTTTGCTCCCGACAGCACCGACGCTATGCTGGAATTTTTGAAAAGTTCCAAGTTGCTGTCTGCGGCTAACGACACAAACGTTATCGGTTCACTTTTTGCCGATTTGCTTAACGTAACATTGCCTGTTTTGAACGCTTAAATATGGTAAATACTCAAAAAACCGCACTATTTGTGCGGTTTTTTGTTGTAAATTTAGTTGCCTCGTATGAAAACTGCACAAAACAGACTTTGAAAGCGTGTGTTTCACTATTTTTAAGAATTATGTTGTTGTAGTTTGAAACACAGAACACTTCTTTTTGTTTCATCTATTACTGTTCAAGAATTTATTAAAGTATCCCTCTCTTGTTTCACGTGAAACAAAATCCACCTTACTTTTCAATAGATTATCCGATATATGCCCTAAAATTAGGTTGTTAATGTTTCTGCCACACTATCGTTGTTATCTTTTTATTTTTAGACGATAACACAATTTTTCAAGCAAAAAAAACGCTTTGGGGCGGTTTTATATCAAATTTTTAACGCTTTTTAGGCTGTTTACTACTAGTATCCAAAACATGTTGTCTATTTTTTATCAAATTTGCTTTGTTTTCAGCACGCCACGTTCAGACTTTTTCTATATCTAAACAACTTAACCATGTGCAAACTTTGTTTTTTGTAACTATTGTAATCTTTGACAGTTGAAAAGCGAAAACGTACAATTTGCTTTGTTTCACGTGAAACAAGTTGTTTGTCATGCTTTCTCAAAACCTTTTTATCAGATTCTAAACAAATACAGCCTAATTTTTGTATGTAATTATTGTTTTCAGTGCCAACGTCAAAGGAATTGAGTTTCGAAAGCGTTTATTCGAAACAGCATTACAAGAAACAATCTAATTAAAACTTGCAAAAATCTTTTAAAAAACTCGTGTTTTTATGAACAACACCAAACAATCTTTATTTACGCATCATAATCAACTTTTCTAACAAATTGTGATGCATTTTCCTTATTAAAAGGCTTATTTACTCTCCTCAAAACGCACGATTTTGTGTTTAATTCAGTTTTAAGCAGCACTAAATGATTAAAAATAATGCAAATATGCGGTTTAAAAGCTAATAATTAAAACAAACTGTGCTACACAGAGAAATTTTTCAGCAACAGTAATAAGTAGAAATCACTCAAAAGCATTGTCGTAATATGTTTTAACGGTTGTTTCACGTGAAACAACCGCAGAAAACTCTACTGCTATCATCTTTTATCGATCACAAAGGTGGTCAAAGATGTTTTTAAGCAAAAAAGGCGTGTCAGGAAACATCTCAAACAAATGCAGCCCTCTGCAGATTTCAATGTTCAATAAAAACAAGACGAAAAAAGTACACTAAAAATTTTTTTAAATAATTAATCTCGAAAAGGCGACATCAAAACATTGCAATCATTGTCAATTAAATTATTGGAAATATCCACATTTTTGAACCTGCACAAAGTACAAAGGCAAAAATTGGCGAGGGATTCCTGCCTTTTTGCTATTTGCTACACGTTCAGACTACTTGTTTTAAGCCGCAGTAAAAATGAACAAAGGCAACATATAAATATACTTTTCAGACAGAATGTGCCTTACTCTTAGTCGGAAAAATTTAAAAAGTCACAAAAATATTCTGTCTGAAAGGCTCTTTCAACCAGCAAATATAGCATAAATATTCGCAGAAAAACTGCCGACAAACTGTGAAGTATTAAGCAAAATTCATGAATTTTACTACAAAAAAACATAATGTTTTTTATTACAAAATACGCAAATGCATGCCTCTATCTAAAAATCATCCGACACAGCGCAGTAGCGAACTAACCACACTACAAATCAACCATCAACAAAGCAAAAGGAATCCCTCGGAGAGTCGACCGGCCAACACTTGCACACATAAGACCGGTTTTCATTGACAATATTTCGACAAAAGCCGCTTTATAACCAAAAAAAATACAAAACAGAGCCTACAATATGCAAAAACGACGGTATTTTTCCTGTTTTTACCCAAAAACCTCGATAAAAGCAAATATTTGTACACTAAAAGCGATTTCAAGGACCGATATCTTCAGATTATCAAAAAACTTATCAATATTTACCACGGTATTCGTTTCAATCAGCACAAATTCGTCAAATTTGTAAGAAAAAAACGATACAGTATAATATGTTTATATAATTTTGACCAAAATAATGCCAAATTTAACCTTTTTTTGGTCAATATGCTATGTTTTATATCAAATTTTCCGACATTTTGTCGTTTTTGACACGTTACAAATGCAGACTGCCAACACAAAAAAAACAAAACACAAACACATAATATTTGTATATAATATTGACCAAAATTTTACATACGTA
>HF998463.1:18862-40667 GCA_000433775.1 Corallococcus sp. CAG:1435 | reverse complement strand
AACAACTTTTTCGCCGTTAGAGTTGATATGCCCTGCAAACAATGATATAATTGTACAAGAGGGTGCTATGAAAAAGTTTAACATTACAAGAATGGTGTTCACCACAATAGATAAGGTGTTTGCATTACCGCAAAATCCGCCGTCGGTATCCCGTAAACTGTACGATGTCAGGTGCATTGCCGACATTGCCTATTCAAAGCAGTATCCCGATATGAAACTGGACTTGTACTTTCACCCCGACCAAAAGAAAAAGTACCCCGTCATTTTTGAAATTCACGGAGGAGGCTTTTCCGCAGGGGACAAAAAGTACCGCAGATGTTTGTGCAAGTATCTTGCCAAACACACAGGGGCAATGGTGGTAAACGTCAATTACGGCGTCGGTGCGGAATCGGCATGCCCCGTTCCCATGAAACAACTTGTAGACGCCGCCAACTGGGTGGCGGACAATGCCCAAAAGTACAATCTGGATTTGTCCCGATTTGTTGTAACGGGGGACAGTGCCGGCGCTTACTATTCCTGTTTTTTGGCAGTTTTGCAGGACAGCCCTCGCTTACAGCAACTTTTCCAATGCAACATGAAAGCCAAATTCACCGCCACCGTGCTAAACTGCGGCGTGTACGATATGGTGCGTGTGCTGAACAGAAAATCTTTGTTCATCAACGGTGTGTGCAAGGAATTTACCGGTCTGGGCATCGACGAGGCTTGCAAAAGTCCCTATTTCGAAGCATTCACGCTGACGTCTTCCGTTACCGACAGTTTTCCGCCCACGTTGCTTATTTATTCAAAAAGCGACGTGTTTTGCAAGGGGCAGGGCGAACTATTGCTTCACACTTTGGAAGAGCACAACGTTGCTGTGGAACACATCTGCGCTAAGTCCGTTTTCGACAACCATGTGTACAGCCTGATGTGGATTACAAGTATGGCACGGCAGACAAACGAAAGTATTTTGCGTTACCTCAACAGGCATTTTTACGGCAAGGACACGGTGGATATGGAGTGTCAACAGTGCGACGCAGCAGACGTTGCGGCAACAGCAACGGTTGCCGACAATCACGATGACGAATAAACAACGGTCAACTGAAAAACGACACGGATTTGCACTTCCGTGTCGTTTTTGTTTTGTACAGTATTGTCGCAATATGCAAAAATCCCTTTGCTCATGTTGTGTCGTTATGCCGAAAACAGCACAAATAAATTTTCGGTTTTGCAATTTTTCGTTTTTGGGATTTTTGAAGTTTGTCAAAGGTTGACGATTGACAGGTATGAAATACATTGCAAACAAGTCTTTTGTGTGCGTAGCATTTGCAGTAGGCGTTTGACGTGGTGCAAAATCGTTTCTCCTTTAAGTTTTGTTTGCATGTTTTTGCAATGGGCATTGTATCATTTTTTTAATACCGTTGGTAAGTTTTTGGTAAATATTACGTACGTTTTGCATTTCAAATTATTTTTTGTTTGGAAAATTCAACTTTCCCTTTCACAACGGTTTTTCTGACGCCAAAAGGATTTTGCCCTTTTGGCTTATGCATTCAGTACTGCATTCAGCGGTTTGTGCCTTTGAAAATTACGTTCCAAAACTTTTTACGTCCTTTACGGGTCAAGTACTTTGCTCTGCGCACTTCCAAACGACACGGTGCATGATGCGTTGCCGACGGACGATTGCTATCAGCACGACAGTTTTTGCCGTTGTTTTTGGCGTTTTTCACGCACAACGGCAAGTTTGCTGTTGCGTTGGTGCGAAACATTCAAAATTCGACACCTTGCAATGTCTAAACACGGCAATGCCACAAATTGTCCCGCAAAGCAATGATTCAATTTGAAAAAGGTTTTGAAAATTCAGAAGTCTGTCAACGGGCAAGTGTTTCAAATAAATATCATTGCTTCAAACAGAGAAAGTAACTTTTGGGTGGAACTTACCCGTGGAAAAAACTGCAACGCAATTAAGTGTCGGTCTTATTGAAAAACAGGCGTCCTTATATATTATAAAATAGATAAATAGAGATAAAACAACAATAAAATTGCGTGTGAGGTTGTAAAACAAAGTTGTTCTGCGTTGTGGCACGGCGGTTAAAGGTTAGCGTCGTGCGTCAACCATTGCAGGCAATTTGTTGATGGGTAAAATGGCATAGTGAAATTTTGAAAAAAAAGTTTGTGTGCAAACTGTTGATTAAAGCGTGGCGTGCCGATGCCGGGCGTGGTAGCAAAATTGCTAGAACAAAAATTACAAAAAAGAGGTAACGACGGCATTTCAACGGCAGTGCCGATATTTTTTAGTTTTTTCAAAAATTTTTGCAAAAAAATTGTATATTTTATTGACAAGCGACGCATATAGTGATATATTAGAGACAGAAATTAGCAGTCGGCAGTTAAGACTGCTAACACTCTAAACAATTTTGTGACAGGAGGTACGCAATGCTATCTGACAGAAAGAAAAAAATTCTTTGCGCCGTGGTTGACAGTTACATTGACAGGGCAACGCCGATAAGCAGCAACGACATTCAGCAAAACTATCTTGCGGAATGTTCCTCCGCCACAATACGAAACGAACTTTCCGCACTGGAAAGTATGGGCTATCTCATTCAGCCGCACGTTTCCGCAGGGCGTATTCCTTCGGAAAAGGCATTCCGTTTCTACGTGGACGAACTTTCTTCCACTTCGCCGCTGACAAGTGAAGATTTCCGAATAATACAGCAGTATTTCGGAAGAAGGCTTTCCGGCATGGAAGAGGTCGTATCCTCCGCCGCTCAGGCAATTTCCGACATTACCAACTACACATCGGTGGTGGTCAAGTCGGACATGTCCGACCGCATCGTGGCAATACGTCTGGTGGATTTGTACAACGGCAAAATGTTGGCGGTAATAGTTACCGATTCCAGAGTGCTGAAAGACGGCATAGTGGAAATCCCCGACGATTTCACCGAAGCACTTCTTTCCGAAGTGGAACGCTGGCTAAACAAAGTGTTTGTGGGAAAGCACGTTTCGGAATTTATCAATTTCAACTATCCCTTTGCGCTTGTCAACGAAAGATTCCAACAGTACAACGCCGTTTTCAGAAAGATAATTGACGTTTTGAAAAAGGTTTCGTTGGAAAACGGAATGGACATGGAAACTTACGGTGAAAACAAAATTTTTCAGCACAGTGAGTATTCCAATGTGGAAAGCGCAAAGAAATTTTTGCAACAAATGGAATGCAAAACGCAAATTGCGCAGTTGTTCACCGACGACGGAGGCGAAAACGGCGCAGTAACCATCAAAATCGGCAGTGCCGACAACGCTCCCGAGGGATGCGCCGTCGTTACCACAAGGGTTGCCTTGGGCGACAACGTCAGCGGTTCCATCGGCGTCATAGGCCCCGTCCGCATGAACTACAAAAAGGTTTTGTGCGTATTGGGCAAAGTAAGCCGATTGATTACTGAAATAACGGAGAAACAGGGTAAATGAAAAAGGAAAAAGAGGTAGCGGAAGAAGTTTCCGCACAGCAAACAGCGCAGGAGCAAACACCCTCTGCCGAAGAGAAGATTGCAACGCTGGAAAAGCAGGTGGAACAACTTTCGCAGGAAAAGGAAAAACTCACGAAGACGGTTGCAAGGTTGCAAAGTTCGGCGGACAAATCCGACACCTACCTAAACCAACTTGTGGCAATGAAAAACGACTTTGAAAGTTACAAACGCCGTATGAAATTCAGTGCCGAACAAGCCAAGGCAGAGGGGGTGCAAAGCGTTGCGCTTAAACTTATCGAAATTGCCGACACTTTTGAAATTGCCCGCAAGCACATTGCCGACGAGGAAACTTTGAAGGCATTTGAAATGGTGCATCAGCAGTTTGTGCAGGTTTTGCACGGTTTCGGAGTTGTGGAAATGGATGTTAAAGGACAGCAGTTCGACCATAACACGATGAACGCTCTTTCTCAAATGGATTACGGCGAGGAAAACAGCGGTAAAGTTGTGGAAGTGTACAAAAACGGTTACACTATGGGCGAAAAGATACTTCGTTACGCCGAAGTTATTGTAGGAGCGTAAACTAACGGCTTTGCCGTACACTAAAAAAATAAGTAAGGAGATAAATATTATGGGAAAAATAATTGGTATTGACCTTGGTACAACAAACAGTTGTGTCGCAGTGTTGGAAGGCGGGGAACCCGTCGTTATTACAAATGCGGAAGGCAACAGAACAACTCCTTCCGTTGTAGGTTTCACAAAGGACGGCGAACGTCTTGTGGGACAGGTGGCAAAGCGTCAGGCGGTGGTAAACGCCGACAGAACGGTGCTTTCCATCAAGCGTGAAATGGGCACCAACTACACGGTGGACATTGACGGCAAAAAATATTCGCCGCAGGAAATTTCCGCAATTATTCTTGGTAAACTTAAAGCCGACGCCGAGGCATATCTTGGCGAAAAGGTAACGCAGGCGGTAATTACCGTTCCCGCTTACTTCTCCGACGCACAGCGTCAGGCAACCAAGGACGCAGGCAAAATTGCCGGTTTGGAAGTTTTGCGTATCATCAACGAACCCACGGCAGCGGCTCTTGCCTACGGTTTGGACAAGGGCGAAAACAAAAACCAAAAGATTTTGATTTACGACCTTGGCGGCGGTACATTCGACGTTTCCATTTTGGAAATTGGCGACGGTGTGTTTGAAGTGCTTGCAACCAACGGTAACAACCGTTTGGGCGGCGACGATATCGACAAAATAATTATGGACTACCTCATTGCCGATTTCAAACGTACAAGCGGCATCGATTTGTCCAACGACAAACAGGCTTTGCAAAGACTGAAAGAAGCCGCCGAAAAGGCAAAGATCGAACTGTCTTCCACTTTGAAGACAACCGTTTCGTTGCCCTTCATCACGGCAGACGCAACAGGACCCAAACACCTGGAAATAGAAATCACACGTGCCAAATTTGAAAGTCTTATCGACGGCATTATCAAAAAGACAATCGACCCCATGAAGAAGGCAATGGCAGACGCAGGCGTTACTACAAACGACCTCAACAGGGTAATTCTGGTGGGCGGTTCCACCCGTATTCCCGCCGTTGTGGAAGCGGTTAAGAACTTCTGCGGAAAGGAACCTTACAAGGGAATCAACCCCGACGAATGTGTCGCCATCGGTGCGGCTATTCAGGGCGGTGTGCTTGGCGGAGAAGTCAAGGACGTGCTTTTGTTGGACGTTACACCCTTGTCGTTGGGTATCGAAGTGCTGGGTGGCGTAATGGCAAAACTTATCGAACGTAACACCACAATCCCCACCAGCAAATCGCAAATCTTCTCGACGGCTGCCGACAATCAGACAAGCGTTGACATTCACGTGTTGCAGGGCGAACGTGAAATGGCTGCCGACAACAAGACTTTGGGACGTTTCCAACTGACGGGTATTGCTCCCGCTCCCAGAGGAGTGCCTCAAATCGAAGTTAAGTTCGACATCGACGCAAACGGTATCGTTCACGTAACAGCCAAGGACCTTGGCACGCAAAAGGAACAATCCGTTACCATTACTTCTTCCACAAACCTTTCCGAAGCGGACATCGACAAGGCTATCAAGGACGCCGAAAAGTACGCCGAGGAAGACAAGAAGCGTAAGGAAGCGGTGGAAGCAAGAAACGGACTTGACCAGATGGTGCTTTCTTTGGAACAGTTTGTAAGAGAAAGCGGCGACAAACTTGATTCTGCCGACAAGCAGAAGTTGGAAGAGGAAATTCAGAAGGGCAAGGACGTGCTTGCAAAGAGCGGCGTTTCCACCGAAGAATTGAAGGCGGAAACAGATCGTATCGCACAAAGCAGTTCGGCAATCTTCCAGAAGTTCTATCAACAGGCAAGCCAGCAGGCAGGACAGCAATCCAGCCAGCAGGCGGACGGCAGCGACGTCAAGTACGACGTTCATGACGACAACAAATAACATTGCAAACAAGTGAGAAGCCCTCTTTTTCGGGGGCTTCCCATTGACTTATAGAGGGAAAAATGCCAGTAAAAGATTACTACAAAGTTCTCGGAGTGGAAAAAACAGCCACGCAGGACGAGATAAAAAGCGCTTACAGGAAGTTGGCAAAACAGTATCACCCCGACTTGCACCCCGGCGACAAAGATGCGGCGGAAAAGTTCAAGGAGATAAATGAAGCCTATTCCGTCGTGGGCGACGCCGAAAAACGTCAAAAGTACGACCGTGGCGAAATGGACATGGACGGACAGGGCGGATTCAACCCCTTCGGACAGGGAGGCGGTTTTTCCGCAAGCGGTTTCGACGACATCTTCGATATGTTCAGCGACGCTTTCGGTTTCGGTGGCACTTCTGCACGGCGCAAAACGGCAACCTCTGCCGGAAGCGACATCACCTACAATGTGGAACTTACCTTTATGGAATCGGTTTTGGGATGCAAAAAGCCCATCAATTTCACCCGTGTGGAAAAATGTCCCACATGCGGAGGCACGGGCGCAAAGGATGACGCTCATCTTAAAACCTGCGACAAATGCGGCGGTAGTGGTCAGGTGAGATATTCCCGCTCGACGCTGTTCGGTCAGCAAATAACAATCGGTGCTTGCGACAAATGCGGCGGCAGCGGTAAAATCGTTACGGAAAGTTGTTCCGCTTGCGGCGGAAAGGGCGTTGTAAACAAAAACAAAATAATCAACGTCAGTATTCCTGCCGGAGTGGAAAACGGCGCCGTGTTGCAGTTGGCGGGCGAAGGCAACGCAACCAAAGGCAAAGGAGGCAGAAACGGCAATTTGCTTTTGGTAATTTCCGTCAAACCCAGCAAGGTGTTCACAAGGGAAAACTACGATTTGCACGTTACCGTACCTGTAAGTTACATGACAGCCGTGTGCGGAGGTGAAGTGGAAATACCTTCACCCGACGGCGTGTTCATCTACAAGATGCCGGAAGGCACCGCCAACGGAAGCGTTGTGCGTTTCCGTGGCAAGGGAATACGCACTGCACGTGGAATAACGGGCGATTTGTACGTAACAGTGAGCGTTGAAGTCCCCAAAAACATCACAAGGGCGCAAAAACAACGTCTGGAAGATTTCGAAAAGGACTGCGCTTTGAAAAACTATCCCAAGAAAAAGGAATTTATGGAAGAAGTTTCCAAACTGTACAAGTAATGCGTGCGTCGACGTGTGCGTGTAAGGAGAAGAATGATTGTCAAACTGAAAGCCCCCACCAAAAACTACATTTGGGGAGGCGACAAACTGAAAGAGAAGTGGCACAAGCAAAGCGATGAAAACATTGCCGAAAGTTGGGAACTTTCCTTTTGCAAAGGCGACGAAAGCGTCGTTGCCGAGGGAAAATTTGCAGGAAAGAAGTTGAGCGACGTTACCACACGCAAGGATTGGGGCAAAAACTGCAATTGTTTCGATGTTTTCCCCACGTTGGTGAAGTTGATAGACGCCAAACAAAACCTTTCCGTTCAGGTTCACCCCGACGACGAGTACGCATTGAAAAACGAAGGACAACTCGGCAAAACGGAAATGTGGTACATTCTTGATGCCGACGACGGCGCAGGACTGTACTTGGGACTCAACAAAACAATGCCTGCGGAAGAGTTTTTGCAGGCAGTAAAGGACAAGACGGTGTGCAACTTTCTCAATTTCGTGCCGGTAAAGGCAGGCGACACCTACTTTGTGCAAAGCGGAACTTTTCACGCCATCGGCGCAGGCGTAACGCTGTTGGAAGTTCAGCAAAACAGCACGCTTACCTACCGTGTGTACGACTTCGACAGGGTGGGCAAAGACGGCAAACCCCGTCCGTTGCATCTTGACAAGGCAATGAAAGTGGGAAATCTCAACAAATATGCCCCGCCCGATGCACGGCGTGGCGAGTTTTTGGGTGGATGCAAGTACTTTTCCGCCTACCGTTACAGTGGTGAAAAATCGTTGTGTATGCCCGACAGTTACCTTGCCGTAACCGCAATCGACGGCGATGTGCAGGTGGACAAACTGCTTCTTCAACAAGGGGAAACGGCGTTTGTTTCCGCAGGTGAAAAAATCTCCGTTAGCGGAGGCAGTTACGTCGTAACCTGCGTGGAGGGCTGATTTGTCCAAAAACGCAAATCTACGGCTGTGTGTTGCGCCGAAAGTTTTTCGGCGGTAAATGAGCGAAAACTCGGTTTGCGAGATTTTTTCTTGCTCACCTTGTTAAAAGTAAATTTTCAAACGGAAAATCAACCCCGAAAGAGGTTGATTTTTTTGATTTTGCTTGTTTTTGAACAGGCAAGTTGCAGTAGGACAAGCGGTAGGTACAGGCTTTGCAACAGGTGTTTTACGACTTTTTGTTTAGTACTTGCAGGCAACTTTGCAAGCACGACGGGTCTTTGTGAAAACTCTAAACAATGCCTGAAAAAACGCTAGCGGATCGGGTATTTTCCCTCTTGCGTTTTTTGAGAGTGTACAGCAATTTGTGTTTTGCAACAGGCAAGTTGCAGTGGGGCAAGTTTTTTTTGAAAAACAATCAAAACAAAAACACCCGAAAATTTCGGGTGCGTTTTTTTGTTGTAAAATGCGTTTCTTTGCACAAATTTGTGCAACCGTATGTAAAAAAGAGGTGCTATTTGACGTACCAGTTGTCGTAAAACCAATACAGTTTGCTTTTCACTTCGGCGTCGGCAATGTTGTCTATCGGTCGGAAAAATTCCTGCGAGGAAGCGGAGGGCTTTTCAAAGGAGTAGCCTTCTTCGTTGGAAAATGTGTCCCTTTCCTTTTCCTGTTTTTGCGCATTGTTTTTGTTGTCCGAAAACAGGTTTTGCGCCAAATTCATTACCGTGGGGTTGCTGATCATTTGGATTATCGCACCGAGTTTATCGTCGCCGGAACTTTCCTTGGAGGAAATCTTTCCCAGCGAATCCAGAATGTTTTTGGTGTCGTCGGAAAGAAATCCCGTCAAATCGGGTTTCGGGGTCTGTTTGGGCGTGTTTTGTGTGTTGGAAAGCATTTGCCATGCAAGGAACAACAATGCCACTGTAGATAAATTCACAGCAAAACACCTCCTTTAAGTAATCATTACATTATATGCCGACATATAATTTATAGTAACCACAAAATACCAAAAGGAGCGATATTTATGCAACACAACGACGATCCCCGCAACATCTTTTTTAACCAGCGAATGGAATACCGAAAGGAAACGCAAAAGCAGGAAAAAACAACGGAACAGGGGAATACAACACAACAGGAAAAAACAACACAACAAAGCAAAACAACTTCCAACGACTACGACGCAAAGGTAGCGGAAATGAAAAAACTTGCGGAAAAGTACCAGCGTGAGGGGGAAGGGCAACTTGTAAAAGACATCGTCAACAGCGTCATCGAGCAAAAAGCGGCGGGAAAACTTTCCAACGAACAACTTGTGGCTTTTGCCAAAAGGGTTTCGCCGTTGCTCAATGCCGAGCAGAAACAGCGTCTTAACGGTCTGTTGGAACAACTTTTGCAGTTGTAGGAGTCGGCATTTGCAACGGCAGTTTGCAAGTTTCAAGCAGTTTCTGCAAGAAACAGCACACTGTCAGCGAACGGGAATTTTCTTCGACGCAAGACTAGCAATACTTAATAAAGGTAGAGCAACTTTTGAAGTTGTAGAAGCGGTCGGCATTTACAACGGTAGTTCGCAACTTGGAAAGCAGTTTCTTGCAAGCAACAGCACGCTGTAAGTAAAAGGGAGTTTTGTGCAACGCAAACAAGCAATCTTCAATATTTGTAAAGCAACTTTTACGAGTGTTGATTTGACGACATTTCAGCGGTAGTGTGCAACGAAGTTTCCTTAAATGTCGCATTGCCGGGCAAGTCATTGTCGGAACTATTACCTCAATAAAAAAAGCACTGTCGATAGCAGTGCTTTTTTTGTTGCCTGTCGTCAACAAGTGCAGGCGTTGCAGAATGTACTACACAAAAAATTTTACTTGCCGTGTTGCAATTTTCGACTACCGTATTGCAAAAAACGGTACTTTTTGTCTATTGACGGGCAAGTTTTTGCGAAAGATTGTCAACGGCGTTTAACAAAGCGAAACATTCCTGACGTGTGGTCACGCAGGAAACGGACGCCCTCACGACGCCCTGTCGGAAAGTGCAAAGATGTTGGTGCATCAGCGGTGCACACTGCAATCCGCCACGCACTGCAATGTCGTATCCGGCAAGTTCGTCGGCTACGAAGTTGCTGTCGGCGTCGCCGACGTTGAATGCCACAATGCCGCTTTTGTTTTGTTGAGAGTACAGATGCACGTTGGGTATTTGTTGCAGATTGTGCCACAACAGCGTTTGCATTTCCTGCACGGTTCTGTCGTTTTCCTTCCAGTTTTCCAACCACCAGTCGATGCCTGCGTTCATTGCCATTATTGCGGGAGTAGGCAACGTTCCCGATTCCAACCCGTCGGGAATGGTGGCAGGCTGGTAGCAGAGGTTGCTTTCCGTCCCCGTGCCGCCAAAAACGGTGGGGCGTGGGGTGGCTCGGCTGTTGAAAATGAGTGCGCCCGCTCCCTGCATGGCGTGCAATCCCTTGTGTGCGCCTATTGCCACCAGGTCTACACACTCTTTTTGCATGTCCAATGTGAAGTAACCTGTCGATTGTGCGCAATCCACCAAAAAAATGCCGTTGTTGCGACGCACGAATCCCCCTATTTCCGTAAGATTTTGTCTTGCACCCGTTACATTGCTTGCATGCGTCAGACACACCAAAAAAGTGTCCTTTTGCCACAACTTTTGTATTTCCTGCAAGGTAACCTGTCCGTTTTCGTCGGGATGTGCCACGGAAACGGTTACATATCCTCTTTTTTGCAGTTGCATCACGGGGCGAAGTACGGAGTTGTGTTCCAAAGAAGAAACTATCACGTTTCCACGGCGTGCATTGCCCAAAATGGCAAGATTCAATGCCTGTGTGCAGCCACCGGTAAAGGCAACATGCATTGCGCTTTCTCCGTTGTACAAAAGGTACAGTTTCTTGCGTGTTTCCAACAGTTTTTGTTGCAGTTGCATTGTCTGCGGATTGTTTCCCCTGTTGGGATTGAATGGAAATTTGGTAAGGCAGGAAACTACGGCGTCAATTACCTTTTGCGGTTTGTAGTTGGTGGTTGCGGCGTTGTCCAGGTAAATCAAAGCAAAGTCCTCACTTTTTTACAAAATTGACCGTATTATATTTTACGGGGAACACTTGCGACTAGACCTGTTTTTTGCGTTTGACACGTTTATTGCGTCTTCAAAAAACGCCACAGTGGGACGTTTTCCCCTCGGCTGACGAAAAAATGTTGCAAATTTTTGCTACCGTTTGCAAATTTTTGCATATTTTTGCCGTTTACCGTGTACATAAAGGAGGAATATTCGATGCAGTTTGTAATTGTGGTGTACCGTTCCCGCAATGTAACCATGCAAGCCTACAACTTTGTTACAAGAAGGGGAATTACCGCCTCGGTTGTGTCCACTCCCCGAAGCGTCAACGTCGGTTGCGGACTTTCGCTGAAAATGCCCAGACAGGCATTGGACGTCGTAGGTGAAACGTTGGAAAAAGGGGAAACTTTCGTGGGCTTTTTTCTTGTGCAAAACACGGCGAGGGGCATGTTGTTGACGAGGCTGTAAAAGGCGTTTTTGCCCGTCTTATTTCCAAAAAATAACTTGAAAAGTACTGCGATATGATTTATAATATATTATCAGAAGAATTTTTCGGCAGGCTTTTATGACTAACACACAAAAGATATTGGACACGCTTGCAAAGGACTTTCCCAATGCCAAAAGCGAACTGAATTTCAACTCGCCTTTTCAGTTGCTGGTGGCGGTAATTTTGTCCGCACAATGTACCGACAAACGTGTCAATTTGGTAACGCCCCGTTTGTTTGAGGTAGCGCCCGATGCAAAAACGCTGGCACAACTTCCGCAAGAGCAGATTGAAGAGATAATTCATTCCTGCGGTTTTTACCACAGCAAAGCCACCTACCTCAAACAGATGTCGCAGGACATTGTAAACCGTTTCGGAGGAGAGGTGCCAAACAACATCGACGATTTGCGCACTTTGGCGGGCGTAGGCAGAAAAACCGCCAACGTTGTGTACGCCGTCGGCTTCGGCGGACAGGCAATAGCAGTGGATACGCATGTTTTCAGGGTATCCAACAGGCTGGGCATTGCCAACGCCAAAAACGTGCTGGACACGGAAAAACAACTTATGCAGGCAATACCCAGGGAGCAGTGGGCGGACAGTCACCATTACCTGCTGCTGCACGGAAGATACGTTTGCAAAGCGCAAAATCCGCAGTGCCAAAGGTGTTCCGTAAAAGATTTCTGCAAACACTACAAGGAGAACGTCGGCAAAAATGCATGAAGATGCATGGCAACATATAAACAACTGTTTGCACTGCAAAAATCCGCAGTGCGTCAAAGGGTGTCCCGTAAAATTCGATATTCCTTCCTTTTTGCAACAAGCAAAACAGGGAGATTTTGACGCAGCCGTGCAAACGGTGGGGCATTTGTTCGGCGAAGTGTGCGGATACATCTGTCCCAAACAGGCGCAGTGCCGAGGCAACTGTATTTTGTCCCCAAAGGGCAAAGGCGTGGACGTCGGGCTTGTGGAAATTTTGGCTTTCGGCAAGGCAAAAATTCAAATAGAGCGTTGCGACGACGCCCTTTCTCACCTCAACATTGCCGTTGTGGGCGGAGGCGTTTCCGGCATAACGTTTGCTCAACTGTGCTACATGCACGGGGCAAAGGTAACGGTGTACGAAAGGCACCGACTGTTGCACACCTTGAGGAGTATTCCCACTTTCCGTTTGCCGAGTCAGGCTGTGGACAGGGTGGAAAAAGAAGTTTTGCAAAGCGGAATACATGTCGTACAGTGCAACGTGGACGGCGAAATGTTGCAGAGTTTGCAAAAGCAATACGATGTTGTGTATCTTGCAACGGGAGCGACAGTGGCAGGAAGACTGTATGCCGAAAATGACTTTCTGGCGGTAACCGCCGATGAATTTTTGCGTGGAAACTTTTGCGGAAAGGCAATAATAGTGGGCGGAGGCAACACGGCTATGGATTGCGCCCGTCTTCACGCACGGCGAGGATATTCCGCAGTAGTGGCGTATCGGCGCACATTGCAGGATATGCCTGCATTCCCGTCGGAAATTGCCGCTGCTCAAGGGGAAAGTGTGCAGTTTGTGTTCAACGTGGCACCCGTTTCGGTGCAAAAGCAAGCAAACGGGCTGTGCGTAACGTTTGCGAAAACGCTTTCGCAAGGCAGAGGGCAACTTGTGCTGACGGAGGAAAGAATGTCCATAAACTGCGACGTTGTGGTGTCGGCGGCAGGCAGGAAATTTGACAGTTTGTTGCTTGACGGCGCAAAACGTGCGGAAGTGGACGTCGACAACTGTGTGCAAGGCAATTTGTTTGCGGGAGGTGACGCCACCGGTAAGGAACTTGCCGCTCAGGCAGTGGCGGACGCAATAAATGCAGCAAACGGCGTACTTAAAAAATACAAGAGGTAGTTATGTTTATAGACAAAGTAAAAATTTTCATAAAGTCGGGCAACGGCGGAAACGGTTCGGCAAGTCTGCACACTGAAAAGTACGTGCCCAACGGCGGTCCCGACGGAGGGGACGGAGGCAAGGGCGGGGACATTGTGTTTGTTGCCACATCGGCGGAAAACACCCTCAACGCTTTTCACTTTCAAAAGCACTTCCGTGCGGAAAACGGAGAAAACGGCGCCAAGAAAAACTGCTACGGCAAATGCGGAGCCGATTTGGAAATAAAGGTGCCTGTGGGTACGGTGATAAAAACCGCCGACGGCGACATCGTTGCCGATATGTACTACGACGGACAGCGTGAAGTTGTGCTTAAAGGAGGTCGTGGCGGACGCGGAAACCGTCATTTTGCCACATCTCGCAGACGTTCTCCTTCCTTTGCCGAACACGGCGTAAAGACGGAGGAAAAAGAAGTCGTGTTGGAACTGAAAACCATTGCCGACGTCGGCTTGGTGGGATTTCCCAACGTTGGAAAAAGCACCCTGCTTTCGGTAGTGTCCGACGCAAAACCCAAAATTGCCAACTACCATTTCACCACCCTGTCGCCCAACCTCGGCGTGGTGTCCTACTACGACAAAACATTTGTGGTGGCAGACATTCCCGGTCTTATCGAAGGGGCAAGCGAGGGCGCAGGTTTGGGACACAGTTTTTTGCGTCACATCGAGCGCACACGGGTGTTGGTGCATGTAGTGGATATTTCCGGAAGCGAGCAACGTGACCCGTTGGAGGATTTCCAACTTATCAACAACGAAATTTTCCGCTACGACGAAAGTTTGAAGTCTGTTCCCATGATTGTCGTTGCCAACAAAATGGACATGCCCGAAGCGGCACAAAATCTCAGACGTTTTGAGAAAAAGTACGGCAAGAAGTACACGGTGATACCCATGACAACCATCATTCACGAAGGTGTGGAGCAGTTGCTGAAAACTTTGGTGGAAGTGTTGGACAAGTTACCCCCTGCGCAACCGCTGCAATTCACACCCGTTTCGCTGGAAGAGGAGGAAAGCGACGACTTTTCCGTGGAAATGTTGCAACAGGGTGTGTTTGAAGTTGTGGGAGGACTTGTGAAAATTCTCACACGCAAGGTAAACATGGACGACTACGACAGTTTCGGCTACTTTCAGCGTGTCATGAAGGAAAAAGGCGTTATCGACAGCCTGCGCAAGGCGGGTGCCAAGGACGGCGACACGGTGATAATAGGCGACATCGAATTTGATTTTGTGGACTAGTACAGGTGAAAATATGATTACGACAAAACAAAGAAGCAAACTTAAAGCCATTGCAAACACGTTGCGTCCTGCCGTAACGATAGGCAAGGAAGAACTTACCGAAAGCGTCATCAGAGAAATAGAGGTGGCGTTGTATCATCACGAGATTGCCAAGGTGGCAAGCCTCAAAAGTTGCACGGTAAGTGCAAAAAGTATGTGCGCCGAAGTGTGTGAAGTGTTGCAATGCGAACCTGTGCTGTGCGTCGGCAACAGATTTGTGGTGTACAAGCGAAGCGACAAAGAGGGCATCGAACACATTGAAATCTGACGGGCAGGCAAAGCGTTTTTTACAAGTTGACCGTGGGCTGTTTTGTAGCGTTTTACGGTCATTTGTAGCGGTAGTTTGTAGTTGCAGGCAGTTTCTTGCAAGCAAATTACTCTGTCAGTAAACGGGTGATTGTTCGACGCAATAGCAAAAGAGTTTAATAGTGGCAAATTTGCTTTTGCATGTGTTGATTTTGTGTCATTTGTAGCGGTCAAGGCGAAGCGTCATCAACATCTGACGGGCAGGCAAAGCGTTTTTTACAAGTTGACCGTGGGCTGTTTTGTAGCGTTTTACGGTCATTTGTAGCGGTAGTTTGTAGTTGCAGGCAGTTTCTTGCAAGCAAATTACTCTGTCAGTAAACGGGTGATTGTTCGACGCAATAGCAAAAGAGTTTAATAGTGGCAAATTTGCTTTTGAGTGTTGATTTTGTGGCATTTGTAACGAAAGGCGAAGCGTCATCAACATCTGATGACAGGAAAACCTGCGCAGGGTGTTTGCGTGGAGATTTTACCGAGCGTGTCCATTTGATAAGTTAACCGCAAGTGCGGTAAAAATAAGAAACGGAAATTATCAAAACAGGAGGAGTTGAATGAAACAGAAAGAAATCATTGCAATGATTCTTGCCGGCGGGCAGGGCAGTCGTCTGGGCGTTCTGACCAAACATCTTGCAAAGCCTGCCGTGCAGTTTGGCGGAAAGTACCGCATAATAGACTTTCCGCTGACCAACTGCGCCCAATCGGGCATAGACACTGTGGGCATACTCACGCAGTACAAGCCTTTGGAACTCAACACCTACATCGGTAACGGTCAGGCGTGGGACCTTGACGTTGCCGACGGCGGCGTGTACATACTTCCCCCGTACATGAGGGAGAAAGAGGGGGAATGGTACAAGGGAACGGCAAACGCCATCTACCAGAACATAGAATTTATCGACAAGTTCAATCCCACACACGTTTTGGTGCTGTCCGGCGACCACATTTACAAGATGAATTACAGCGCCATGCTTGCCTATCACAAGAAGAAAAACGCCGACGTTACGATAGCCATGATTCCCGTGGACATTTCCGAAGCGTCCCGTTTCGGCATTTTGTCCTGCGACGATGACGGCAGGATTGTTTCTTTTGAGGAAAAACCCAAACAGCCCAAGAGCAACACGGCGTCTATGGGAATTTACATTTTCCGTTGGGACGTTTTGCGCAGGGAACTTATCGCAGACGAAAAAGACAAAACAAGCGACAACGACTTTGGTAAAAACGTCATTCCCAAAATGCTCAATTCAGGCAAACGTCTTTTCGGTTACAAGTTTGAGGGATACTGGAAGGATGTGGGAACCGTTGCCAGCCTGTGGCAGTCCAACATGGACTTGCTGGATTCCGACAACCTCAACCTCGGCGACGAATCGTGGCCCATTTTGTCAAAATCTGCGTTGATGAGCCCGCACTTCATAGGCGGAAACGCTTGCATAAGCAACAGTTTCATTACCGAAGGGTGCTATGTGGACGGCGAAGTCAGGCACAGTATCGTGTTTGACGGCGTAACGGTGGAAAAGGGCGCCGTAGTCCTGGACAGCGTGGTACTTTCCGGCGCAACGATACGCAGCGGGGCGAGGGTGGTGAAAACCATTGTCGGCGAAAACGTAGTAATAGGCAAAAACGCCAAGTTGGGAGAGGGCGGAAGCACTCGTTTCGTTTCTCACTACTGCACGGAGGGCGTATCGTTGGTGGGCGCAAACGTAACGGTGGAGGACAACGCCGAGTACGCACCCGACAGCATGGTTGTCGAAGAGGGAGGTGAGGACAATGATTGACACAATGGGCGTGATTCTTACTGCCAACAACGACTGCGAAATGGGCGAACTCACACGTGTGCGCAGCGTGGCGGCTATTCCCTTTGCAGGCAGATACAGGCTGGTGGATTTTGTGCTGTCCAACATGGTAAACAGCGGCATAATCAACGTCGGCGTTGCCACCGATTTCAACTATCAGTCGCTTATGGACCACCTCGGAAGCGGTAAGCCGTGGGGTTTGGCACGCAAAAAGTACGGACTTACTTTTTTGCCTCCTTTTCAGGCAAACAACTCTTCCGCCGACGAAAGACTGAAAATGCTCACAAGCATTATTCACTACATCAAGCGTTCACAGCAAAAATACGTTGTGGTGGCAGATTGCAACAACGTGTGCAACATGACGTTTGACAGCGTTGTGGAACAGCACATCGAAAGCGGTGCGGAACTGACGATAATCTACGCCGAAACCACAAACGACGGCGGAATGTTTGTTTCCGTCGACGACGAAGGCAATGTCAAGGGACTTACCGACAAACTGAAAGGAAAAATGGGCAAAAAACCCATCGGCTACTACGTGTTTACAAAGGATATGTTTGTAAACGTGTTGGAGCGTTGCCAGATGTTGGGCAAAAAGGACTTTTTCAACGACCTCATCGGCTACTACATTGCCCGCAACAAGGTAATGGGCTACCGCTTTGACGGTTACATTCGCAAAATTTCCGACATCAACAGTTACTACGACGTCAGCATGGATTTGATGCATTCCGACGTGCGCAAACATCTGTTTTTCGGCGACGACAGAGTTTTGACCAAAGTCAAGGACAAGTGTCCCACAAGGTATCTTTTCAATGCCGACGTTTCCAACAGCATGATTGCCGACGGGTGCGAAATTGACGGTACGGTCAAAAACAGCATTCTTTTCCGTGGCGTTAAAATTGCCAAGGGCGCAGTGGTGGAAAACTGCATAATAATGCAAAACACCGTAGTGGGCGAAAACGTGCGTTTGAGTTGCTGCATTATCGACAAAGATTGCGTCATTTTGAAAAACAGAGAACTTGTGGGACAAGAAGATTTCCCTATTGTCGTTGGAAAACGCAGAACCATCTAGAGGTGAACAATGAACATTTTCTATTTTTCCGCAGAGGTGGAACCCTTTGCCAAAAGCGGCGGTTTGGGGGACGTCATGGGTGCGCTTCCCAAAGCGGTGGCAAAGGACGCAAACAACAACGTGTACGTTGTAATGCCCTATTATTGCGACGTAATCAAGCCGCAGTACAAATGCCAGATGCGTTTTGAAGGCTATTTTTACACCGACGTCAACTGGAGGCATCAGTATGTGGGGGTGTTGTCTTACAAAAAGGACAACGTAACCTATCTGTTTTTGGACAACGAGTACTATTTTCAGGGTCCTATGTACTGTTTCGCCGACAACGAACGTTTTGCCTACTTTTCCAAGGCATGTCTTGACTTGGTGTGCTGGCTCAACGTCAAAGCGGACATTTTGCACTGCAACGACTGGTCGACGGGGCTTATTCCCGTGTTGCTCCACGCATTCTACCGCAACAGGGAGCAACTTGCCCATGCAAAAACTGTGTACACAATTCACAATTTGCGTTACCAGGGCTGGATGAGCGTCGGTCAGGCAAAGGATTTGACGGGGCTGGACGATTGGTACTTCACTTGGGACAGGTTGGCGCACCACGGAAGTGCAAACCTTATGAAAGGTGCCATCGTATTTGCCGATGCGGTAACAACCGTTTCCCCTTCTTATGCAAGGGAAATAACGCACGACGCTTACAGCGAAAATCTCGGTGAAGTAACACGCTATTACAAAAACAAAATTGTGGGAATACTCAACGGCGTGGACTACGACGTGTACAATCCCGCAACGGACAAACTCATCAGTTGCAACTACAACGGACGCAACCCCAAACAGGGCAAACAGAACAACAAAACTGCATTGCAACAGGCGTTGAGATTGCCGGTAAATGCCGAAACTGCCATGATTGCCGTCATTTCCCGTCTTGTGGACCAAAAGGGATTGGAATTGATACAGCAGGCGTTACCGGAAATTTTGCAACAGGACGTTCAGTTGGTGGTGTTGGGTACCGGCGAAAGCCGTTACGAGGAAATGTTTGCTCAAATGCAGCGTATGCACCCCGAAAAGGTTTCGGCAAACATATTCTTCGACAACACATTGGCGCACAAAATTTACGCCTCTGCCGATTTCATGCTTGTACCCAGCGTGTTTGAACCTTGCGGACTCACTCAACTCATTGCGTTGAAGTACGGCGCAGTTCCAGTTGTGAGGGAAACGGGCGGACTCAAAGACACCGTTTTGAGTTACAACGAGGAAACGCAGGACGGCAACGGATTCAGTTTCACCCATTGCAACGCACACGACATGGCGTTTACCGTCCGCCGTGCGCTCAACTTCTATTACAGCAAAAAAGCGGCGTACCGCACCATACAACGCAGAGGAATGAAACAGGATTTCAGTTGGAAGGAAAGCAGCGAAAAGTACATGCAGTTGTATCAGTCGCTGTTGCAGTAGTTCAACGTGTCTGTGTGAAATTGTAACCCAAAAAACGTGTACGTAGTTGAGTTTTTTTGTAAAATTTGATGAAAAGCGACAGTGTTGCGTGGGCAAAATTGTCGCTTTTGTTTGAGGTGTAAATGAAAATAGTTGTCTTCGCCGACTTGCACGGCAACATTACCGCAGCGGAAAGGGCTGTGCAACTGTCTTTTGATGAAAAAGCCGACAAAACGGTGTTTTGCGGCGACATATTCGGCGTGTGGGGCAGTGCGCAGGAAATTGCCGAAAAATTGCAACAAGTTTGCGGCATTGCCTATTTTGTGCGTGGAAACAACGACTTTTCCTGTTACGACGGCTACATTGCGGGCGGATTGGAAGAGTACGCCGTCATGTACCACTTCGGACGGACGCTTTTTTTCACACACGGCGACAGGTACAACGGAGGGCGTGTTCCGCCTGTGTTGAAGCAGGGGGACGTGCTGGTGCACGGACACACCCACGTTGCAAACTTCACTGTCAGAAACGGACTTTTTGTGCTTAACGTCGGTTCTCTTGCCCGTCCCAGGGACGGAAAGCCTTCCTATCTTGTTTTGGATGACCATGGCGCAACCACAAAAGACATCGAAGGAAATGTACTCACTTTTTTGAGTTGGTAGTTTCCCCATTGAAATTTTGTAAAGTTGCAGTCGGCAGTAGGCAAGCAAAAGGTAAAAGTCAAAAACGATTTTTGTTCGTCTGCGTTTTGGGCTGTTTTTGCCTGTAACAGTTTTCTCAGGCAAAGCGAAAAAGGTATTGCGTTGCCCTTCATTGTAATTTGACAAAAAGTTTGAAAAAACGTTTCTGTGTAAACAATGAAAGGAAATTCTGCAAACGCCGATGTTCACAAAAGACGCACACGGTAGTGCGTTTTTGTATCAAAAATAGTTGCATTGCCTGCGTTTTTGTGTCAAAACATGCTTGCGTTGCCATTAGTTGTAATTTGCAAAAAAAGTTTGCGGTAAATGCATTTGCACAATTTCTGAAAGAAAATTCTGTAAAAACCAATATTCACAAAAGACGCACACGGTAGTGTGTTTTTGTGTCAAAATACGCTTTTGCATCAAAAAAACAGCCTCTGTTTGAGGCTGTTTTTTTGTTGTGATTTGCCGTTGCCGTGTATCATTTGTTTGACCGTGTTTGTGCTTTTTTCTGTACCGTCTGTTTACTTTTTTACACACCTGTTTACTTTAAGCAAACTGCACGTTGCCTTTTGCCTTTGTGTTTTTTTGAAAAGGTTGCAGTAGCCGTGTAAAAATCAAATTTCAAGCGGTGTAATCGCCAATAAACTGACGGACACGCTTTTTCACGTATTTTTGTAGCGTAATTAGAAAACTTACAGTTTTTTCAGCGTTGCGCTGTCAAAGTACATCGGAACACCGTTTTTGTAGGTGTGTACTACTTCGCCTTGCACAAGGGGCAAAACGTATTGCAAAAATTCGTCGGAAATGTAACTGCCGTCATTTATTATGTAATGCTGAGGCACCTTTTTCACTTCGTTTGCAATGTGGTTGAGGTCGAAACTTCTGCACACGGTGGTGTTGTTTTCCTCCTGCAAAGTTACCATAACGCCTGTTTGTCCCTGCAAGGCAAAGTCTACGGCGCATTTACCGCACAAAATTGCGTCCTGCCTGTCGGCAAGCGATTGCAAGTGTCCCGCCGCCCTTGTGGGAAGGCTGAACTCTATTGCACGTGTTTTAATGCCGAATTTTTGTGTAAGGCTGTCGGCAAGGTAGGAGGCAACTCCGCCAAGTTGCGTGTGGTTGAAACTGTCTTTCATTCCGCCTGCGCCGATGTAGTTGCCCTTTGCGTCCCGTATTCCTTCGGAAAGTGCAACAAGGCAACGCCCTTGTTTTTCGTAAATTTCAATGGCTTGCTCAAAAAACTTTGCCGTGTCAAAGGTAACTTCGGGAAGATAAATCAAGTCGGGTTTTGCAATCACGCTTGCGGCGGTAAGCCAACCGGCATCTCTGCCCATAATTTCGCAAACGGTAATGCGCCCCTTTTCGTACACGGCGGTGTCAAGTGCAATTTCCGTCATGCTTGTCGCAACAAATTTCGCAGCCGAGCCGTATCCCGGGCAATGGTGCGTGCCAACCAAGTCGTTGTCCACCGTTTTGGGTACGCCTATGACATTGCATGGAAAGCCAACGCTTTTGAAATAGTTTGCCACCTTGTTGCATGTGTCCATGGAGTCGTTGCCTCCGTTGTACACAAAGCATGAAATGTTGTATTTTTCAAAAATAGTGCGGATTTTTTGGTAAAGAACGGGGTCTTTTTCCTGCGTGGGAAGTTTGAACCGACAGGAACCGAATGCCGAAGCAGGCGTTTTCGACAACAAATCCAACTGCTCTCGGGACATGTCCGTAACGTCAAAAAAGTTTTCTTTCAAAATGCCGTCCATTCCGAATTTGGCGCACAGTATTTTGTCGAAAGCATTGCTTTCCGACGC
>HF998463.1:1414-18840 GCA_000433775.1 Corallococcus sp. CAG:1435 | reverse complement strand
ACGCTCTTGAGATAACTCCCGCTGCGCTGGCGTTTATTACTGCTGTTGGGCCTCCCGATTGTGCAAACAACAAGTTTCCTTTTGACATATCTACCTCTCTGTATTTAAGTTTAGTTGTTACAAAGTTTAAGTCTACAAAATTATACACAAAAATCATTGTAAAATCAACAATATATGTCAGTAATTGCGTCAGGAATTTCTCCGCATTTTGTTTTGAAAGCCTCCTTTTGAAAAAGGTGTCATTTTGCGACAACTTTTGGGGTACAATACAAAACGACAGTGTGAAAAAACGCCCTTTTAGCAACTCTTTGTTGCGTCGTCAAAGGGCATGTAACGCAGGGGCAAAACTTTTCATTGCCGTGGCGTGCAAGCGTCCCCGACAGACATTAAGGCAAGTTTGACGTGCCTATTCATTGTTTGAAAGGCAGTGTTTTCTGCATTTTTCAAAGCAAAATTACTGCAGTTCGGCGCAGGCATCGGTTTATGCGAAACTGTGCCCGAAAAAGTCTTCACCGTAACGGCATTTTGTATCTGCAAACTGCGCAGGAAAATGTCCGACAGATATGCAAAAAACCTTTCACCTTTGTAACGGTACGGTAATTTGCCGAAAAAACGGCAAATACACTCAATTTGTATTGCAAAAATCAAACAAAAAGTTTGTTCCGCCGTTGCGTTTGGCGTAAACGCAGTTGCTTTTTGGCGAAAGTGTGGTACAATGTAGGCGGAGGATTTTATGTACAAATTTTTTGCTTATCTGGACAGGATGAAGTACATCAAACGTTGGAGTTTGATGCATTCCACAACAAATGAAAACATCATGGAACACAGCCAACAGGTGGCGGTGATAGCGCACGCATTGGCAACCATTTCCAATGTGTATTTCGGGGGCAATCTGGACGCAAATTCCATTGCCGTCAAGGCGTTGTTCCACGAAACCAGCGAAGTGATGACGGGGGACCTTCCGACTCCCATCAAGTACTTCAACCCTGAAATACGGGACGCCTACAAAAGCCTGGAAAAACTGGCAAACGAAAGATTGCTTTCGTTGCTTCCAAGCCAACTTTCAGCCGAATATGCCAAAATCGTGATGGACGACGTCAGTGAGGAACACAAATTCGTTAAGTACGCCGATAAAATCTGCGCCTACATCAAATGCGTGGATGAAGTGAAACGTGGCAATGCGGAATTTGCCAAGGCAAAGGAAACCATTTTTAAGGAAATAAACGCTTTCCGTTCCAAGGAAGTGGACTACTTTATGGGCAACTTTCTGCCTGCATTTTCCCTCACGTTGGACGAGTTGGACGTATGATACGCTTCGACGACGTCGTGTTTCGCTACCCCTACGACAGTTTTGACGTACTGAAAGGAGCAACTTTTTGTCTTGAAAGCGGCGTGAACACCGTTTTGTGCGATTTGCAAAGCGGAAAAACCACAATTTGCCGTCTTATTTTGGGCGAATTGCAACCTACATCAGGCAAAATAAGCGTTTTCGGCAACAGTCCCGATGAAAAAAATCCTGCAAAAAACATTTTGTATCTGCCGCAAAAACCTGTATTTTTCCGCAACAGAAGCGTGTTGTACAATTTGCAGTATCCCAGCAGGGTGCGCAAATGTCTTAAACAAAACGAAAAAAACATTGTATCGGTGGCGGAAAAGTGCCGTCTGGGCGACAAACTGAAGTGCAGGGTTTCGCAACTTTCCACCGAGCAACAAAAAATGCTTGCCGTCGCCCGTGGTCTCACAATCCCCCGACACACCGTGCTTTTTGACGGATTTTTCGACGACGGCGTGTTGCAAATGTCGGAAGTTGCGGAAATGTTTTCACAAGCAGAGGTCAAAGCCGTTTTCACGGCAAAAACCAACCTTGCAACAGGACGCACTGTACTTATGGACGGAGGCAGGTGCGTGTTTCAGGGGGACGGCGCAACAGGAAAAACTACCGCCGACACTCTTGTGTGGCTGGGGNNNNCCGCCGACACTCTTGTGTGGCTGGCGAACAAAATGTAAAGGAGTTTTATTGTGGCAAAGGATTTTTTTGATGAAGAATTTGACAAAATTCAACAAAAACAACAGGAAGAGCAACAACAGACGCCACCTCCGCCAAAGAACGATTGGTACAGTTATCAGCCCTCTTCGGTGCCCGTTGCAACAAATAAAAAGAGCAAAAAAGCCCTTGTAATTTCCCTCACTTGCGTAGCGTTGGTGCTGGCGCTTGTGTTGGGTTGGGTGCTGTGCGCACTTTTTGGCAGTAGCGGAAGTTTGTCCACTAACGAACAGCGCAAATACGCCGAAAAAGTTGTGCAAAAGTTGCGTGATTCAGGGGTGGAGATATCCGACGACCAACTGAAATCGGCGTTGGATTACAGCGACGAACTGCTTAAAAGCGGACAAATAGGGCAGGAAGCGGTGCTTTCATCGGTACTTGACTACCTTCACAACAACTATTACAAAGAAATTCCTTCCGAACAGTGGGACACGGCAGTTGCGGCGGCAGGCACTTCGCTTATGCAATCGGCAGGCGACCCTTTTTGCTACCTGTTCACCCCGCAACAGTACTACAACTACAAGTACCAGGTTTCTTCCACCGTTGTGGGCGACCCCAACGCCGTGTTCGGCTTTGCCTACGCCTACCAAAGCGGCTTGGGATTGTACGTTTCCTCCGTCAGCACGGACAGCAGTTGCTACGGCGTGATACAAGCGGGGGACATCATTTTGAGCATGTCGGAAGTTGCAGGCAAAAACAGCACACACGTTACAGTTGACGGAAGCGTCGTTACGGAAATTTACATTACCGACTTCACCGAAACGGATTTGAGAAGTTTGATGACGGAAGTGTATTCGGCACGCTTCACCTTGTTGCGTGACGGCAGGGTAATCACCACACCCGTTCTCACAAAGGGGGCAATGGGGTTGGAAAATCCCAAATACGACTTCCAATTTGTGGAATTTTACTTTGACGGCGACCACACCAACATATCCACGGAAAACCAAAACAACGCAACAACCAACACCTTCGATTTGCGTGGATTGCGCAACCTTCCTCGTGACACCGGTTACATTCGCATTGTGGAATTTATGTATTACACCTCAGGCACGCAAACGGTAACGGCGGCAACGGAATTCAAGCAGGTGATGATGATTTTCAAACAACTGGGACTTAAACGCCTTGTGTTGGATTTGAAGGGCAATCCCGGCGGTTTGGTAGACGCGGTGTGCGACATTGCCGCAATGCTTATTACCGACGATTATCTTTCGGAAACGGAAAAGGCAACCGTTACCTATCCCGGCGATATGCTTCTTATCACGTCGTTGGTGCCACGTTCCGGCGGAGAAAGACAGTTGGTAGTGCGTCAATCCACCTACTCGCAGTATTTTTCTTTGGTAAATGACGGCACCAGAAAGATTGTCGTTTGGACGGACGGCAACAGCGCAAGCGCAAGCGAATTGCTTACCGGTACTTTGAGAGATTACAACACAGGTTTCCAAATCGGCTCGACAACCTACGGCAAAGGCATTGCGCAAACGATTGAGGAATTGCCCTACACGGGTACCGCCGTTTCGTTGGACGGACACTACATCGAGGAACATTGGGCGGTGTACTACACATTTGCCGCCTACTACTCGCCCCTTGGCAAAAACATTCACGGCACAGGCTACACTCCCGTTACAGGCTACAACGGTATTGAAAGTTACGGCGACCTGTGGCAGGCAACGCTACGGTATTGGCAGGGCTGATTGGTAACAGATATTTGCACACGTATTGAGATTTTTTGTACATCTACGCTGAAATTTTGAAGTAGCAATGCAACAAAAAATGCAAAAATTTGTGTGATTTAATTGAATGAAAACAACGGAAACGGTAACGCTTCCGTTGTTTTTTTGTTTCTTTTCATCTGGTGTGGCGGTGCTTTTTTCAACAACGTTTTGTGCAGAAATGCAATGTCGGTGTTTATGCCGTTTTCATCAATTTTCAATGTTTTATTTGCGCAGTAATCTTTCACCGTGTAATTTTTCTGTTCGTTGTGCCGTTGCTCCTGCGATTTTGTTTTTCACGGAAGTTTTGTGTTTTTGTATGTAAATTGTCGGGGCGGTTGTCGGAAAAAGTGCCACGGCAGGGCAGTTTGCTTGTTTCGACTGTTTGTCTTGCGTAGCGGGTTTGCGCCGATATTGACGGCGCATTGCATAACATTTTGTCAAATCTACATACTATCGGCAAACAAAACAGGAGGATTTTTTCGTGTTACACACAAAAAAAGTCAAGACTGTTGCGCTTGTTCTGGCAATAATCACTTTGGCGTTGGTGCTTTGCGCATTTGCTTTGCCCAAAGCCGACGCAGCGGTGGTAAAGGTCGGTTCGAGGGGAACGGTCGTGAAAAACATACAAACCAAACTTAAACGTTGGGGGTACTACTCGGGAGGCGTTGACGGCATTTTCGGTGCCAAAACTAAGGCTGCCGTGCAGTACTTTCAGCGCAGAAACGGGCTTGTTGCCGACGGCATAGTAGGAAAAGCCACCGCCGCCGCAATGGGAATCAGCCTTTCCGGCACAACATCCTCTTCGGGAAGTACCACCGCAGGTAACATTTCCAACAGCGATTTGTACCTTATGTCCTGCTGCATCTACGGCGAGGCACGTGGCGAAAGTTACACGGGTAAGGTGGCAGTGGCGGCGGTTATTCTCAACCGTGTCAAAAATTCCGCTTTTCCCAACAGCATTTCCGGCGTTATCTATCAAAAGGGCGCATTCACTTGTGTGGACGACGGTCAGATAAATCTCGGCACAAACGACGAATGCACAAGGGCGGCGCAGGACGCCTTGAACGGTTGGGACCCGACAGGCGGTGCGCTGTACTACTTCAATCCTGCAACAGCCACCAGCAAATGGATTTGGTCCCGTCCGCAACTGATAACTATCGGCAAGCACATTTTCTGTCTGTGAGGTGAATTATGGTTAAACAAAGTTCGATAAAGACATTCTGGATTACCTTCTTTGCCCTGCTTGCCCTTGTGGCGATTGCCACGGCGGTGTTTTTGGGTTTGGACGGTACAGCCAAAATGCAAAACATGCGTATGTCCGTTGTTACGGATGAAAACTACTACAAAATTTCACAGGAAAACACCTACAAGCGTGCGTTGTATTCGGCATGCGACAGTCTGAAAAATCTTGACGCCGTGTTGGGAAAGGCGGCAATTTCTCACGACAAGGCGACGCAGGCGCAACTGCTTACCTTTGCCGTGTTGCACGCAAACGAAGTCAACCAAGACCTTTCCAACCTTCCCATTGCCGACAGCGACAATTTCTCGGCGTGTCAGAAGTTTGTCAACCAAACGCAGGATTACGCACAGTACCTTTTGAAAAGGGTAGCGTCGGGCAAAGACCTCTCCGAAAAGGAAAGACGGGCGTTGAGCAATCTTGACGACGTCGCCACACGTTTGTACGACGTAATGCAAAAGTACGCCGAAAGCGACTCGGCAATGTTCATCACAAACGGAAACGGATTGCACAACAGCGGTGCGCTGTCCGACACGTTCGGTGAGTTGAAGGAAAACACCTTTCAGTACGAAAAACTTATCTACGACGGACCCTATTCCGACAGCGTACAGCAAAAGTGTTACAAGTGCGGCAAAGTAATAACGGCGGAAAAGGGCAGTGAAATTGTAAGTAAACTTTTCGGCAAAAACGAATTTGCCCAAAAGATAGAAAACAAAGGCGTGTGGTATTCCTACAAGTTGCCCAACGGCAGAGTGCTTTTAACCTGCGACGGCAAAGTGGCGGAATACGAAACCTACCGCAACGACGCACCCTCCGACACCCTTTCGCAAGAGCAGTGCATTGCAAGTGCCGAAGAGTTTTGTCGCAGGTTGGGTTACGACGTCGAGGGCGTGTGGGTATCACGCACGCAGGAGCAAACCACCTACGTCAACTGCGCTACCGTCAAAGAGGGGGTCATTGTGTATCCCGACCTTGTAAAAGTGGCAGTGGACAGTTACACGGGTGAAGTTGTGGGATGCGAGGCAAAAGCGTATCTGATAAATCACAGAGATTGGGACGTTTCCATGGGCAAAATGGACGAGAAGCAGGCTCAGAGCCTTGTGGATTCGTCGTTGAAGGTTACTCACGTTGCCAAAGCGTTGGTGGAAAAGAACGGCGAGTACTTTGCTTGTTACCAATTCCAATGCGAAAAAGATTCACGTCAGTACTTTGTCTACATCGACAGCCACACGGGCAACGAAGTGGAAATTTTCAAAGTTATTGAAAACACCGAAGGTTACACGGTTATGTAACGTCGGAAAATCGGGGCGGAATGGAAACATTCCGTCCTTTTTTCGTTGAAATAAATATTGTGGTTGTCGGGAAGGTCAAAACTTTGCCGCCGTAGTCGCTTGCGGTGTGTTGACACGGAAAGCCGTTTGGTTGCAGTACTCAACGGGGGCAACATCAAACGACGCTTGCCGCTCGTCTGAAACTTGCCTGCATTTTGTAAATGTCGCAATAATTCGTTAGTTAGACACATTTTGAAACAATTTTCGCATGTCAACATTCTTTTTGCAGTGTCAGGTGAAGGGTAACTACTGTTGACAAACGATGTTTGAGAATATATAATAATACTATTGAAAACAGGGGCATTTTGCCGTTTGCAAACATTTTGTGCGCCGTCGTTTCGGAAACTTCCCGCAAGGTTTGTTTTTGGGGAACTGTGGGTTCGTTACAAAGTTTTTTTGCACGGTAATTGCAGAAGTAGTTGTCTTGCAAGGCGTATTTTTGCGCAAACGTTTTTACAGCGTAACAAGTAAAAAACTTTGCAACGCCTGTTTGTGTGCGGTGGCGTTGTGCAGGAAAACGTTACCCGCTACAAATTTACGCACGGCAGTTTTAACAGGAGGCTTCCCTACGGGAAGGTAATAATATGAAAGTCAAAAAAGCACTGATACTTGCTGCAGGTAAAGGCACACGTTTTTTGCCTTACACCAAGGCATATCCCAAGGAAATGCTGGCAGTTGCCGATAAGCCCGCACTGCAACTTTTGGTGGAAGAGGTGGTAGAAGCAGGCATCACCGACATCATGATTGTCATCTCTCACGAAAAACAGCAGGTGGTAAAGCACTTCACGCCACAGCCGCAATACACCCGTGAGTTGCGTGAAAGCGGAAAGATTGCCGAAGCGGATGCAATGCAACGTCTGGACCACCTTGCCGACGTCAAATTTGTGTATCAGGACGTACCCAACGGCACGGGAAAGGCTGTGTATCTTGCCAAAAGTTGGGCGGACGGACAACCATTTGTTGTGCTTAACGGCGACGACGTGATGCTGTCGGAAAAATCCGTAACGTTGCAAATGACGGAAGCGTTTGAAAAGTGCAACAAAACGGTGGTGGGTGTGCAGGCGGTAACGAAAGAGGCAATCAAAAAGTACGCCACATGCAAAATTGTGGAAAGTTACGGACGTCTGCACAAAATTGACGACATTGTGGAAAAACCGCAACGTGAAGAGGACATTTACAGCCTTCTTGCACCTTTGGGAAGGTACATTGTTACGCCGGACGTATTTGACGTGATAGAAAAAACTCCCGAAAAGCGTGGCAACGAAACCTACCTCACCGACAGTTTGCAGATAATGGCTAAAAACGGCGGTATTTTCGTGTACGAATTTGAAGGGGAACGTTTCGACTTCGGCGACAAGTTGGGCTACATCAAAGGTTTTACAAAGTACGCCCTGTCCGACCCACGTTTCAAAGATGAGTATCTGAAATTTCTCAAAGAGATTGTAAAATAAAGGAGAATAAAAATGGCATACACTAACAGAAAAGACATTCCCGAAAAATACAAGTGGAATTTGGGGGACATTTTTGCCACCCCTGCCGATTGGGAAAAGACATTTGAAAAACTTTCCACCGAGTATCCGACACTTGCTTCCTACAAGGGCAAACTGGCAGACCGCAACAATTTGCTGGAATTTTTGAAACGTTCCGACAGTTTCGATGTGGAACTTGGCAAGTTGTACTGCTACGCCTACATGAGTTACAACGAAGACAGTCAGGACGGCGAAAAGCAGGCAAGATATTCCCGTGTGTACGGGTTGCTTACGCAGTACAGTGCGGCGCTTTCCTTTGTTTCGCCGGAAATTTCCGCAATTCCCGACGAACAACTTGAAAGTTTCATCAAAGACCCCGCATTTTCCGACTACGACGTTTCCCTCAAAAACATTCTGGCAGGCAAAGCGCACATTCTTTCCCCCGAAGAGGAAAAAATTCTTGCAAACGTAGGGGCGTTTTCCGGACAATTTCAGGAAGTGTTCAACCGTCTGGACAGTGGCGACATCAAGTTTGACGAAATAACGGTACGTGGCGAAAAGGTAAAGTTGGGACACGGTGCTTATTCCACGCTGTTGCAGGACAAAGACCAAAGCGTGCGTAAACTTGCTTTCGAAACCTACTACAAAGCCTACATCAACGTAATCAACACTCTTGCGGGACTGTACGAAGGAAGCGTGAAAGCCGACGTATTCCGTGCAAAGACAAGAAAATTCCAAAGCACGATGGAATCGGCTCTCTTTTACGAGCAGGTAGACAAAAAGGTGTACGACAACCTTATCAAATGCATGCACGAAAGTTTCCAACCGTTGCATCACTACATTGCCCTGCGCAAAAAACTGATGGGATTGGAAACGCTCAATATGTACGATTTATACGTTGCCATTTTCGAGGACGCCGACATTTCCTGCGAATACGAAGAGGCTTGCGAACTTGTGAAAAAGGGACTTGCCCCCTTGGGCGAAGACTATCTGAAAGTAGTGCAGCAGGCATTTGACAACCGTTGGATTGACGTGTACGAAACGCCCACCAAACGCAGCGGAGCCTATTCCATGGGCGTTGCAGGCGTTCACCCCTACATGCTTTTGAACTACCAAAAGACCACTCACGACATTTTCACCATCGCCCACGAAATGGGACACTCCATGCACACCTATTACAGTGAAAAGGCGCAACCTACCGCCAAAGCCGACTACAAAATTTTTGTGGCGGAAGTGGCGTCCACATGCAACGAAGTGTTGCTTTTGAAGTACCTGCTTTCTACGGTAACGGATGTGAAAATCAAAAAATATCTGTTGCAGTACTACCTGGACATGTTGCGCACAACAATGTACCGTCAGGCTATGTTTGCGGAATTCGAGCAAATCACCCACGAACTTGTGGAAAAGGGACAACCGCTAACAGCGGAAGTGATGTGCAACGAATATCTTAAACTCAACAAAATGTATTACGGCGAAGCGGTGCATCACAACGATGAAATCAAGTACGAATGGGCGAGAATTCCTCACTTCTACCGTGCATTTTACGTCTACAAGTACTCTACGGGCATTATCTCCGCCGTGTGTATTGCCGAAAAGATTTTGAAAGAGGGCGAATCCGCCGTGAAAAACTACAAGAAATTCCTTTCTTTGGGCGGCAGCATGGACCCCGTTTCGGAACTTAAAGTGGCGGGTGTTGACCTCACAAGCGAAGAACCCTTCAAAATTGTGGCGAAATCCTTTGAGGACACTTTGGCGCAGTTGGAAGAACTGTGTAAGTAACGTGCGTTGAAAAACGTGGAAGCCCTCACTTCAATTTGTCGCACAAACATTCACAAAGCGTTGTCAGGTGGCAACGCTTTGTTGTTGCAAATCACACGGGTGGCACGCTTTCGCAAACAACGGTGAACTTTTGTGTTGCAACAACGGAAAGAATTGTTTTTAACGCCTGTTGAGGTAAATTAAAAAAGTGTTTGCCTTTTTGCAGTTGCAAAGGGTAAAAAACGACAAAAAAATCTCACTTGCTTGCGAAGTGAGATTTTTTGTTTTTTGTATCAAAAATTTTGTACCGTGTGCAATTTTTTGGTGCAAAAGCGGTGCATTACGCTTTGTTTGCGCTTCCCAGTACGTCCACAATCTTGTGCTTTACCATTTCTTTCATCATTGTTCTGGCGTCGCCGAGGTACTGTCTGGGGTCGAAGTGGTCGGGGTGTTCCACAAAGTGCTTTCTTATTGCCGCCGTGAATGCTACACGCAGGTCGCTGTCGATGTTGATTTTGCAAACTGCCATTTTTGCGGCCTTTTTCAATTCGCTTTCGGGAATACCGATGGCGTTGGGCATGCTTCCGCCGTACTGGTTGATGATTGCCACCTTATCCTGCGGAACACTGCTTGCTCCGTGCAGAACGATGGGGAAACCGGGCAAACGTCTGCCCACTTCTTCCAAAATGTCCAAACGCAGTTTGGGCTCTTGTCCGGGTTTGAACTTGTAAGCGCCGTGGCTGGTGCCGATGGCGATGGCAAGGCTGTCGATACCCGTGCGTGCGGTGAATTCTTCCACTTCGTCGGGGCTGGTGAACAGTGCGTCGTGTGCTTCCACCTTTACGTCGTCTTCTACGCCTGCAAGTTTTCCAAGTTCCGCTTCCACAACAACGCCGTGTGCATGTGCGTACTCGACAACCTGTTTGGTGAGGGCGATGTTTTCTTCCCAAGGTTTAGAGGAAGCGTCAATCATTACCGACGTG
This sequence comes from Corallococcus sp. CAG:1435, assembly GCA_000433775.1. Taxonomy (GTDB): domain Bacteria; phylum Bacillota; class Clostridia; order Christensenellales; family CAG-314; genus Fimimonas; species Fimimonas gallinarum. The sequence continues at coordinate 8,306 of HF998463.1, read as the reverse complement.
AAACCGCCGTCGATGGACGCCTTGCAGATTTCAAAATCTGCGCCGTGGTCGAGGTGCATTACAACGGGAATGTCCGTTGTTTCCACTGCTGCCTGCACAAGATGTTTGAGGTACACGGGGTTTGCGTACTTTCTTGCGCCTGCGGAAACCTGCAAAATTACAGGCGAACGGCATTCGTTTGCCGCTTCCACAATTGCCTGAATCATTTCCATGTTGTTGACGTTGAATGCGCCAATTGCGTAGCCTCCTTTGTAGGCCTTTTCAAACATTTCTTTGGATGTTACAAGTGGCATAATATTTTTCCTCCGAGATAAATTTTTTCTATGTCGACAAAGTGTAAATTTATGGAAAATTCCCAAAAGTTTTGTTGTCAAACATTTTTTACTATGCTATAATAACAAAGGTATTGTACCACAATGCTTGTTTTAAGTAAACAGGAATTGTGAAACCAAACAGAAATTTTTTTGGAGGTAACTCAAAAATGGCTAAGAAAAATGTAAGAGTTGCAATCAACGGTTTTGGACGTATCGGTCGTTTGGCTTTCCGCCAGATGTTTGGTGCCGAAGGTTACGAAATTGTCGCCATCAACGACTTGACAAGCCCCAAAATGCTTGCTCATCTGTTGAAGTACGACACGGCTCAAGGCAACTACGTTGCTATGGGACACACCGTTACACACAAGGATCCCGTTCTTGCAGAAGACGGAAAAACCGTTGTTACACCCGGTTCTATCACGGTTGACGGAAAAGAAATTACCATCTATGCCGAACCCAAGGCTGTAAACCTTCCCTGGAAAGCACTTGACGTAGACGTGGTGTTGGAATGCACCGGTTTCTACTGCTCCAAGGAAAAGAGTCAGGCTCACATCGACGCAGGCGCAAAGAAAGTTGTAATTTCCGCTCCCGCAGGAAAAGACCTTCCTACCGTTGTTTACGGTGTAAACGAACACATTTTGAAGGCTGAAGATACAATCATTTCCGCAGCAAGCTGCACAACAAACTGTCTTGCTCCCATGGCAAAGGCTTTGAACGATTACGCTCCCATCAAGAGCGGTATCATGACAACCGTTCACGCCTACACCGGCGACCAGATGGTTTTGGACGGACCTCACCGCAAGGGCGACCTTCGCCGTGCACGTGCGGCAGCACAAAACATCGTTCCCAACACAACGGGCGCAGCAAAGGCTATCGGACTTGTAATTCCCGAACTTGACAAGAAACTCATCGGTTCGGCGCAACGTGTTCCCACCTGCACGGGCAGCACAACAATTCTTGTTGCCGTTGTTAAGGGACACGACATCACGCCGGAAAGCATCAACGCTTACATGAAGAGCGTTGCATCCGATTCCTACGGCTACAACGAAGACATGATCGTTTCCAGCGATATCATCGGAATGAGTTACGGCAGCCTGTTCGATTCCACACAAACAATGGTGGCAAAAATCGACGACGACACCTATCAGGTTCAGGTTGTTGCTTGGTACGACAACGAAAACAGTTACACAACTCAAATGGTAAAGACAATCAAGTACTTTGCCGAATTGAAGTAACCTCACAAAAACAAAAAACCGACGGTAACCCCGTCGGTTTTTTTGTTGCCCCGAAATGCTGTGATTTGTGTGAAAAAGTTTTCTATTGGGTAACAGAACAAGTCTTTTCCTTATGTCGTGAAAGGCTTTTCAATGCTGTTTGTGTAAGAGTTTGATTGCTTCCCGCAAAAGAGTTTGCTTTTGGGCAACAGATTTTCAACTTCCGTCTACACACGGTTTGCGGAAGGGTAAACGTGCGGAACGTCCGCTTTCCTCTATTAGCAGATTTTTGCAAACTTTGACGGTATTTGTTGCGATTTGGCATTGACGTGCTGTTTTTTTTTGTAAATGAGTTTTGTTGTGCTGATTTGTGCCGAGAGAGTTTTTCCGACAGCATTTTTTTTCGGCATTTGGCGTTTTTCAATGCTTTTGCCTTTTTATTTCAGCACATTTTAATTTGTATAATATAATTTACCTTAATTTATACTTAAATAATAGTACTCATCGGTTTACAATTTTTTTTCGCTATGCTAAAATAACTAATTGGAAGGTGGAGTTTGACCATCTCTATAAAAATAAGGAGGCGTATTTGCTTTTATGAAAACATTCAGGGGCGGAGTACATATCCCCGACAACAAGTCGCTTTCGGAAAACATAGCGATAGAGCAAATGCCCATAGTAGCCGACTACTACGTTTCCCTTTCACAACACATCGGCAAGCCTGCCGAACTTGTAGTGAAAGCGGGGGAGGAAGTTAAGGAAGGTCAACTTGTGGCAAAAGCGTCGTCGTTTGTGTCTGCCAACATTCATTCTCCCATCTGCGGAGAGGTTGTGGGCGTAGAAAAGCGCAAGAATGCACAGGGAGCAACGGTGGACTACCTGCACATCAAGTCAAACGGTAAACAGGACGTGCAGTTGATGCCTGCGTTGCACAACCCCACAAGACAGGAAATTATCGACAGAATTGCCGAAGCGGGCATTGTCGGTATGGGCGGAGCAGGATTCCCCACGGCTGTGAAAATTCAGCCCAAAGATCCCGTCGATTCGTTGATTATCAACGCTGCGGAATGCGAGCCCTACCTCAACTGCGACAACCGTGTGATGATTGAACGTACCGAACAGTTTGTTCAGGGCGTGCGTTTGTTGGCAACTGCCTGCAACGTACCCAATGTGTACATCGGCATCGAAGCCAACAAGATGGAAGCCTATGCGGCGCTTGTGGCGTTGGACGGCGTTGTCGGCGAAAAGGACCCCAAACGTGAAGGGGACATTGTGGTGGTGTTGCTCAAGAAAAAGTACCCCCAAGGTGCGGAAAAGACGCTCATTAAAGCCTGCGTCAACCGTGAAGTTCCCGTAGGAGGACTTCCCGCAGCGGTGGGATGCATTGTAAACAACGTTTCCACGGCGTACGCAGTGTACGACGCAGTTGTGAACGGCGTTCCCCTCTACAAACGTGTCATGACAGTTTCCGGCAGAGGCATCAGCCAACCCAGAAACATCGAAGTGCGTATCGGTACGCCGCTGACTTCCATTGTGGAATTTTGCGGCGGATTGAAGGACGACACCGTCAAACTTGTGTCCGGCGGCCCCATGATGGGATTTTCCCTTGCGGGACTTGACGTTTGCACAACCAAGACGGACAGCGGATTTCTGGCTTTGACGGACAAGGAAGCAAGCACCGTTTTGCCCACCAACTGCATCAACTGCGGTCGTTGCGCAACCGTTTGCCCCATGCACCTCATGCCCATGTACATCGATTTTTACGCCACGGTAGGCGACGTGGACAACGCCGTGAAGTACGGCGCCATGAACTGTTTCGAATGCGGAACATGCGCTTATGTTTGTCCTGCAAAACGTCCCATCGTTCAAAGCGTAAGACTTACAAAAATGAAAATGAAGGAGAGGAAGAAGTAATATGAGTACCTACATTTATTCCAGTTCTCCGCAAATCAGATCCAAGCGCACAACCAGACAGGTAATGGCGGAAGTGTGCATAGCGCTTGTTCCCGCATGCATTGCAGGTTGCATCCTTTTGGGATGGGGCGCATTGCTTCAACTTGCCATTGCATCTATTTCCGCAGTGCTTGCGGAATTTGTGTATCTGCTTTGTTGCAAAAAGTCCTTCAAGGAAATTTTGGATCAGTTTGACTTTTCTTCGTTGGTAACGGGTATGCTTGTGGGCATGAACATGTACGCCAATTCCAAATGGTACGTTCCCATGCTTGCCAGCATCTTTGCCATCGTAGTTGTCAAGATGCTGTTTGGCGGAACGGGCAAAAACATCGTTAACCCTGCAATCACGGGCAGAATTTTCGCATTCATTTCCTTCGGGGCGGCGTTTGGCGGAACAATGTACTTTGTAAACGAAAGCGGAAACGCTTCCAAAGTGCTTTCCCCCATCACAGGCGGTTACATTCAGGGCGCAACCCCCTTGCAGGCGTTGTTCGGCGCACAAACGGGAGGCAACACCCTAACAAACCTCGACCTCTTCCTCGGAACGGGCGTTCCCGGCTGTATCGGTGAAACGTGCAAACTTGCCCTCATCATCGGCGGTATCTACCTTGTGGTAAGAGGAATCCTCAACTTCCGTTGGCCTTTGGTGTACATCCTCACGACGGGCGTTGTGGCAGTGCTTCTTGTCTGGTACGACAAGTGCGCAGCCTTTGCCGAAGCAAACGGTTCGGTGAACAGCGTTATGGTTGGCGAATACTTCACGCAGGCGTGGGGTTCCTTCCTTCCCAGCATTCTTTCCGGCGGGCTTATCCTCGGTGCGGTGTTCATGGCTACCGATTTTGTAACTACCCCCAACACCAAACTGGGCAACTACATCTACTTCGTTTTGTTGGGAATTGTTACGGCTGTGTTGCGCCGTGCCGTAAAGGGCGAAGCGGTGTCCTTTGCAATTTTGCTCATGAACCTGCTTGTTCCCCTCATCGACAAGTTTATTCTTCGCAAGCCCTTTGGCTATGTAAGACCTCAAAGAGTAAAAAAGGAGGCGAAGTAAAATGGCTGAAAAAACAAATATCGTAAAGAATGTCAACAACAACGAAAAGGGAACGGCTTTGCAGGCTGTCAAGGCTGTTGCCGTTTTGGTGGTAATCTGCCTTGTGTGCTGTTTGTTGCTGGCTTTGTGCAACGACCTTCTGTACGTTACGGAAGAGGAAAAGTTCAACCGTGCCATGAGAAAGATTTATCCCGAGTTCTCTTTGGCGGAAGAAGTGGCTCTGGACAGCAAATACTCCTCCAACGCCACCTACGGCGAAGTTCTGAGCGTGTTTAAATCCACCGACGGAGCCTACATTTTGCAAACAAAAGGTATCGGCGGTTTCAGTAGCGGTACCATTACAATCTACGTTGCCGTTACAGGCGGCGAAAATCCCACGATTGCAGGCTGGACGATTGTAGCCAACGAAGGACAGTCCTTCATAGGCAACATCACAAGCAATCATCAGAAAACATGGTTCATCGGCGATTCCATTTCCGAAGTTCAATCGGTCAGCGTCGGAAACGGATTCGGTAGCGGTGCAACCTATTCCGAAATGGCAATCTGCAACGCCATCAACATGGCAGGTTACTACTGCATGAACGCTTTGGGACTCGGTTCCAACCCCGAAGGCGAAGCACTTCAAGCGGTGATGGATTTGCTGGGTGCCGACTACGCATCCTACACGCTTACGGGACGTGGAAACGTGCTTTCCGCTAACGCAGGCAGCGGTACGGTGGCAACTCTTCTTTCCACCGACACCGACACTTTGAGTTACCTGTTCACGGGAACGGGCGACAAGGGCGACGTTCAGGCATTTGTGTACGGCGAAGGCGACGGCATCAAGATTATTGTCGTAACCGACAGCGGCATTGTTACGAGCGAAAACGTTGCCGACGGCGACGCCGCTTTGCTGGCAGTTCAGTCCAAACCTTTGTACACAACAACTCTCGGTAGTTACACTGCATTTGCTCTTACCACATCCGTGGAAGCAGGCGCCGACAGCACCGTGTACACAGTGGCAGGACTTGGCATCGGAACCGTTCCTTCCACCTATGTACTGAAAGTAACGGTAACAAACGACGGCGGTGCGGGAAAAGTTTCCGCAATAGAAATTGCAACCGACGGTTACGTACCCGGAGCACCTTCTCAGGCAGACACCGACAAGTTGGCTACAAGCCTTGTGGGGGCAACGTCCGCAACGGTGGACGGCATCTACACATCCGACCACGTGGCTGGCGCAACTCAATCGGCAAACCTTATCACCGTAGCGGTGAAAGCGGCTTTGGCGCAGTTTGACGCCACTGTCGCAGCGGAATAAGGAGGTTGGACAAATGAAATTGAACAGATTCAAAGAAATTGCCCTTGACGGCGTTGTAAGACAAAATCCCACCTTCAAACTTGTGTTGGGAACCTGCCCCACATTGGCAATGACGGTAGCGGCAGCGCAATGTCTGGGCATGGGTGTGGCAGTTACCTTCGTGCTTGTGTGCAGCAACGTGATAATTTCACTGTTGCGCAACATCATTCCCGACAGAGTACGTATTCCCTGCTTCATCGTAATTATTGCAACTTTTGTTACCATTGTCCGCATGGCTATGGAAGCATTCCTGCCCGATTTGTACGACAGTCTGGGCGTGTTCCTGCCGTTGATTGTGGTAAACTGCATCATTTTGGGACGTGCGGAAAGTTTCGCATCCCACAACCCCGTTGGCGAATCGGCTCTTGACGGTTTGTTTATGGGAATCGGCTTCACACTTGCCATCACCCTCATGGGTATGGTGCGTGAAGTGTTGGGAAAGGCAAGCCTGTTCGGACTGCAACTGTGGGACGCTTCCAAGTTCTCCATCAGTTTCTTCTCTCAAAGCGCAGGCGCATTCCTCACATACGGTTTGTTCATTGCCGTGTTTACCCTTTGCTACAACGCAGTGGAACGCAAGGCAAGACACATTGCGGCTAAGCACGCTGCAACAACGGAAGTTGTAAAGGAGGCTGAATAATATGGACGTACTTGGTATTATCGTAGCGGCGCTGTTTGCCGACAACTTCATTCTTGTAAAGTTTTTGGGAATCTGCCCGTTTTTGGGCGTTTCCAAAAAGACAAGTTCCGCCCTCGGTATGGGACTTGCGGTAACGGCAGTAATGGTTATTACCTGTGTTGTTACCTATCCTATCTACACATTCATACTGTTGCCTCTCGGATTGCAGTACCTTGAAATTTTGGTATTCATCCTTGTTATTGCGTCGCTGGTGCAGATGCTGGAAATGATTTTGAAAAAATTCACCCCCACGCTGTACTCCGCTTTGGGAATCTACCTTCCTTTGGTTACCACCAACTGCGCAATTTTGGGTATTGCCGAAACGGTTATTGCAACGGCAAC
>HF998463.1:0-1407 GCA_000433775.1 Corallococcus sp. CAG:1435 | reverse complement strand
AAACGGTTATTGCAACGGCAACCGCCGAAAGCGCACACTTTGTGCTTAAAGACGTGTTGTTCGGCAAGTTTGTGGAAATCTACATGGCAAATTCCTACGGCGAAGCGGTGCTTTCCGGTTTGTTTTACGGATTGGGCTTCACCCTTGCAATCGTCATCATGGCGGGACTCCGTCAAAAGGTGGACAATTTGCAGGTGGCAAAGCCTTTGCGTGGTTTCCCCATGTCCATGATTACGGCTTGCTTCATGGCAATGGCGTTTTACATCTTCACACTTGTGGGCTAAGGAGGTAAAAAATGGAATTGTTGATGTTTTCGGCAATCGGACGTGATATTCAATGGGCGTCGCTGGGAATTGCCGCCGCAATACTTTTGGTCGTATCTCTTTTGCTGGGTGTGCTGATAGTAATCATTTCCCGCTTTTGTCAGGTAAAGGAAGATCCCCGTGTCAAGGAAGTGGAAAACCTGCTTGCAGGTTCCAACTGCGGCGCTTGCGGACATCCCGGTTGCGCCGGATTTGCCAAAGCACTCGTGGAAGGCACGGCAAAACTTGACAGTTGCGGTCAGACCAAAAAACAAAATCAAATTGAAATTTCCAACATTCTCGGTATCGCTTACAGCGGTGAAACGGAGCCTACAATTGCTGTAGTTTCCTGCTGCGGCGGTAACAAATGTCAGGACAAGTACGCCTATCAGGGCTACGGCAACTGCGTAAGTCAAAATATGCTTGCCGGTGGCAGAAAAGCCTGCGACGCAGGTTGTATGGGAAGCGGCAGTTGCGTTGACGTTTGCCCCTACATGGCTATCGAGTGCTACGACGGCTACGCTCACGTTGACCCCGATTTGTGCCGTTCCTGCGGTTTGTGTATTCAGACCTGCCCCAAAAAACTTATTAAACGTGTTCCCGTGTCGGCAACGGTGTACGTTGCTTGCTCGTCGGAGTGCCGTGGTAAGGACGTAATGAACAAGTGTCAGGCGGGTTGCATCGCTTGCGGAAAGTGCGAAAGAAACTGCCCCACAGGTGCAATTCACCTTGTAAACAACGTTCCCATCATCGATTACAGCAAATGTTCTCATTGCGGAAAGTGCTTGGAAGGTTGTCCCAGACATTGCATCAAGTACGTTCACCCCGAACAGGCAGAAGCCGCAAAACAAGCGGAAGCAAAAGCCGAGTAACGCACAGAGAAAATTCAAACAACAATTTTGTTGTTAAAGGCAAAACAAAAAATATGCCGTGGAAACACGGCATATTTTTTTTGTAGGAGGTGAATTATACTATTAAGTGCAACACCTGAAAAATAAGAAGAGTGGTGAATTATACTTTCAGATTTACACTTAGGTACAATTTGCCGTAAGAGGAAGGCAGGGCAAAATGGGAGAAAAGAAAAAAAGTGTGCCAACAAAGCACA
>HF998462.1:4184-8907 GCA_000433775.1 Corallococcus sp. CAG:1435 | reverse complement strand
ACGCTTAGTCCCAACTGCGCTACACCAAAATATTTGCCACAACGCAACGATGAAACAATGTTGCTGTCGCCTTTCTTTCGTTGTGTGCAAAAAGCAACAAAAACTTTGCCGAAAAAAGTGTTTCCTTTCTTGCCGCCCGTATATTATACTAGACATTTGATATTTTTGCAATTATTTTAGACATTTTGTTTTGATTTTGACCTTCGAGTGTGAAAAAAATAATTTTATTTCAAAAAACCCTTCACATGAAAATGGTTTTGAAAATACATTCAAAATGTATCGAAAGGGTAGTTTTTATATAAAAAACCGATAAAAACGACAATATTTAGTAAAAAACATCAAAAAATATCATAAAATTGTACGTTCAATGCTTGATTGTAAGCACACAATATATTATAATTGACACACCTCTCACATTGTAAAAACTCAGGCAATGTGAACAAAGTTTTGTTACGGTACAAAATTTTGTGTTCAAAGATTGTTTTTTATTTCCGATTTTACCACACAAAAGGAAGGGAGGAAAACACATTCCGTTCAGGAATGTGTTTTCTTTTGCCCCAAACGTAAGATTTTTATGTTGAGTGTTTCAACAGTGGTGCCGTTTTTCAGCAACAGCAAAAAGGATGGGAAAGCAATGTTTGTTACACTTCATTTGCTTTGATAAAAGCAACGCTTTTGTTGCAAATCCAACAGCGTTGCTTTTTTGAACACGTTTCAAAAGAGGTGTTGTTATTAAACAAAAAAAGGCAACGGGTGTCGCCTTTTTTGCTTTTTTGTTGTTACTTGCCGTGTTGTAAGGCAGTTACTTTGCCAGGCGGTAGATTGCTTCCAGGTACAGTTCCGCCATAAGTTTGAGGTTTTTCAAATCCACACATTCATTTGGCATGTGTATTGTCTGTTCCTCTTTGGGGAAAAGCGGACCGAAAGCCACGCAGTTTTTCAAACAACGGCTGTAAGTGCCGCCGCCTATTGCAAGCGGTTTGAGGTTGCATCCCAAAGCGGTGTTGTAAACGTCCATCAACGTTGTTACCAGATGACTGTTTGCAGGCACATGCAAGGGGTTGCTTCCGTGTCCTGCCACAATGTCGAACTGCTCGGGGGTGTGTTCACGCAACAAGGCGTACATTTGCTGGCAGTTGTAACTTGCGGGGAAACGTATGTCCACGGTAGCCGTCAGTATTCCTTCGGCAGAGGTGCGCAACACGCCCAAATTACATGTAAGTTTGCCGCTGTCGGCGTCTTCAAGGGCAATTCCCCACTTTTTACCCGTGGTGTCGCACATTTTTTCCTTCAAAAACTTCAAACCTTCGTTTTCGGGGAAAGTTTTTGCAAGCAGTGCAATTACGGGATAGGTTGCGTTTATTCCCTCGTCGGGCGTGCTTCCGTGAGCAGATTTTCCAACGGCGGTAACGGTGCAAACGCCCTTTTGTTTGGTTACGGTAACTTCGGCGTTGCCGTCAATGTTTCCTTGTACCGTTGCGGTGCACAACGACGGAACAACGTTGGCACGTTCGCCTGCCGTCAGCGTAACGCCTTTGGGCAGTTTGCCCAAAACCACGTTGAATTGGTAAATACCCTTTTCGATGTTGATAACGGGAAAATCGCCGTCCGGCGAAAAGGCTACGTCGGGTTGAGGCACCTTTTCAAAGTAGTGCTGTACACATTCCATACCGCTTTCCTCGTCGCAGCCGAAAATCAGTCTGACGGTTTTTTGCGGAACAAAGCCGCTTTCCTTCAATGCCTTTACGGCAAACAAACAGGCAATCATAGGGCCTTTGTCGTCCATTGTGCCACGTCCGAAAAGTTTTCCGTCGTGAATTTCCCCTGCGTAGGGAGGATATTTCCACTCTTCCGCTTTGGACGGAACAACGTCAATGTGTCCCAATATGCCCAGTACTTCGCTTCCCGTTCCTTTAAGGTCGGCGTGTCCTGCGTAGTTGTCGCAGTTGTATGTTTCCAACCCGAAACTTTCCGCTTTTTTAAGCACAAAGTTGAGACAGTCGGCAATGTTTCTGCCAAATGGGGCGTCGTTTTCCGCCACGCCCTTTTCTGTGTTGAAACGTATTGTTTCCTGCAACGTTTCCACCAAAGAATCAAATTGTTTTTCCAATATTTTTTTCGCTTCCATGTTTCCTCCAAACCTACTGCTCAACACAAACGGTAACGTTTGCCGTAAGCGTCGGTTCAAAACAGAATTTTTGTGTATATATTATACACAATTGACAGGAATTGTGCTATTATATTTGCACAATAATCTCTACAAAAGGTAAAAGCATGGCAAATGTAAACCAAGGACACCGTGAAAGGTTGCGTCAGAGAATGATGAAGGAGGGGTTACAGTCCTTTCAGGATCACGAAGTGTTGGAATTGCTGTTGTTTCAGTATCTTCCACGCAAAGACACAAACAAAATCGCTCACGACCTGCTCAATAAATTTGGCAGTTTTGCCAACGTGCTTAACGCTTCTCCGCAACAGTTGCAACAGGTAAAGGGCATTTCGCAAGTTACCGCCTGCAACATTGCCATTTTGAAAGAAGTGTTTTTGCGGTACAGGGCAAGTGACGCCGAAAAGATGTCGCTTGCCGGCATTGCGTCTGTCATCAAGTACTCGCAAAAAATCATTGCCGACAGTTACGTTGAAAAGACGGTTGTAGTGTACGTAGACGGCGCAACAAACTTTATCACAAGTGAAGTGTTTACTTCCAACAGTACGCAGGAAGTAAAGTTGGACCTCAAAAAGATTGTGGCGTCGGCAGTCGGTGCAAACGCTTCCGGCGTTTTGCTGTTTCACTGTCATGTGGGCGGAATGTGTCTGCCAAGCGAAGCGGACATATCTTTCACGGAAAAAATGTACGTTACGCTTGCCAACCTCAACATTGTGTTGTTGGAACACGTCATTTTCAACAACAAAGGCGATTACTACAGTTTCTTTAAGGAAAAGGTTATGTCAGACATAGCCAACAGGTACAAAACAGGCAAAGGACGGGAATGAAGTCTTTTGCATTGAAATAAACAAAGAGGAATATTTAACAATGAATCAACTACGCACCAGATTTGCACCCAGCCCCACGGGCTACCTTCACATCGGAGGACTTCGCACGGCGTTGTACTCCTATCTGTACGCCAAGAAAATGCACGGCAAATTCATTTTGCGTATCGAAGACACCGACCAAGGCAGATACGTCGACGGAGCGGTGGAAATAATTTACCGCACACTGCATGAAACGGGCATAATGTACGACGAAGGTCCCGACGTGGGGGGCGACTACGGTCCTTACATTCAGTCCCAACGCAAAAACGAGTATTTGAAATACGCCAAACAACTTGTGGAAAGCGGACATGCCTACTACTGTTTTTGCAGTGAAGAAAGGTTGGCGTCTTTGCCCGACGTAAACGGGGCTCGCCGTTATGACAAGCACTGCCTTTCCCTTTCCAAAGAAGAGGTGCAGCGCAGGCTTGCTGCGGGGGAAAAATACGTAATACGTCAAAATATGCCCACGGAAGGAAGCACCACCTACCACGATGCCGTGTACGGCGACATCACCATCGAAAACAGCGAGTTGGAGGACCAGATTCTGATAAAGTCCGACGGTATGCCCACCTATAACTTTGCAAACGTCATTGACGACCACCTGATGGCTATCAACTGCGTAATGCGTGGAATAGAGTACCTTTCCAGCACGCCCAAGTACAATTTGCTGTACGACGCTTTCGGATGGGAAAAACCCATGTACATTCACATGCCTCCGATAATGAAAGACGCCCAGCACAAACTTTCCAAGCGCAACGGCGACGCAAGTTACGAAGACCTCATCAAAAAGGGATTTTTGAAGGACGCAATCATCAACTACATTGCGCTTTTGGGTTGGTCGCCCAAGGACGACAGCGAAAAAATGTCCTTTGCGGAGTTGGAACAGAAGTTTGACATTTCCGGCATAAACAAAAGCCCATCCATTTTCGACCCCATGAAACTTGCATGGCTCAACTCGCTGTACATCAAGGAAATGACGGCGGAAGATTTTGCCTCCTACGCCACACCGTGGATAGAAAGCTGTCCCCTCAAAAACTTCGACAAAACTTTGGTGTGCAAACTTATTCAAAGCAGAATAGAAACTTTTGCGGAGATAGAGGACAAACTGCGTTTCCTGTGGGAATTCGGACCTTTCGACAGCAATTTGTACGTCAATCAGAAACAAAAAACCGACGCCGACACGGCTCGTGCCATTTTGCCCCTTGTAAGGGAAAAATTTGCCAATGTGGAAGTGTGGGACAACGCCCATCTGTACGAAAGTCTTGTTCAACTTGCAACGGAACAGGGCGTGAAAAACGGCAAAGTACTGTGGCCGGCACGCATTGCTCTTACGGGACTTGCCGCAACGCCGGGCGGTGCCAGCGAAATTGCCGAAATAATAGGAAAAGAGGAAACGTTGCGCCGTCTGGACATGTCGTTGGCGCAACTCAATGCCTGAGTGGACGCAACGGAACCTTCGATGACGGAAAAGTTGCCTCTTTCAAAAATATTGACGCTTTTTTCACACACGTATGTGCAAATTTTGTACAACTGTCGTCAATTTTTGTGCAGTTTACCGTCCGTTTGCGTTGCAAAATCCACGTTGAGGGTAATTGCAAGTAATGAAATCGTTACAAAATCGGACAACTTATTTCAAGTAGCAGGCAACAAAATTTTCCTGCAAATAAACCAAAAACAAAAAACCGCCCTGTTG
>HF998462.1:0-4105 GCA_000433775.1 Corallococcus sp. CAG:1435 | reverse complement strand
CGGTTTTTTGTTGTTTTGTAATTTTTTGTTTCGTATTTTATTGTTTTGCATTTGTTGCTTTGTTTTTTTTTGTTGTGGCGGTATTTTATTGTTTTGTATTTGTTGTTTTGTGTTTTGTTGTTTTGTGTTTTATTGTTTTGTAATTTATTGTTTTGTTTTTTTGTTGTGGCGGTAATTTATTGTTTTGTATTATTTCAGTGGAAAAATCCCATTATTCAAAGCAACAGGCAACAAAGTTTCATCAAAATCCAACTTGTTTTTGCATGCGTTGTCTTAAAAAGCGTTGCATGTTGTTGCTTGTTATCAATCTTTTGTTAAAAGACATTGCTTATCAGGGTTTCGCAACGCTGTTTTTGCGTTTCGTTACCGTTGGTTTTCAGCGTTTTTTGCAAGTTGCGCTTTCATGCGTCGCTGTGCCGCCGTTTGGCGTTGATTAGCCAAAGTGTTTACATTACGGGGTTGAAGGTTTGGCGTTTTTGCCGTACTCATTCGTCGTCCATTCCACGCAGGTGTGTTTCGGGGACGTAGGTTTTCAATATGTTTTTGTACCTTATCATCGTTTGTTCGTCGCATCCCGACGTGTTTTTGTCGATAAGGTCGCCGCTGTCCACAAATTTTTGCAGGTACAGTCTTTTTGCGCCTTTAAGCCACTGTCCCATTTCTCGCATGCCCTCTTCGGTGTGCAAGTTTCCCGTAACGGTGGTGCGGAATTCGTAATCCACCACGTTACTTTTCAGTAACTCAACGGATTGTTTAACTCCGTCAATGTCGGCGCAACCTGCCGTTTGCGGGTACAGGGCAATGCTGTTTTTGACGTCCATTGCAACGTAGTCCACCAACTTTTTGTCTATCAGGTCTTTCAGTTTTTGCGGAAAACTACCGTTTGTGTCAAGTTTTACGCTGTACCCGAGTTCTTTCACTTTGCGCAAAAATTCTTCCACGCCGCTTTGCAACAACGGTTCGCCCCCCGTCAGGCACATTCCTTCCAGCACGTTTTTGCGCTTATTCAAAAATTGGAGTATCTCGTCGGTGGTGTACTGCTCGCAGTTGGTAGCCGAAACCAGACTTGCATTGTGGCAAAAGGGACATTTGAAGTTGCAACCCACGGTAAACACCGTGCAGGCTACCTTTTCGGGATAGTCCAACAAGGTCAGTTTCATCAATCCGCCAATTTTCATATCCTTTCCTCAGTTTGTACTTTTTTTGATACCGTTACTTTTTCAGCGCACACAGACATTTTGCAATTTCTGCCCCCAGCCGAACGTTGTTGTACACCAACTGAATGTTGGCGTCGAGGCTTTGTCCGCCGGTGAGTTTCTGTATTTTGTCCAAAAGGTAGGGGGTACACTGCTTTCCGTGTATTCCCAACTTTTCCGCTTCCTGCAGAGCGGAAGAAATGTTTTGCGAAATGTAGTCGTAGTCCATGGAATATTCGTCGGGAATGGGGTTGGTAACAAGCATGCCCCCTTGAAGTGCCAGTTGACACTTTGCAAAAAAGGCTTGTGCTATTTCCTCGGGGGTGTCCAATCGGTAGTCCACCTTGAAACCGCTTTTTTGTGTGTAAAAGGCGGGCATATCTTCCGTTTTGTAGCCAACTACGGCAACTCCCCTCGTTTCCAGACATTCCAACGTAAGGCCAATGTCCAAAATAGACTTTGCGCCGGCACACACCACAAGCACGCTTGTTTGTTGCAGTTCGTCAAGGTCGGCGGAGATATCCATTGTTTTTTCTGCGCCACGGTGCACGCCGCCGATTCCGCCTGTTGCAAACACGTCAATGCCTGCAAGGCTGGCAAGGTACATGGTTGCTGCAACGGTGGTGGCGCCGTCCTGCTTTTTTGCCACGACAAAGGGCAAATCTCTGCGGGAAACTTTGGTAACTTTGGTGCCTCCACGTCCCAGACGGTCAATTTCCTGTTGGTTGCAACCTACCGTCGGCACGCCTTCAATCACGGCAATGGTGGCAGGCACGCAGCCTGCGTCCCGCAAAATTTTTTCCACGTTCAACGCCGTTTCCACGTTTTGCGGGTAGGGCATACCGTGAGAAATAATGGTGGATTCCAATGCCACAACGGGACGGTTGTTTTTCAGCGCTTCCGCCACTTCGGGGGAAAGTTTCAAAAGGTTTTTCATTGTTTCACCTCGTTTATAGATGCTTTGTTTTGCGTGCAGTTGCAATGCCGTTGTTGTGTAGCGGTGTAACAGTCGCAAGGGTTTCACTCAAAATTTATTATCTCACCAAAAACAATGTTTGTCAATGACGAAGACTTTGCTTTTATGCGTAGCGTGTTTTGCAATGTGGGCAAGCCTTACCTATGCAACGGCAAAGCGGTGCATGCCAAAAAGCGAAAAGCCGATTGCGTCAGAACATCACAAAAATGCAGTGGACGCTTTTGGAACGGATTTTTTCGGCAAAACAAGTTGCAGGGTGCTTTTCAAAAGGACGTCGGACATTTTTGTAATATTTGCAACAGCGCAATTTTGCGTTAAAGCGTTTGTCTTGACCACGCACGCAAAGCAACACAACAAGTTTGTACAAAATTTCAAAAAAATTCGCAGTGTATTTACAAAACTTGATTTTTGTTCTATAATATGTATAAGGCGAAGTTTGGAAACTTTGCCAATTCCGAACAAAATTTACTGTAAATTCGTAATCGGAGGCGTCAGATGAGAAAAACAAAGATTGTGTGTACGTTGGGACCTGCCAGCACCACCTATGACCAAATCAAAAAAATGGCTTTGGCAGGAATGAACGTGGCAAGAATAAACATGAGTCACGGCACCTATGAGGAACATCAGCAGCGTGTTGACAACGTCAAAAAGGTTCGCAGAAACCTGGGTGTGCCCATTCCCATCATGGTGGACACCAAGGGACCGGAAGTGCGTATCGGCACATTCCGTGACGGCAAAATAGAAGTAAAAGAGGGCATGCCCTTCGACTTTGTTGCCGAAGACGTGGTGGGTGACGAAACAAAGGTTTCCATCACCTACAAGGAATTGTACAAGGACATACGTGAAAACGGCACCATTTTGCTTAACGACGGCTTGCTTATGTTTCGCATAACGGGCATCGACGGCACAACAATACACACCGAAGCGCAAAACAGCGGCACGCTTTCCGACCGCAAGGGACTGTTTGTTCCCAATGCCAAACTCAACATGCCGTTTTTGTCGGAGCAGGACAAAAAGGACTTGGAATACGGCATAAAAATCGGCGCAGAAATGTACGCTCTCAGTTTCGTGCAGGACGGCGACTGCGTGCGTGAAGTACGCAAATTCATGATAGACCACGGGGCAAAGGACGTTTGCCTCATTTCCAAGATAGAAAGTCAAAGCGGATTGGACAACATTGACGACATAATTTCCGCTTCCGACGGAGTAATGGTTGCCCGTGGCGACCTGGGAGTGGAAACCCCCTACGAAAAACTTCCCGCAATACAAAAGATGCTGATAACAAAAAGCCGTATGAGCGGAAAATTTGTAATTACCGCCACGGAAATGTTGGAAAGCATGATTACCAAACTGCGTCCCACCCGTGCGGAAATTGTCGACGTGGCAAACGCCGTGTACGACGGTTCCAGTTGCGTTATGCTTTCGGCGGAAAGCGCTGTCGGTATCAACCCTTCCAACACGATAGCCACCATGGCACGCATTGCCGAAGAGGCGGAAAGAAACATCGACTACAAGCAGATGTACACGGCAAGCCCCTTCACTCTTATGAACAACACCGACGCTATTTCTCACGCCACGGTTAACACCGCTTTCGACATCAATGCCAAAGCAATAGTAGTGTACACGGCAAGGGGAGCCTCCGCACGCATGGTTTCCCGTTTCCGTCCGGGCGCACCCATCGTAGCCATGACCAACAGCGACAGGGTGTACAATCAACTTGCCACAAGTTGGGGCGTCATTCCGGTAATTTGTCAGACATTCGACAACACCGACGACATGTTCATCAATGCCGAAGAGGTGGTAAAACGCCTCGGACTTGCCAAGGCGGGCGACAACATTGTCATCACGGCAGGAGTGCCTTTGGGCAAAAACGTCGGCACCAACCTCATAAAGGTGGGCAGCGTGGAAGAAATCTGACACCGAAACAAACAAA
>HF998461.1 GCA_000433775.1 Corallococcus sp. CAG:1435 | reverse complement strand
CGAACTGCTCGATTGCCACGGCATTGTTCCACCACAGTCGGACGAACAAAACACGGACAGTTTGAATTTTTAATAATCACAACTTAAAACAAAAAAAGGCACAGGATTGTGCCTTTTTTTTGATGCATAAATTATATTTTTAATACTACACTTATAAGTTTTTTAACACGAAACCATATAAACAAATTTGCATTCTCAGTTGATTACGCAAAATTTGTTACGCCAATAGACGAATAGTTCAGACAAGTTACATAAATTTAAGACACAAGAGCCACTACAACCATACTTTTGACGTGTTCTCACATACAAAATAACGCACAAAAAAAAACAACAAAATGTTGTATTTTTTGTAGTACGTATTCAATTATCTGGTACTTGCCAAATCGTCCACCTGCTTTTGCAGTTCATCGATTTGCGATTGCATGCGTTGCATCTTCGTCGGGTGTTCTTTTTTCCAACGTACGATGAACAACACAACGGAAACAATTAGGGCTAAAATCAGTAGCACAAATACAATCGTTTGGAAAAATAAGACATCTTCAGATCCTAAAATAGTAAATGGAGACGATAATGCTTCCTGTAAAGTAACACTTCCAAAATAATGACTAATTATTTTTCCGCTATGAAATACTAAGCATTTTCTGTCCCAAGTATCCACTGGGAAAAACCAAAATACCACAAGAGCAACAATGATGCTACCCCACAAGAAAAAAATATTTTATTGCGTTTCAAAAATGTTTTCATAAAAACAGTACAACACAAAAAAATCAAAAGTCAACACACTAATTTACAAGCAGAAAAGGTCTGAAGAAAAACACCAATGTGTTGTCCCGACAACGACGACAATTTGAAATTTTGA
>HF998460.1:18934-20029 GCA_000433775.1 Corallococcus sp. CAG:1435 | reverse complement strand
CAACGGTGCCTTGCAACGTTGTGATTGCATTTTGCAACGTAGTAAGTGCCTGGTTGGATACGTCCACCTTGCCGCTTACTGCCGTTACGCTTTCGCCAAGGGCGGCGAGTGTTGTCTTCAATTCGCCGATGTCCGCAGACATGTCTTGCATTGCTTGACTGAACTGTTGCGTTGCGCCGTCGATAGCAGCCTGAATTTCTTCCATGCTGACGTTGTTGAGTCCGTCAACGGTGCCTTGCAACGTTGTGATTGCATTTTGCAACGTAGTAAGTGCCTGGTTGGATACGTCCACCTTGCCGCTTACTGCCGTCACGCTTTCACCAAGGGAGGTAAGTATTGTCTTCAATTCGCCGATATCCGACGTAACCTTGCCGATTTCCAACGTCAAATCACGTGTTGCATCGGAAATTGCCGTTTTCAATTCTTGTTCCAACGCTGCAATTTCGGAAGATGTAGCAACAGAGGCAAGTTGAGTTTCAATCTGACCGATTTTGTTTTCCAACGCCTGTTGAATTTCCGCAAGTTTACCCTGTTGTTCGCCATCGCCCAACAATGCACTGCTGAGCGCCTTGACTGCATCCATTACTGTTGTGTCGTTTACAAGGTCGTCAATTTGCTGGCGATAGGTGCGTATGTCGGCAATTTCCGCCAAAGCGTTTGTGCGGTAGATTTCCACTTCTTCAACCGTTCTTGCGTCGTAGATTGCGTGCAACGTAGCGGTGGGAACAACAACTGCCGTTTCGCCTTCGGCATTTGCCGCTGCGATAATTTCCGCAACAGCGTTTTCCTTTGCTTCGTCAAGGGATGTTGCGCCTTCCTGAGCCAAAGCGTCGATTGCGTCGTATGCGGCAAGTTTGCCTTCGGAAACCTGACTGATTGCAACAACCGATTCGCCGTTTACCAAAGCCGTAATTTCATCGGTAAGGGCAACGCCTTGAAGCGATGCGTACAGTCTGACGTCTGCCAAAGCCTGCGCTTTTGCCTCTTTGAGAGCAACTTCGTAGTCGATACGTGTTGTTACTGCGTCCATGCTTGCCGTGTACAGTTCGGTGATTTGTTTGACAAGGTCAAAGTCGGCGGTGATGTCCACCTTTT
>HF998460.1:6401-18929 GCA_000433775.1 Corallococcus sp. CAG:1435 | reverse complement strand
TGTCCACCTTTTCCATTTCGGATGCAGCCATCTCTGCCAAAACGTTGAGGTCGTAAATTCCGCCTGCAGAGTATCTTCCGCTTTCGGCAAGTTTAGTTGCGTAACCTGCAATGTAATCGGCTGCATAAGCGGCAAAGTCCTGAACGTCCATTATCTTCCAATAGCCGGTGTCCGGTTCTTGCAAAACGATGTAGTCTTCGTCCACGGTGTAGCCGTCGAAGTTGGAAACTTCCGATCTGCCTGCGATAAGCACCGCTCCTTCGGGAACTTCCTCCAAAGTTGCAACCACAAAGTTTTCCTTTGCGCCGATGTAGTACACAACGGTTTCCATTGCCATTTTGTCGATTTCCACCTTTATCGTGCTGTTGCCGTCGGTGGAAACTTCGCCGTCAAACGAACCGCTTACCGTTACTTTGCTTTCCGTTGCCGAAATAGCCGAAGAGAACGTTCCTGCGGACACGTTGATTTCCGCCTTGTTGCCGCTTACCGTACCGGTGAATGTTCCGCCTGTAATGTTAACTACCGGTGCGGGGGCTTCTTCTCCGTGATAGGTTTCGGCGACAACTCCACCGTTGAATGTGCCGTTGTGGATGTTTGTAGTAGCGTTTGTGCCTGTACCCGTTGACGGGTCGGTGTACGTCCACGTCAGAATTGTTTTTTCAAACGTTCCGCCGTAAATTTCCACTGTATCCCAGTTGAGAACGGATCTCTGTTCGGCGTCGTCGCCACCGCCAAGGAATGTACCGTCATTGACGGTAACTGTGCCGCTGTCGTTCTTGACTGCGTTGAGTCCTGCGGTGAATGTACCGCCGTTGATTGTGAGGGTTGCAGGCTTGTTGTAGCCGTTTTCAACAAGCGAACTGAAATTGTTGGTGCCGTCCTTGCGTTGGCAAACTTCCACGCCTGCATTTACCGTAAGGTCGCCGTCGTTGAAGATTGTGTACCAGGAATTACCGTTTGCACCCGTTGCAGTGCCTGCTTCCAGACTTCTGCTGTACACACCGCCGTTCAACACTGCAACGCCGTTGTTGTACAATGCGGCACGGGCATGGGAAACATTGTCCACCGTGCCTTCGCCGGAAATTGTAAGCGTGCCGTTGTTGGTGATTGTGTGCTGTCCGTCAATGTTGGTGATTGTCTTTCCGTTGAGGTCGATTGTTACTTCCTTTCCTTCGGGAATAACAACGCTTTCGGCAACGTTGCAAAGCAACGTTATTGTTTCCCCTGTGGGTACTGCGTCAATAGCAGACTGCAAGGAAACATAGCCTATTCCGTTGTTCAAAGCAACGTACTCGCCTTCAACAACCGTTGCGTAGCCTTCTTCGTCCACCGTTGCCGTGTCCAGAACACGTCCGTCGGCAAATTCCGTGTACTGCGGAGCAACAGTAAATTTGCCGTTGCTTATGTAGTTGTCCACACGTTCGGAAACTACACTGCCTGCAAACGCACCGCCCGAAATGGAAATTGTGGGAACAGGTGCCGTGCCGGGTTCGTTTTGTATGTCGGTTTCGTAGAAAGCCTTACCGTCGGGGTCTGTTCCCAAGTACTTGAGTTCGCCACCGCTGATGTTGACGGTAATGGGAAGTTTTGTGGAGTGCTGGCTGATTGCGACAGCAACACCGTTAACGGTTGTTCCACTGCCGTTGGGCTGAGTAGCAAAGTCCGCCGTTGCGCTGATGGTACCGCTGTTGATATTGAGCGTTCCTGCACGCAACTCGATACCGCTTTCAACGCCGACAATCTCGCCTCCGTTCACCGTGAGCGTGCCTCTGCCTGCCTGATAGATACCAACTGCCGCACTGACCTTTCCGCCGTTGATTTCGATGTTTGTTTCCACCGTGTTACTGCCGTTGGTGTAAATACCGACGCCGTTGGGAGCGTAAATTTCCGTACCGTCGTTTACTTCCACTGCGGAATTGTTGAAAAGCAACACGTTGAAACTGTCTTCACCGTTGGCATAGGATTTGGTGTTGTTGAGTATTGCCTTGGAGTTGTTGAGTTCCGCAACGGAACCACCCGTCGTGTTGTTGGTAAGGGTGCAATCGGTGAATGTGTAAAGGACATTCTTGCAACTTTGCGAACCGAACAACACCGCCGAGTTGGAGGACGTAAGCGTTACATTGTCGTAGTTAACGTTGACGTTTTCGACATTGTTGAACACGTACATGAACATTCCCGTTCCGTCAAAGGTGCCGTTTGAAATTTTGACTGTTACGTCCGAACCGACAACTGCAAACAAAACATTTGTAGGTTTAGACAAAGTCGACGTTATTGTGTAACCGTTGAGGTCAAAGTTGAGGTTGACGCCTATTTGCAAACTTGCGCCAAGTTGAACGTTGTTGAGCAACGTGAGTGTGGAGTTGGCTCTGAGTGCGCCCAATGCGTCGATGAAATCGACATAACCCACTCCGCCAACTGCAGCAACGTAACCTGTTTCGTTTGCTTCTACGGTAACGTAACCTTCATCATCCACTTTGGTGACGTCAGCCACATAGCCGTCGGCATAGTAACTGTAATGTATCGCTGCCTTGAAACTACCGCCGCTTATGTCGAGAGGAGATGCCTTGTCGGGAACCAAATAGCCCATCACATCGCCTGTTGCGCCACTGTAAATGGCGCCGACACCGCTGTCGAACTTACCGCCGTCAATTACCGTTCCGATACCGTCATCGGGCATGTTGTCGTACGACCAACCGATTACCTGACTTGTGAAGTGTCCGCCGTGAAGTTCGGCATAACCCCAGTTTTGCACCGACTGGTTGGTTGCCGTGAACGTTCCGCCGTTTACCGTAAGTCTGCCGAACTCGTCGTTCTTGATGGCAATGGGAGTAGCCGTAACAAATTCGCCACCGTCAATGGTAAGTACGGCGTACTTGCCTTCCGGTCTGTCCGCAGGATTGTACCAGCCGTTGTCTATCAAAGATGACGTGTCACTACCGTTGGTGTTTTCCACGGTTATTGCGCCGTCAATGGTCATTGTTCCGTGGTTCAGAATTACGTAGTATTTCGTTGTTCCGCGCGTAATCTTTCCTCCTTCAACGGAAGAGGTAATGCGCACCGTTCCGTCGTTGGACACCGTTGCAGTGCTTGCCTTGTCCGACGCCAATGTTTTGCCGTTGAGATCCAACTCTATGTTTTTGCCTTCGGCAATATTTACCGTTTCGGAAGTGTCTTTAAGCAATGTAACGGTTTCACCGGAACCCGCAGCATTTATTGCTGTCTGCAAGGAAACGTAACCTATTCCGCCGATTTCTGCAACGTAACCTGTTTCGTTTGCTTCTACGGTAACGTAACCTTCTGCGTCCACTTTGGAAGTGTCCGCCACGTAGCCGTCTGCAAACAGATAATGTTGTGCGGGTAATTTGAGTTTACCGCCACTGATTGCAACTTCCGCCGCCGTTAGGTCGGGACGTTCGTGCGCTTCAACGTTCTCTGTACCTGTGATGTAGATGCGTGACTGAATTGCACCGTTGTACACACCGCCAACCACTTTCAATGTGGATTCGCAGGTAATTCCGCTGTACATCCAACCTACTACCGAGCCGCTGAATTCGCCGCCTTCAAGTGTTGCGGAAGACCAGTTTTGAACAGCCTGATCGTCGGAATTGAACGTTCCGCCGGTGATGTTCAAAACGCCGTTTTCATCGTTTTTAACGGTGATACGTGCACTGTTGTACGTTCCGCCCACAATGTTGAGAGTTGCACCTGCCGCCTTGCAACTTACGTTGTTGGCAATTACGCTAGCGGAGTTTCCGTATACATCAACGTACATGCACTCTACCGTCAAGCCTTCGTCCAACGTCATTGTGCCTTCGTTGTACAGCGTGTACCAGTTTGCACTTTCCACAGGACGAATGATTGTTCCGTTGACGACAGTTACCGTGCCGTAGT
This sequence comes from Corallococcus sp. CAG:1435, assembly GCA_000433775.1. Taxonomy (GTDB): domain Bacteria; phylum Bacillota; class Clostridia; order Christensenellales; family CAG-314; genus Fimimonas; species Fimimonas gallinarum. The sequence goes on along the minus strand of HF998460.1, from coordinate 15,038 downwards.
TTTTGATTGCGGCAACATTTTTCTCTTGTGTATCCACCGTTACGGTGTGTCCGCCAAGGTCAAGAACGATATTCTTTCCTTCGGCAATTGTTACCGCTTCATCGGTATCTACAAGCAATCCGACGGTTGCACCGGAACCCGCAGCACCAATGGCTTCCTGCAAAGAATGATAGCCAACGTTGTCCACAACCGCTACAAAGGATTGTTGAACAACTTCCAAAACTCCGTCTTCGCCGACTTTAACAGAATAGCCGTCGACAAATTCCGAGTAGCCGGGGGCAACGGTGAAGTTACCGCCACTTATGTAGTTGTCAGCACGTTCCGAAAGCACTGTGCCTGTAAACGTACCGCCTGTAATTTCAATTACGGGAACAGGTGCTTCGCCTGCAATGTTTTGTATGTCGGTTTCGTAGAAAGCCTTACCGTCGGGGTCTGTTCCCAAGTACTTGAGTTCGCCACCGCTGATGTTTACAGTGATTTGTCCCTTTGTAGTGTGTTGACTGATTGCAATTGCAGCGCCTGTTATCGTGGAACCGCTACCGTTAGGAGTTTCGGAAAAGTCGGTTTTTGCGGTAATAATTCCGTCCGTAACGTTCAATGTGCCGTTGCGAAGTTCAATTGCGCAATCGTCACCGATAATTTCGCCACCGTTCACATTGAGGGTACCAACACCGGGATGATAGATTGCAGTAGAACCTACCACCTTGCCACCGTTTATAGTAATTTCGGTAGGCAATGCATTGGTACCGTTGTTACTTATTGCGGCTGCCTTGGTTGCTGTAATTATTGATCCGTTTTCAACCATTACAGAAGTGTTACTCCAACAAACGATTGCGCTGTTGTTAACACTTGTAACATTGCTGTCGACAATGGTCAAAGAAGAACCTTTAATAGAAGAATCTGTTTTTGATGTGCCATACAAATTTGCTACAACGGCAGTTTGAGAAGTAAAGTCGCAACCTGTAACTACTATTTCGAGGTTGGTGCAATAATCTCTTGTTTGGATTATTGCAACAGAGCCGGAGTAGTCAACGGTCAAATTGGATAACGTAACTTTTGCGTCCTTTCTGTTGAGGTAGAAGGGCGTACCAATTCCAACTATTGTTCCGTTTCTAATCTCACATTGTGTAGCCGTGGAATATACGTAAAACAAATTGTTGCTAGACGTGGTTGTAACAATAAAACCTCCCAGGTCAATTGTTATGTCCTGAGATACATTAACAGTACCTCCTATTTCCACATTACAAAGCAAATACACTGTTTCCCCGCTTTGAGCGGCAGCAACTGCTTTTTGCAAAGAAGTGTAACCTGTTGTGCCTATTCTTGCAACGTAATCGGATTGCTCGCCCACAACTACCGTAGTTGTGCCACCTTCATCCGTTACAACGCTGCCTTCCGCAATGTAGGAAGCGTCGATGCTTTGGCTGAATGTTCCGCCGGAAACGAAGGAAGAAATTTCTGCGTCTACTTGCAACGCCTTGCCACCCTCTTCCGCAGAAATACTGCCGTTGGAAACGCTTGCCGAAACTTCACGGTCTTGCATTTTAGCAATGCCGAGAGCCACACCGCTTTCATAAATGCGACCTTCCGCCGTGGTTTCGGATGCCTTGTATTCGCCAGAAGCGACAAGTTTGCCGCCGCTTACGTTTACCGTTCCGCCACGAACTTCTACGGCGACTTTTCCGCTAACAACACCGCCAGAAATGTTCAGCGTACCCTTTTCCGAAGGGAAGTAGATTGCCGTGCCGTTTTCATGCGTTACACTGCCGCCTACAACGTTGACTGTTGTTCCGCCACGCATTCCGCTTGTTTCGTCCGTTTGGATTGCGGGGAACAACCCGTCGGACGTCAGCTTTGCCGATGTGTTGACGATGGCTTTGCCGTAGGCGTACACGCAGTTTTCACTTGCAGTAACCGTGAGGCTGTCTGTAAGCGTTACCGTGCATTTGGAATTGGCTTCCACTGCAAACGCCGTAACGCCGATGACATCGGTGTCTGTATCGCCTTTAGCAACAATGGCACCGTTGGTAATTTCCACCGCTATTTCGCTGCCGTTTTCCGCAGTGCAAACGGTAACTACACTGCCCGTTTCACCCGTGAGAGCGTTTCCTCCCAAATCCAGCGTAAGAGATTTGGAAACAGAAACAGTTTCCGTTGCGTCACGTAGCAATGTTACCGTTGCGCCGTCCGTCGCTGCCTCTATCGCCGACTTCAAAGAGTCGTGATAAACAACACCGCTCTCTGTCGTTACTGAAGCAACCGCATCTGCCTCATCGACTTCGGCGGCAAACGCAAGGTTGCCGACGCCCACAAGACTGAACGCCAACAACAGCGAAGCAACTATCGCGAAAAATGTCATAGACAACTTTCTGATTTTGCTCATATGCCTGTTCTCCTTTTTGTGTATTTGTTTATGATTGGATGACGTACTTATACCACGCCACTCTATCGCTTTTAATTATAAAACAAATAAATTTGCGTTTCAATATGTTTTTTATAAATAAATAATGAAATACGTCTAAAAAATAACATTATTACACATTTTCCTGCACTTTTTTTGTTTGAAATGTAAAATTTCAGGAACGGGAAACAAATTTTGTAAATATTTTCCATTATAAACTGCGTCGAAAAAAATAATATGTCAAAATATTCGCACGGACAAAACAAAATATCTGCACATATAAATAGAAAACATATATCAATGCAAAATATTAACCATTAAAAAAGGTATCGGAAAAAATCTCACATTCGCAAAAATCACAATACAAACAGAATACGCTGTCGGGAAACGAACGCAAAAAAACTTTGATTTACAGTTTCAAATCAATATGCACAACAATATCTGTCAAAGATAAAAAAATCTGCACAAAACAAGGTATCATGACACTGCTGTACCGACAAAAAAACACAACACGGTGCGAAAAACAGAATACGCTGTCGGGAAACGAACGCAAAAAAACTTTGATTTACAGTTTCAAATCAATATGCACAACAATATCTGTCAAAGATAAAAAATCTGCACAAAACAAGGTATCATGACACTGCTGTACCGACAAAAAAACACAATACGGTGCAAACAACGGAATACGCTGTCGGGAAACGAACAGGAACAAAATTTTTTGGGTTTTCTGCAAATGCAAAGAGGTTGCCAAGCGCAAAACTGCCTTAAAAGAACAAATTCTGCACGAAATGAGCGGAAAATTCTCATTCTTTTTCACTTTTCTGTTGTGGCAAAGCGGCAAATGTGGTAAAATAACAGAAAAGGTCGGCAAGCCGACTTGCAGGTGAAAAAATGGCAAAAAAAGATGACAAAGAGGTTTTGATTGCGGAAAACGCCCTGCCGACGGATTTTCAAGAGGAAACTGCGGCGACAAACGCTCTCAACGAAGAAAATTCGGCAAAAACGCCGACACCCACACGCAGACAACGTCGCAGGCGGGCAAGACTTGTACGCAAAGCAAAAAAGACCGTAAACAAAACCAAACGCCACGCACAGGTGGACGAAAAACATCTGCTGCAACAAAAACTTTTTGTTATTGCACGCAGACAAAAAGAAAGCAAAAAATGGTACAAACTGGACAATGCCGCTCTCATGTATCCGCTGGTAGCAAGGGGCGAAAGCATTTCCGTGTTTCGTCTTGCCGTGCAGTTGCAGGAAAAGGTTGACCCTATAACTTTGCAACTGGCTGTAAACGACGTTTTCTACCGCTTCCCTTCCATTTGCGGCAGCATAAAAAACGGCTTTTTCTGGCCCTACATCGACAGACCGACAGTGCCTCTTGTGGTAAAAGAACAAACTAAGGTTCCCGGGCGCCCGATGCCCGTGGACGCAAGACGCAGTCAGATTCGTGTAAACTACTTCCACAATCAAATTGCCGTGGAATTTTTTCACTCGGCAACGGACGGAACGGGCGGACTTGTGTTTTTGAATTCGTTGCTTCGCTGCTACTTTTTGAGAAAGGGTTTTGAGGTGGAAAAACGCAACTGTCTGGACTACCGAGATACCCCTACCCTAACGGAACTGCGTGACAACTTCGCCAACATTGCAGTTGCCAAAAATCCTCCGCCGTTACCGCCGATAATCAAAAGCAAACGTCTGGTTGGAACGTACTTTCGTAACAAAAAGTATGTAACGGTTAAAGGAATTTGTTCCGCAACGCAACTTCATCAACTTGCCAAAAGTCACAATGCCACAATAACGGATTTTTTGAGCGCAGTGCAACTTCTGGCATTGGACCACTTTTGCCAAAGCACCAACAACAAGGACCCACGCCCCATAAGAATACTCATTCCCGTCAACCTTCGTCGCCGTTACAACGTGGAAACGATACGCAACTTTTCCAGTTACATTTTTTACCAATACAACGGACAAAAAGATTTGGACGACGTAATCAGGGACATTCAGAAACAGCGTGACGAACAACTCACCGACGACTACTTCCGTGGAATGGTGAGTTACAACTACAACAGCGGAAACAATCCCGTTTTGAAAATAGTGCCTCTTGCCGTAAAGAAACTGGTGCTTAAAACCATCGTGCATGGCAGGGGAGACGGCATCGTCAACTGTTCCACGCTGTCCAACCTGGGCAAGGTGGATGCCCCGAAAGAATTTGCCGACAAAGTAATCCGCTACGAATTTATGTTGGGACGTCCAGCAAAAGGCACCAACAACTTTACCGTGGCTACCTACAACGACGTGTGCGTAATTGCCGTGACAAACATCTTTTGGGAAAGAGATTGCGAAAGATTTTTCTTCAACAAACTTGCGGAAATGGGCATTGACATCGCACTTGAAAGCGACATCTGGGAGGAAGAATGAAATACTGTACAAAGTGCAAAGCCAATGTGCACCACCAACTTACAAACTGTCCCCTTTGCGGTAGTTATCTGGACGAAAAAGACTACAACGACAAATGCGAGGTGTACCGTGACATTGACGGAAAAATAGAATACCCCGTACTGCACGAAATAAAAAGCGTCAACTTTTTCCGATTCAAATTCAACAGAATTTTGCTTGTGCTGTTGGCGTTTTGCGTCGTTCTCAACATAATTGTTACGCCTGAGTATCATTGGAGTGCCTACGTTGCAATAGGCGTTGTGTTCGCAGTGTTTTGCGTGATGACGCCCATAAATGCCAAATACAAACTTGTCAAACAAATTCGGATAGATTTGATTGTCCTGACGATTCTTGCCATAGCAATGGAATTTGCACTGTACAACGGAAAATTTTGCTGGTTTACGGTGGAATTTGTGTTGCCGTGGATTTATGTCGCAGCGACAATTCTCACAGTAGTGCTTATCGGCGTGCAACGCAACACCAACAAACAACTGTTTTCCACTTTGGTGTTTTGCACCGTGTTTGACATTCTGCCGCAAATAACGCTGTGGATAACCTCATATCTGGGAATTTATCGCCCCAAAACAATAATAAACTTCGTCATTTTCTTCGCTGCGATACTCAACAACATAATTGTGTTTTTGGTGTGCAACAGGGCTTTGAAAGACGAAATGGAAAGAAACTTCAACTTGTAATTGAGTTTGTTTTCAAATTCAGAAAATCTATTTTGTACAAATATTTTAATACCGTATGTAGAAATTGTATACAAAAAACGTTTCGGACAAACATTTTGACACACTTGGCAGGGAACTTGACGCCCTGCCTTTTTTATGCATTTTTTCGTGCGGTCGCAAGAGTTTTTACATTTCATTGCAATGAGTATAAAGTCTTTCATGCACTGCCACAAGATGTCTGACTCTTCGATATTTCAAAAATTCGGCACGTTTCTGTTTTTTTACAAGCCCCACCGCTTTGCACCAAGTCCGAAAGTTTTCGTCTTTTGAAGTTTTATCCCGTCGCTCTTTCACGCCGTTTTATTTCCCAATCAAATAAACGATAACGTTTTATTTCTTAACGTGTGTAAAGGCAAGCACAAATTTTGTAACATACAAGCACAAAACTTAAAGCGCACAAGCGTAAATTTCAAAGTGCGCAATGCAAATTTCAAAAGGGCAAAAAAGAAGCGTTGCCGTGAAGCAACGCTCCGATTTTTGTAAATTTCAAAGTGCGCGATGCAAGCCTCAAAGCGTGCAGGGGCAAATTTGTGCGGGTTTCTTACGCCGAACTAACGGAAGGGGACGGGCTTTACGCCGCTGTATTTTTGCCCCGAAGCCTGATCCGCCAGCTGTTTGTCCACGTTGTTGACGCTGCGGCTGCCGTACATATAGAAACGGAAATCCTGCGTGCCCGCAGCCAAGGGAAGGAACTCCGCCTGTTCGCCCGTTTCGCCCTCGGCACCGCTTAGCATATTGAGGTTTACGGGGTACACCGACAAATCGGCAAGGCTTTCGTCCAGCCCGCTTACGTCCAGCTGCGAATAGTTTTTGCCGCCGCCGTAGAAGGCTATACCGCCGTGAACGTAGTTTACGTTTTGCTTGCGGTCGATGATGTATTCGTAACCGTACTGCGTGCCGGAATGGTTGGTGCAGACGTAGTCCAGCATGGCGGAAATATTAAGCTTGAAGCGAGATTGCTCGGAATCTATCAGAGTGCTGCTGTCCACCAGCGAAAGGTCTTTCCAGTCGTACATTCTGACGTCCCCCTCCAGCCGCAGCACCGACGGGAAGGAGGTGCCGCCCGTTCCCGGCCAGCCTTCGAAGATTATGCTGTCCTGCTGGGCGTAAAGCAGCGTTCCCGCAAAGTTGGTTTCTATGCCCACGGAAAACAAGCCGCTGGTTTCCAGCACGCTGTCTTTAAGCGTGACGTCCGTCATGACGTAGGTGTCGTAGAAATATTTGTCGTTGAGGTAGTCGTTTGTCTGCACGTCGTAGGGGTTTCCACTTTCGTCCAGCAGACTCGGTTCCACACAGGCGTTGACGTTGGAGGAAAGTCCGCTGTTTGCCTGCAGCGCGCGGTTGGAGCCTATCTTTACCAAAAACTCCCTCGCCTGTGAAATTATGCACCCTTCGATGGTGACGTCGGCACGGTGACGACATGCGCCGTCGTTTTGCTCCAGACTTTGAATAAAGTAGCCGTTGCCCTGCCTGTTGCCACCGTAAATTCTTACGCCGTTTCTGCCGTTGCGTATGCGGCAGTTGATAATGCTGCAATCGGCGTTGACTTCCAGCACGGTGCCCGTTTCGTTGAGGGCGGAGAGGTCGTAGCCCCCTTTGCCGTCGGACAGCGTTTCGTCCGAACAGCCCAGCAGCGTTACGTTGCACAGCGTAATGCCGTCAGTGCGCACCAGATACGCCGAGTTATCCTGCCCCGCCACCGAAGCCACCTGACCGTAGCTGACAAAGTGCAGCGGCCCGCGGAAAATCTGGCTTACGCCGGAGGAATCCTTGACGGCGGTGAAGTGCATGGCGTTTATGGAATAGCCGTTACCGTACACGTCGTTGCGGAATTCCAGCACGTAGTTTACCTTAGCCTGCTCCGCCTGACCGACGTTGTGGTAGTACTGAGTATTGTAGGTGGACTGCATTGTGCCCATCATGGCTTTGCGCTCCTCCACCGGATACACGCTGCCGTCCTCCGCCGTGCCCAGCACGACGTCATTTTCCAGCACCATGGCAAGCCCCGCCTTGGAAGCGGCAAACGCCTGATCGCTTGTGGAAACGGCCACCGCGTCGGGAAGACACAATAACGTCACCTGCGCTCCCACGTCGGTGCCGAAGGAGGCGTTGCCCTTCCACCTGACGGAAACGGTAACCTCCCCTTTGGCTTTGGGAGTGACGATTATGCCGCTTTGGGAAATTTCCACGTCGGCAATTTTTTCGTCGTACTCTACGTCCATATATTGCAAGGCGTTTTGCACCGTCTGACCGTTGTAGTAGGCAAAGAAATCTACCGTGAAGCTGTTGCGCACAAGGCTGCTGACGCTGTCGCTGTACTTGTAGCCTGCCACGGCGCGCTGCATTGCCAGCCCTGAGGCTACGCTCTTAAACTGCACGGAGGACACGGGCACCACCGCCTGAACGGACAACGTAACGGGGTAGATATCCATTGCCACGCCGTTTTTCAATGCGGCGACGGTAAGGGAATAGCTGCCCGCCTGCGCCGCAGTAACCGTGCAGGAAGCGCCGTCCTGCGACACGTCCAGCTGCAACCCGTCGCCGTTCCACCGATAGGTGACGTTTTCCGCCGCAACCTCTGCCACGGCATAGAAGGTGACGGGAGAGCCTGCCAGCACCACCGCGCTGTCATCCGTTACCGCCACGTCGCCGCGCACGGAAAAGGCAAATTCGGCATAGACCACGTTTACAAAAGCCGTCTTGTCGCCCACAGCCACTTCCAAAACGGTGTCGGTGGCGTCGGGAGAAAGCTCTACGGCCACTTTGTAGCAGTTTTGCTGCAACTGCTGTACGGAAAAACCCTGTACGTATGCGTTTTCTTTGACCACGGGAGATTGCTGCGCCTGCACGTAGAAGGCACAGGACGTGCTGCCCTGCTCCAATGCCAAGGTGCAGCTTTCCTCGCCGTTTACGGTCAGCCCGCTTTCCGACGACTGCAGCACCGAAAGCGTCACCCGCTTGCGTATGACGCCGAAGGCGCCGTTGTCGTAGTAAAAATCCACCACCGTTTCGCCCGAGAAGGGCAAAAGCAACGTGCCGGCGTTGCCGTCTATCACGGCGAAGCCG
>HF998460.1:3209-6320 GCA_000433775.1 Corallococcus sp. CAG:1435 | reverse complement strand
GGTAGTTACCTGCGCGGTGTAGCCGTTCGCCGTGGGCGTAAGCAGATTTTCGTCGCCGTTTAAGCCGTAGAGAGAAACGTTCATGCCGTAGGGCTTGGAGGAAGTGACGTTGACGGTTATGCTGTCGCGGTAGCCGCCGTCGTTAGTGACTGCGCTTATGCGGGCAATACCCGTGCTTTTTGCTGTGACGACGCCCGCTTCGCTTACGGAAACGTCGGCAAAGGCGGAGCCGGGCACCTCCTCCACCACGAAGGACACCTTTTTGTCGGAGGCGTTTTCCGGAGTGACCTTGACGTCCAGCGTAAAATCGCCGTTATAGCTTGCCAGATCGACGTGCAAAGTGTCGTTTTGCGGCGAGTTGAGAATTTCCACGCCGTTTACAGAAACGGACACGCCGAGGCTTGCCACGTTGCCGGAGGAAAACACCGTGAACACGAACAGCAAAGGCAGAACCAGCATCAACGCTATTACGTTCTTTTTCATTCGTTACCTCCCTTACCATTGTAAAAAAGCGCATTGCGCTGCGTTTTGCATAAAATTTTTGTTGTCATTGTCATAGTCGTTTGTGTATATTCAAAGCGCACCGCCGTTGTTGCGGGGCTGCCGCACGTCGGTCGGGTTGAAAGGGCGTCGAACGCTATTGCCGAAGCCGCTCACAACGCAGCCTCCGTGCAATTTGCCCGTCAGTGCGCGCTGCCCTCGAAGTTGTAGTATTTGTCTTCCAGCCTGTGCGTGAGGCACACAGCCCCCACAGTCGCAGCCGCCACCGCCACCACGGCGCAAACGACGTAGGACAAAAATTCCAGATTTTTGAGGTTGCGAAGGGAAATTGCCATGCGCAGCACCAGCAGGCAGATGCCCACCACGAAGGCTATGGCTATGCCCAAAAGCGCGACGGTGCTGACGGTGTTGCCCTCCTCCGCATTGCCTTTTGCCACGGCAAAATGCGGACGGCGGAAGTCGATAGCCGTTGCCAGACACACCTGCGCAAAGCCGAAGGCGGTGCCCAGCGCGAACAGATACGCCGCGTAGTACCACGCAAGGCTGCCCGTAACGCCCAAAAGCAGGGCGGAAAACAGCTGCGAAGCGGCGGTGACCACCATGCACAAAGCCACCTTGGAGTACATGACGGCTTTGCCGCTCAGCGGCATTGCCTTGACGGAGAAAAACATCGCCCCGTCGCGGCTGACGTTTGTGGTGCAGAACATATTTGCCAGACACCCGAACAGCAGGGTGAGAAACACCGCTATTTCCCAGTTGCAGGCTATGCCCAGCAGCTGCACCACCAGCGAGGAACCTACGGACATGCACAGATACACCATGAGAGGCTGTACCAGCGCCATCGAAAAGTAGGAAAAGGAGTAGTTAGGCGTGCGGAAAATGGCAAGAAATTCCTTTTTTACCAACGCCGCAAAGGGCTTTTTTGCTTTGCCGAAGGGGCGCCGTCTGCCACGGTAGCGGGGAACGCCGCCTATGCACTGCTGCATGGAGCGCACCAGCAGCAGGCGGGTGAACACCAGCCCCACCGCCGTGCATATTGCCAGCAGCAGCGCCACCCAACCCGCCGAGGACAGGGCGTACCTGCCCAGCACGAAGGAGGCTATGCAGTTGGCGGGGAACAGCGCGTGCACCGTAGCCGCTATGCCGCTCATTACCTTTTCGTTGAAAAAGTATTTGAGGTCGTCCCCCAAAAGCAGTTGTTTTATGCCTTCCAGCAACGCCCAATACACCGCTATCAGCGCCGCCGTTATCAGCGTGACAACCACGAAATTCAAAACGTACCTGCGGCGCAGAATAAGCCGCAGATAGTAATAGGGAAGGGCAAGCAGCGATGCAATGCCCAGCGATACCAGCGGCAGGGTGAACACCGCCACCGCCGTCATACACCAAAACCACGCGCCCTGCGGCAGCACGCTGCCCAGCGCAATGCTGATGGGCGTGACGGTCACTGCGGAAAACGCCGCCTGCCCCAGATAGATGGAGGCAAGCTTGGAAACGTACAGCGTTTTGGCGTTTACGGGCAGGGCGGAAAGTATCCTGACGTCGTCGCCGAAAAACAGCTCGCGGTTTATCTGCGCCACGGCGGAAAGCACCATCAGCGCCAGCACCGCCGAATAGCACAAGGTCAGCACCTCGTAGGCGCGCTCGGCGGGGTTGATTTCGTAGTTTACCATTACGTCCAGATACATATCGGCAAACCGCGCCAGAAACACCGAAAGCACCGCTATCAATGCGCCGTACAGCACTATGCGCATGACAAATCCCACGAAATCGAAGTTCTTTTTGAAGGCGGAAAGCCGCTCCTGACGCTGTTTGCGGAACAGCGCGCGCAAAAGCGTGAAATCAATTTTTTGTTTCATGTGCCAAAAAGTACTCCTCGAAATCGAAATTGGGATCCTGCGCCTTTTGCGCCGCCACGTCGAGGTTCAACAGCTGTTTGCCCTTGCGCAGCATAACCACTCTGTCGCACACCTTCGCCACCACGTTGAGGTCGTGAGAGGAAAACAGTATGGCGTTGCCGTGCGAAACGTAGCTGCGCATAAATTGCAGCACCGAACGCATGGTGACGGGATCCAACCCCGTCATAGGTTCGTCAAGTATCCACAGCTTGGGGCGGTGCATAAGGGAACCCATCATGCAGATTTTTTGCTTCATGCCGTGGGAATAGGAAGAAATGACGTCGTAGACGCTGTCGCCCAGATCCAATATCTGCTGAAGCTGCTCCAGACGGTTTTGCCTTTCGCCTGCGGGCACCTTGTAGACGTCGCACATAAATTCCAGATACTGCAAGCCCGTCATGTTGACGAACACGGCGTGGTCGTCGGTGACAAAGCCCATATTGCTTTTTGCCTGCACCGCCTGCGTTTTTACGTCGAAGCCGCACACGGAAATTTCCCCCTTGTCGAAGGGGATCATGCCCTCGAGGCACTTCAACGTGGTGCTTTTGCCGGCGCCGTTGTGCCCCAGAATGCCCACCACCTCGCCTGCGGCGCAGTCGAAGGTGACGTTTTGCACGGCGTAGTCCGCCTTGGCGGAATATTTTTTGCAAAGATCCTTTACCTGAAGAATAGTCTGTTGCATATCCTTTGCCCCCAAACAGAGGCTTCTCCT
>HF998460.1:0-3188 GCA_000433775.1 Corallococcus sp. CAG:1435 | reverse complement strand
GTGTGCGGCAGCCGCCGCAAAATATGTCCGTACAGACAGAGTGCCCCTTCCCGATGGGAAGAGGGCTCTCCGTCATTTACGCAGCGGGTTTAAGCACCCAACTGCCGTCGGTGTACGTATAGGTTCCCGCAGTGACTTGGTTTATGGTGTTTGCGCCCTTGAGAATGGCGTTGAGCGTTGCCGTGTAGGTGGCTGAACCGCTGAGAATTTCATTTAAGGTAACGGTTGTCGCCGCTCCCTCTGCAAGCTCGACGATACCGCCCTCCTCGCCTGTGACCACGCCGGCAAAGTACGCCGTGGAGCTGACTTTCAGAGTGCCCTTTACCAATATCACAGCGGGAGTTGCCGCAGAGTAGTCGGGTGTGGGAGCGGTGCGGTACACCGTTTTGAACTGCGCTATGGGATAGGCATCAATGCCGTCCTTCCATTGCGTCACGCCGCTATCGAACGCGGCGTTGCCGTCGTAGGAAGACAGACCGCCCTTGTCGGAGCTGTCGGAACCTTCGACGGTGAGAGTCGCGCCCTTTTCCACCGTGAGCTGCGCCCCGGGCAGCAGCTTTATCTGCGTTTCCTTTGCCATTGAAGCATTGCCGTGCACGGTGATGGAGAAATGCCCCGGAACGGGCACCGGCAAGCCGGCGGTCTTGAAAGCATATATGCCCAACGACAGGGTGATATTGTTGAGAATCACGTCGCCGTAGCAGTCGAAATACGTCCTGCCGGTTTTTTCGCAGATACGCTTGACCACGCTTGCGTCTTCGCTGTTCATCTGAATGAATGCGTCGCTACCGTTGGACACGAATTGCACGTCGGCGTTTTGATCCATAACCCACAGAAGTCTTCCCGTCACAAAAGCCTTGGCGTTGTAGTTGCTGCCGCTCACAAAGGTGGTTTGGCAGGAAAGGCTTGTGAGCGTGTATTGGTTTAAGGGAAACAGTTTATTTTTAAGACTCGAAGAATTCGTGCCGCCCTTGTATGCTATCATGTTGAACAGCTCGTACAGATATGCGCCGCTGTTGACGGTGACGCTGCCCTCGCCGTAGGTGAAGCCGATACACTCGAAGGTACCGTTGACGACAACTTGGGCGTCTTTCTGCACTTCCAGTTGACCAAAGTTACTGCCGTACACTATGCCGGTGACGGGTGCGCTTGCCGACACCACCTTGGCGTTGACGATAAGCGTTGCTTCCTCTGCAACCAGCAGAGTTACGCCTGCCGGCAGAGTAAGCGTACGATACGCCGTGCCCACGGCGGGAACGGAAACGCCGTTCTCGTAGCACCGCTGAATGTCCTTGGTGTTTGTGCTATGATCTTTGTCGTAGGGCACAAGCAACGTTACGCCCTTTTTAACGGTGTAATAGGCGTCGCCACAGTATGCCGAACTGTTGGAAGCCACGGTGTTTTCGGCAACTATGACCGTGTCGTTTTCTTGAGCAAGATACAGCGCGTCCTGCAAGGTGTACCAATCGTTGTTGTACAGCACGGAGCAAAGCTTGAACCACGAAGTGATTTCCTTTTCGCCGTTTTCAAAGGCGGCGTCGTAGTAGTAGTTTTGCCCGAGGGTGTAAGTCACGTCGTAGGTGCCGCCCACGTCAAAGTTTATGCCGTGGCTGACGCTGACGGAAAGTACCTCTATCTCCTCTGCCGAAAGCGCGCCGTTTTCGCCCTGCGCCGTTACGGCAAACAGCCCGTCGTCGCTTTTCACATCGCCGATTTTGCGGGAAACGCCCTCTACGGATACCGTTACCAGTTGCTTGCGGGCGGTAAAGGTGATGATGACGTCGGCGGGATTGTAGTTGACGGCGTCGCCGCAATAGGTGCCGTCAAATCTGCCCACGTATGTGCCGTCGGACAGGGTGAAGTTTTTAGCGGAAAGCACCGCACTCGGATTGCTGAACGCAAACCCTTCGGCAAGGGGGACGTCGTTAAGCGTTTTGCCCAAGCCGAACACCACTTCGCCCGTCACGGCGTTTTGCAATGCCTGTTGCAGTTGTTCGTCGGTGTAGGTGCCTTTTGCTACGTACACGGTAAATTCCTTCTCCGCACCGACGTAGTTGGTCGTTCCCTCGACGTACGCCCTTACCTGCCATTCACCGGCGGAGTTAAGCTCGCCGTTTTCGTACTGCACCGTGCCGAACAGCGCCGTTGCGCCGCTGACGGTGATGGACTGCCCGTCCCAGACGTATTGCGTGTTGACGTCGGAAACGTTTATTTCGTTGTGAGTTGCCTTGGCAATTTCCACGCGGTACACCGTGTTTGCGACCTCGTAGTTGTCGTTGCCGTCCACCCGAACGGTCACCTCGTAGCTGCCCGCGTCGGTAAACTGCGCCACGGTTGTGCCGCCGTTATACCAAACGGTGAATTGGTCGTCGCCCAGCGCCGTTACCGAAATGGGCGCGCCCTGTGCACTGCCCGTGTAGACGTACCTTTGAGTTTCCGCCTGCGACAGGGTGAACTGCGCCTTGCGGACGGTGAGCGTTACCGTTATTTCCGCCGACTGGTAGTTTGCCGTTTCCGTGCTGGTTATCTTTATCTGTTTGCCGTTGCCTTCCGCCACGGTGACGAAGGAAAAGGACTCTATCGCCAGCTCTGCGCCATCTTCGCGGCTGCTCCACGTGACGCCGTCAGCGTTGAAATACTGCATTTTGCCGGTGTAGGTGAACTCCGTTGCCTGTTTGGGCACGTGAATTTCAGGCGTTGCCTTTTCCACCGTAACGGTGAAGCTGTCTGCTTGCGTTTCGTAGCCGGGTGCCGACACGCGATAGTACACCGTGTATTGTCCTGCGTTAGTAAGTTCGGGCACCGTTTCGGTAAATTGGGAAAGGGTTCCGTCCTTTTTGACAGCGTAGGTTACGGAAAGCCCCTCAATTTGGTCGGCGTCCTGCACCGTTATGCCGTAAGAATTGGGTTTGCCGGTGTACACCACCGTAGTCTGCGAGGGCAGCGTTATGACAAAGTCCGACGCAGTCAGCGTGAAGGTGACATCGTAGGCAAGCCGGAAGTTTGCCGTCACGTCCTCGCCCGTTTCGGTGACGGTAATGGCATAGCCGTTTTGCCACGCGAAATAGTTGTTGAAGGAAGTTTCGTCCGTCGCCTCGTACACGCCTTCGTCGGTAGTGGTAAGATAGAAGGTGCCTTTGAAGGTGAAAATGCCGAATTGTTCGGGCACGGTGTAGGAAAGGCTTGCG
>HF998459.1 GCA_000433775.1 Corallococcus sp. CAG:1435 | reverse complement strand
TATTCTAAGAGCTGTACCACCACAAAAAGCGGCATCCTCAAAAAAATTTCCTCTAGCTAAACCACTTAATACTATCTCTTGAATTACTTCCTTTAAAGCGTTAACTTCATCATGAGTATTTTTTATTTCATACTTAGACAACATTTGACTAATCACATTGTTCATTTTTTCCCCTCCTCATATACTTAGCTAAAAGTTCTATATTAGTAGAATGATATAATTTACTTAATTTATCAATTACATCTCTATCTAATTTTTCAAATTCTTCCTCGTCTATTCTTAAATCATTAAAAAGCATAAACTCTAAATTCTTATAATTTTTAAGTGGAAATAAAGTATATAACTTATCACATAATGCTTTTTCAGGTGTTGCTATTTGATACGAATAATCTCCTTCTACTTTTAAAAGTATTTCTTCTGGATAAGCAAGTATTGGCACATCTCTATAAGTAAATGTTCCATAATCTGTTTTATATATTTTCTTTTTCTTTTTTCCACATGTAGCACATGTAATAACAGTTACCCTTTCAGGAATAAGACCATACTCTTGAAGTGCATACTCAAAAGAAATATAAGAAGGCCCATATATACTACCAGCAAGTAAATAACCCGGAGTATTTTTTTCAGTTTCATATAACCCATTTACAACTTTATATAGTTTATTATCCTTAATAAGTCTACTTATTTTATTATTTTTATTAGAATATTCACCTAACCTACTTTTAATAAAATTATTAGAAATTATCATATTTTCACCTCTAAATACCATTATACGGTATTTTCTGGTGAAAATCAAGTGTTTTTTATTCTTTTACAGCCGTTTTCTTTAACTCACTCTCTAAATATTCTAGTCCTTTACTTTCAGCAAGTGTTTCTTTCCCGCTATATAAATCAACTCCAAAGCCAAGTTTATTATCTTCAATACTAGCCCCTATACTAGATAATATTGTAGGATACATATCATAATTAGTAAATACTCTATTTTTATTATTAGATATCTTTTTACCACTATTTATAAACACATTATAAATACTTCTTTTGTCATTATCATATCCATTAAAATAACTATTTTGCATTGTATAATGGTCTCCTAGTAATATAATAGTAGTATCCTTATAAAAATCTTGCTCTTTAACCCAATTAACAAACTCCATTACCTGTTTACTAGAACAAGAATAAACATTAGATAATTGATCTTCAAACTCCCTATTGCACTCACTATCTAAATATCCATCTTTAAAATGAGTATCCATTGTATACATAGTAACAGCAAATGGCACTCCTTTTTTAGCAGTTTCTAATATTTCTTTTTTAGATATCTCAAACATCTTCTTATCTTCAATTCCCCACCATTCAAGATAACCTTTAGGAACATAACCTTTTTTAATCATCTCATTATAATCTACTATTTCATAATCCCCATGTATTTTATAATATTGGTCAGTCGCTGAAAAATTAATATCAGTCCCTTGAATAACTTTCAAATTATAGCCATTTTCTTTTAATATATCCCCAAGTGTTTTAACTTCAGGCATAATCTTATTTTTCTCATTATATCCACCAAAAATCTTAATATCAAGAGGTGTTCCACTTGAACTTGCTACTAAACTAGCCATTGTAAAACTACTCACTGTTAAATTTTTTCCACCACCTAATTTATCTGTATTAGAAAAGTTATCATTTTCTAATGCAAGAGTTTCTAATTCTGGTATTCTTGATTTATTAAAGAGTCCTCCATTTTCTTTACTCATCAAACTACTCTCAACACTCTCTAAATATACAAGAATTAAATTTCTTTTTTTACCTTTAAAACTCACATTAACTTTATTAGTATCTTTATAATATTTATAAATATCAGTCTTTTTACTTTTATTTATTACATAATCATCAAACTGGTAACTATGTAGTGTTAATAACACACAAAAACAAAGTAAACTGATCGCATATATTTTAATAAATTTCTTAACAGCAAACCACTTAAAATGTTTAACTAAAATTATAGGTAAAACCGTTATAATTATAGAAAGTAAAGCAAAAGGAATACAAGTTATTATTGTATCCATCACAACCTTAAAACTTCCACTTCCTGCTTTCCCATTAAATAAATAATATGTTAATTGATAAAAATTAGAGTTAAGCATAACTTTATTAACATAATAAACTGCACTCAATAAAACATTTGAAATAATAATTAACACTACAAATACTACCATAAACTTCACCTTTTATATGATATATTCTATCAAATTTCACACAAAAATAAAAGAACATTATTTAAATTATGTATAATTCTTAAATTGTGTATCATTTTAATTTACAAAATAACCACATTTTTCGTTTAAAATGTAAAAAAATACCTAAATAATTAGATATTTTTACTTTTTAATTAAAAATTCAAGAATACTTGTCTTATCTTTATTACCACTTATTATATCACTTACTAAATCAATAATAGGCATTTTAACATTTTCTCTTCTAATCAATTCTTTAATAGACCTTAATGTATATAAGCCCTCTACAGTTGTATTATTTGCATATATATTAGCTTCTTCTAACTTACCTTCGCCTATCATTTTACCATAATTATAATTTCTACTATTTAAGCTAGTACAAGTCATTAAAATATCTCCAAAGCCTGCATAACTTAAAATAGTATTCTTGTTTCCACCTAAAGCATCAATTAACTCTTTAATGTCATTTAAAGCTTCAGTAAGAAAAAGTGCCCTTGTTGAGTCTGTTACTCCCATTCCACCAAGCATTCCTGAAACAATTGCCATGACATTCTTAATTGACCCACATACTTCCACTCCAATCAAGTCAGCTGTATCTCTTAACTTAGTTATATCACTCACTAGTAATTTTTTAACTAACTCTTTAGTGCTAGAATTTAATGTTGCAAGAGTAAGTCCAATTGGTACATCTTTAACAATATCAACTGCAAATGTAGGCCCACTTATAACAGCTATTTTATTAGTATTCAAATTTTTCTCAACCACATCATTTAAAAACAAACAAGTATCATTTTCTATACCCTTAGTTGCTATTAAAATATGCATATCCTTTGTTAAATAATTACTAAGCTCTTTAGTTACAGAACTCGCAAACTTTGCAGGCACAGCTATAACAACAAGATTTGAATTACTAACTGCTCTTTTGATATCAGTAGTAAATTCTAACCTCTTGTCTATGTTATAACTAGGTAATTTATCACTAATTCTAGTACTAACTAACCCATCTATTTCATTTTGATTATTGCTATAACAAACAACCTCATTATTATTCTTTATAAATCTACTTGCAAGAGCAAGTCCATATGCTCCACTACCTAATATACAAATTTTCATTTTTTCTCCTTATTTGTAAATATTACATTAGTTTTAAACACTAAGAATAAAAGTATAAACACAAGTAAAATATAGAATATTACCATCTCATCTTTATATCCAATTGCATAAAATACAGTAACAACACTAAATATTAAATCTACTCCATATATAGTAAGAATAGTCTTTCTTGTACTAAGTCTTTTCAAAAGTTGATGATGTATATGTTCCTTATCAGGACTACCAATAGGTTTTCCATTTATAGTACGTCTAATTATTGCAAATAAAGTATCCATTATTGGTAAAACTAGTAATACTGCTGGAATAAGTAGTGATGTTAAAGTAACTGACTTAAACCCAAGTAGCATAATAACACTTATCATAAGGCCTAAGAAAGTACTTCCAGTATCTCCCATAAATATCTTAGCAGGTGGAAAATTAAACACCAAGAAACCTAAAGTCGCTCCTAACATAATGAAAGACAATATTATGTCTAGACCACCTAATTGATTA
>HF998458.1 GCA_000433775.1 Corallococcus sp. CAG:1435 | reverse complement strand
TACGTATGTAAAATTTTGGTCAATTTGTTATATTTTTGTATATCACATTTGTGTTAATTAATCAGCAATTTATTCTCAGAATCAGTCCTCTGTTTTATACGGCAAAGAGCGCACAAGATACTTGACCGGTTAAGGCTGTTACCGCAAGAAGAAACGTGGTTCAAACTTACTTTTTGAAAGCGCCTGCAAGCAACAGCGTGTTTTAAACTTCCGGGATTACATACAACTTTGATAATCAGACTTTGATTTGCAGGTTTAGCACCATTACACCTAGTTGTGCGTCGTCCTCAAACACGTACAAATTTAATTTACTATATCACATAATATATGCCAATTTCAAGTGTTTTTTGTTGCTTAATGACTAAAAATTAACTATTTATCTGAATAAACATCGGAAAGCATGAAAAACACACGCCGTTTGATAAGCGGACAAAAGAAAATAAACATTTCGGCGGTAGTTTTCTTCTGAAAATATGATGTAAAAACACGTTGTAAAAACTTTAATCTCCTACCTCTATTCGAAAAAAATAATGGAATGGTAATTAACAAAAAAACTTTTGCTCGCAAGAATCAAGAATTGCGTTGAAAACGCACCAAAGTCCGTCACTGCTCAGCATGGCTGACAAATGCTCTATTCAAGGCGGAAAGTCCGTCAGTATTTATCTGGACGCATTGTTTGGGAAAATAATTTTACGCAGCATAAAAACACGTCAAAGGAACGGACATAAGCTTTGTTTATTTATGCATTTTAATTGCTACGCAAGACAATCAGCCACAAAAAACGTATTTCTGCAGGGACACAGACATTTACCGACAGCAAAAGGCATTCCATACCGTGCAATAATCAAAAAAGTACATTTTGCTTTCAAAGTGGTGCGGAAATTCATGACGTTTGTTCACAGAAAGAAAGACATTTTCTAGCCGAAAACGTAATGCTCAATATGTCGGCAATTCCGACAAACACAATACTTAATGTTCACGAAACACCTTCAAGGGCTTAAATCGAAATATAAAAAAGCAAGTATATGAAGTTGTCTGTGAAGATTTATAACTAAAAACATTATATTCAACGTATCGGTAAATCCCGTAAAACACAATACTTGAGGTTTACGAACACTTTTAAAGGCTTAGATGGGAATAAGAAACAAAAAGTAAGTGCATGTAGGTTGTTTATTTAGTAGCGGTAACGCAAATGTTTACAAACTAACAGTAAAATAACTCTTAGAGAACAAACGTTTGTGAGTAGATAGCAGACACAGGGGAAAACGAAGTTGTATACAATAATTTTAAGCAAAAATGCTTTTTGCGTGCTGCGTCCTCTTCACAAGAGGTTTTAGTCCGTCTGTTTTAACCAAGGCTCAAAATAACAGCGTTTTCGGAAGGCTTTCCGTGTCAGATGTTGTCCTGCATTTGCTCGCTAGCGGAAGAAGACAAAAGAACGTTTTTACAGCTGTGTACAATATTTTTACATACGGTTGCAGGTTTTCGTACAAAATATATCAAAAATGACAACATGGTTTGTCGAAAATTTTACTATTTTGAAGGTTTCAAAAGAATCTTCGACAAATGATAATTTAGAAAAACTATTTTGATTGATTCAAAGAAACATTTTGTACGGCTTCAAACGCAACAAAAATTAGGCTGCAAAACACAAAAAAAAGACTGCAAACGCAGTCTTTTACGAATAAGCAATATTTCCGATGGGCACAATCATTACTCGTCCTCACCGTTACGAAACTTGTCCTGCATCCAGTCTTCCACAAGACGGCATATTCTGTCCAAATCGTCGGCGGTGAAGTAATCTATGTAAAGTCTGCCTTTGTTTGCGTTTCCTATTGCCGAAACTTTTGTGGCAAACGTACGTTGCATGTTGGAAACAAGTTCGTGCAATTCTTTGCATTCCTCTGTGCTTTTTTCCTTTTGCGGTTTAGGATTGAGAAATGCACGCACGCTTTTTTCCATTTCACGTACCGTCATCTGATTGTCGCAACCTTTCAGAGCCAACTTGTACTGATACTCTTTGGGAACGACTACCAAAGTCCTGGCATGTCCTGCCGAAAGCCTTCCGTCTTCAATAAGTTTTATTACGTCGTCGTGCAAAGTGAGCAGACGGAGAGTATTAGCCACGGCAGAGCGGCTTTTTCCGATACGGTCGGCGGCAACTTCCTGCGTCATGTTGAATTCCGTCATCAAAGTGCGGATTGCCCGTGCCGCCTCGATGGGGGACAAATCTTCACGTTGCAGGTTTTCAAT
Organism: Corallococcus sp. CAG:1435; assembly: GCA_000433775.1. Taxonomy (GTDB): domain Bacteria; phylum Bacillota; class Clostridia; order Christensenellales; family CAG-314; genus Fimimonas; species Fimimonas gallinarum. Next base: position 5,543 of record HF998458.1, on the reverse strand, counting down.
AAGGCTTATTTCCTTTATTTCCTGCGGGGTGTAGTTGCGAATTATTGCGGGGATTTCCGTTTTTCCCGCAATGCGGCTTGCCCTGAAACGTCTTTCGCCGGCGATTATCATAAAACGCTTGCCTACGGGGGTAACCACAATAGGCTGAATTACGCCATAGGTGCGTATGCTTTCCGCAAGTTCGTTCAACGCCTCTTCATCAAAGTTTTTTCGGGGCTGTTCCCTGTTGGGATCGATGTCCAAAAGTGCCAAATTTACCACACCGTCTGCAGTTTTTCCCGACACAGAGGTGTTTTCACTGCCTGTTTTTAAGGCAATGTCGTCGATGTCGTTGAAGCCCATCAAAGAGGCAAGGCCTCTTCCTAATCCTTTGTTTACAGTCTTCGCCATGTTACTTTTCCTCTCTTTCCAAGAACTGTTTTGCCAGCGCTTCGTAGGCAACTGCGCCGCTGCAACGTGGTGCATGCAACGGAATGGGAACGCCGAAACTGGGCGATTCCACCAGTTTGACGTTGCGTGGCACAGGCACGGTGTAAATTGTGTCGCCAAAGTACTTGTAAATTTCCGCCGTAACCTGTTTGGACATGGTGGTGCGCACATCGTACATTGTCAGCACCACGCCGTTTATCTTCAAGGCGGAATTCAGCCGTTGTTTCACAAGTTTTATGGTGTGCATAAGTTGACTGAGCCCCTCCAAGGCGAAAAATTCGCTTTGAATGGGAATGATAACGGCGTCGCTGGCAACCAGCGCATTGAGAGTTATCAGCCCGAGGCTGGGCGGACAGTCGATGAAAATGTAGTCGTAGTTGTCTTTGACGGGTGCAAGCGCACGCTTTAATGCGCTTTCACGAGCCATCATGTTTACAAGGTCGGCTTCCGCCGCCGCAAGGTCCATATTACAGGGAAGCATGGAAAGATTTTCCACCATGGTGGGCAAAATCGCCTCCTGTGCGGTGCAATCTTCCATAAGCACGTCGTAGCAGGTGTGTTCCAGCTGATTTTTTTCAAAGCCGAATCCGCTTGTGGCATTGCCTTGGGGGTCAAAATCCACCAAAAGCACCTTTTTGCCTGCCATTGCAACGTAGGTAGACAAATTTATTGCCGTGGTGGTCTTTCCGACGCCACCTTTTTGGTTTGAAAAAGCAATTATTTTTCCCATAATAACTCCGAACACAATTTGAAAGGATAAATTTTTACCTATAAATAATATCACAAACCCCCTTCTTTTTCAACAGTAAAAGCCTTTTTTGTAAAAATAATGTGTCGACTGCTTTTACCGCACAAAATTTTTGCACAACTTTTCTCCCCTGCAACGCAAGGTGTTGAGATTTTTCCGTCAAAGTGGTACAATATTGTTTTGAGAGGTAATTTATGTCCAATACTATTGTCGCATTGTCCACCGCCCGTGGCCGCAGTGCAATCGCAGTTGTGCGAATGAGCGGAGATGACGCCATAACCATTGCAAAAAAGTTTTTCCATCCCTTTCCCACACAGCCGAACATGCTGAAAGTGGGCAAACTGCACACCAGGCACTTTGACGAACAGGCAATGTGCGTGTATTTTGCCGCTCCCCACTCTTACACGGGGGAAAACACGGTGGAATTTCACTGCCACGGAGGTACAGCCGTCAGTCAGGCAGTGATTGAAACATGTCTGGAAAACGGTGCAGTAATGGCGCAAAACGGCGAATTCAGCAAACGTGCCTTCATAAACGGCAAGCAAAACCTTACAAATGCCGAAGGAATAATTGAAATGATAGACGCCGAAACGGCTTCGGCTGCCAAAGCAGGGGCAAACCTGTTGGAAAACAAACTGGGCAAAAAGGTGGTGGAATTGCAAAAAGTGCTTCTGGACATTCTTTCCGCCTGCGAAGCGGCACTGGATTACCCCGAAGAAGATTTGGAATTGCCGACAACTCAAAGCGTGAAAGAGCAACTTGCAGCGTTGGAAAACAGCCTTGACGGCATAATTGCCACTTCCGCCCTGGGAAAAGTTGCCAGATACGGCATCGACGTGGCAATAGTCGGCGCACCCAACGTGGGCAAATCCAGTTTGCTCAACGCACTGCTCGGAACAGACAGAGCCATTGTTTCAGATGTAGAGGGCACCACAAGGGACACTCTCTGCGAAAGCGTCTACTACCGAGACATTAAATTCAACTTCGTGGACACGGCAGGCATTCACGACACAAGCGACAAAGTGGAAGCGGAAGGAATAAAACGTGCGCACATGGCGGCGGAAAAAGCCGACGTCGTGCTGTACCTGGTGGAAACGCCAAACGACCAAACCACCTTTGAAAGCACAAAGCCGGTGATAAAAATTTACAACAAAAGCGACCTGTATCAGGCTCCCGCATTGCAAAAAAATCAAATTGCCCTTTCGGCAAAAAGCGGCGACGTTGAAGAGTTGAAACAGCGTTTGTACGACATGTTTGACGCTGGAGAAATTCAAAACAGCGACCTGCTTATTACCAACGAAAGACACCTTTCCTGCCTTAAAGAGGCGAAAAGACAAATACATTTGTTGCGACAGACTCAATCCACACTGGACGTTCTTTCCACGGGCATACGCCTTGCGTGGGAGAAATTGGGAGAGATAACAGGCACCAACACGCAGGAAGACATAATAGACAACATTTACAGCAAATTCTGTTTGGGGAAATAACGCAAATTACACAAAACAGCAGTGATAATGTACATTTTGAGCAATATCAATGCGTTTTTATGTATTTTTGAGATGTTTGAAAGTTGTTTCTTGTTGCCGTCGAAGCGGTTTCAAAAAGCCTCAACAACAAAATTTTTACACGAAAACAGAAACTTCAACCGCAAAATTCAACACAAAAAGCAGGACGTTGAAAATTCCTTTTGTGTGAAAGAAAAATGCTTCAATGTAAGTGTTTACGGCATGCCCGTCGGTATTTTGTTTGGCTAACGGCGTTTGCGATAACCAAATTAAACGATACGGCAAAAGGACGTTGTATGCGTTTGTGCTACCGTTTATCTGCCGTAAATCAAAATACTGCGTTACCGTTTACGCCATGAAACGTAGGGTGTCGCAACATAAATTAGTAAATTACTGCAGCGCAAAAGGAACATTTCAGCATGTAGCCTTTCAACAAAGCAGTGCGTCTGTTTGCACAAAACAATGCGTTGCTTTGCACAACGGTGTAACAGGTAATGCGCCTCTAACTGTACGTACATTGACAGACAACTTTTGTCTGCAACCCATTTAACGGTGCAGCGATATTAAAATGCTTGCATTCAAGGTTACTTTTCAAGCGTAAGTTCTCCGCAACGCTAAGCGGAAAATTACCGCAGCGCAAAACGAGTTTCGCAACATGTGTCCTTTTTACAAATCGGTGTATATCATTACACAAAACATGCGTCGCTTTCAACAACGTTGTTTACAACCAACGGCAAACGCATTTCCTGTTTACGGCAAACGCATTACCCTGTTTGCGGTAAACCGCCGTAAAGGAAATTGACAAAAATTACAATTTAGTTTTTCGCCCGTACAGTAACAAAATGCGGTTTTGCCTTTTGCAAACGGTACTGCGAAAGACGTTGCAATGCGTTTACGCATTGTCAAAGGTAAGCAAATAAACAAACAAATACAAAACAATACAAAAAAAACAGCAAAAAACAAAAGCATGCGTTTGAACGCATCGGAAGGTGAATTTTGAGAGATTTTGACGTTATCGTAGTGGGGGCAGGACATGCCGGCTGTGAAGCGGCGCTTGCCACTGCAAGATTGGGGTGCAACACTCTTATGCTGGCTACCAACCTGGACACGGTGGCTTTTTTGGCGTGCAATCCCAGCATCGGAGGCACGGCAAAGGGACAAATAGTCAAGGAAATTGACGCTTTGGGCGGAGAAATGGCGGTAAATGCCGACAAAAGCCTGCTTCAAATGCGAATGCTAAACAAGGGAAAAGGCCCCGCCGTGTACTCGCCACGGGCGCAGGTGGACAAAAATCTGTATCACGTAAATATGAAACAAACGGTGGAAAGCACACCCAACCTTCAGCTTCGCCAAGGTGAAGCCGTTTCCGTAGTCAAAACCGACGACGGTTTTGAAGTTACCACGGCGGTGAACCTCACTTACAAGGCAAAAGCCGTAGTACTGTGTTGCGGCGTGTACCTCGACTCTCGCATAATAGTGGGGGAATGTGTGCGAAACTGCGGTCCGAACGGATTTGCCAATGCGCAGTTTCTCACCAAAAGCCTGGTCGATTTAGGCTTTACCGTGCGCCGTTTCAAAACGGGAACGCCTGCAAGGGTGCGTCTGCAAACGATAGACCTTTCCAAAACGGTGGAGCAACCGGGCGACGAATCCACGCCCTTTTCCTTCATGACGGAAAAACTTCCGGAAACAAAACGCAGTTGCTACCTCACCTATTCCACGGAGGAAACAAAACGCATAATTTTACAAAACAAACATCTGGCGCCGCTGTACAACGGTTCCATAAACGGCGTAGGTCCACGTTACTGCCCCAGCATAGAAGATAAGGTGGTGCGTTTCAGCGACAAGCAACGTCATCAGATATTTTTGGAGCCGGAATCCTCCGACACCTGCGAATTTTACGTTCAGGGGGCGTCCTCTTCCATGCCTGCGTGGGTGCAGGAACAAATTTACCACAGCATCGAAGGGCTGGAAAATGTGGAAATAATGCGTGACGCCTACGCAATAGAGTACGATTGCATCGACGCAACGCAACTTGACGCAACACTTATGGCAAAACACGTCAGGGGACTGTTTTTTGCAGGACAGATAAACGGAACAAGCGGTTACGAAGAAGCGGCGGCGCAGGGCATAGTGGCAGGAATAAACGCCGAACGATACGTTCACGGCAAAACGCCCGTAGTTTTTCCCCGAGACAACAGTTACATCGGGGTGCTTGTGGACGACATCACCACAAAGGAAACTTTCGAGCCTTACCGCATGATGACCAGCCGTGCCGAACACCGCCTTGTGTTGCGACAGGACAACGCAGACTTCCGTCTTACGGAAATTGGCAAAGAGATTGGTTTGGTAACGGAAAAACGCTACGGCAAATTTCTTCATCGCAAACAACAGTTGGAAAAGGCAATGTCGCAACTTAACACGTTGCTTTCGCCCAAAGTGTACGCACCGTTGTTTGAACAAAAGGGGGAAGTCAACACAAACGCAGGGCTGACCTTGGAAGAAATACTGCGTCGCCCCAACATTTTTGCAAAAGATTTGCAAACGCTGGGCTACTTTGAAGGTGTCGACGACGATATTTTGTACGAAGTGGATGTGGAATGCAAATACCGTGGCTACATTCAAAAAGAAAAGGAAGCCATTGCGCAGGCACAAAAATTGGAAAACAAGCCTCTTCCCGCCGACATAAACTACGACAAAATTGACGGACTTCGCATAGAGGCAAGACAAAAACTGCAAAAAATCCGTCCCGCAAACCTGGGACAGGCCGGAAGAATAAGCGGCGTTTCGCCGGCAGACGTGCAAATTCTCATCGTGTACCTTGCCCAAAACAAACTCGGTTGACAACATTTACGCAACCG
>HF998457.1:30913-39065 GCA_000433775.1 Corallococcus sp. CAG:1435 | reverse complement strand
TCACAAAAGACATATTCGACAAAAAATGATAAAAAAATTGTTGGATTTTGTGAGAAAAAATATTAAAACTGCCAGACTGTTGTCATATTTTCTTTGTTATTATAGCCGTGAAAATAGAACAAATGTTCGTAAACGATGAAAGGAGGTGTTAAAATGAATTACGAATTGGTAATGTTGAGGGGCATTCCCTATTGTAAAAAAACGGCGCAGCGTTTGCAAAAGCAATGCCTGTCGACGGCGTTGCGTTCTTTTTCTTCATCGCAGGCAAAAGGCGGCACATTGGGTCAGATGACGGAAGTTGCCGAACTTGCCCGCATGAGAGATGATTTTTTGTATTTTCTTTCCTGCGTCAAAAGTGCGCTTACCGCATTGCCCGACTCTTTCCGAGCGTTGCTGGTGGAAATTTACATAAAAAACACAAGCAAAGAACACATTTGCCAAACCTACGGCGTGTCCATGTCCACCCTGTACCGAAAACTCGCCCGAGCAAGAGAATGTTTCAAAGGCAAGTTGGAATTTTTGGGTTGCGACGAGCAGTGGTTTGAAAACACCTACGGCGACACCGATTGGGTGCGAAAGTTGCTGGACAAGCAACACAACGGCTCTCGCATTGCATTGTGATTTTTGTAAATGGCTGGCGTTGTGATTGTGTGCAACCTGAGGTTACGCTTTCGGTACTGTCTTGCGTGAACATATGCGCACATGTGCATTTGAAAGTTGCCCAGGACCGTTACTTTTAATCACAAACTTTCTGCGGTATTAAACGACGTTTTGACAGGTAACAAAAGGCAATTTGGAGGGATGTCTTTCGGGACGTCTTTATTTTTGCGAAAATTGTGCAAATCAACATTCAAATTGACGGCTATTTTGATGTTTGGCATGTTCAGGCACTTTCACAAGCGTTTCAGACACTGCGTAACTTTATTTGACATGTAGTCAATTTTTGTACGGTCAACAAGTACTTTTGCCTTAAAGTTGCGCCTCAGCCCAAAGGCAAGTTTGCTTGAACGTTTCGGGGTTTCAAAGGGCAGTACGTTTTTGTTGTTACACGTCAGCATTAAGCACATTGTACATGCCTGCAAGTTGCCTGAAACGAGCCACGGCATTTATCGCACAGCCCAACGGCAAGTTTACTGTAACGTTTCGGGGTTTCAAAGGGCAACAACCTGCCTGCTATCAGCGTGCAGCATTAAGCACATTGTACAGATGTCTGCAAGTTGCCTGCAACGAACCACGGCATTTATCGCACAGCCCGACGGCAATTTTGCCGTAACGTTTCGGGGTTGCAAAGGGCAGTACCTTTTTGTTGTTACACGTCAGCATTAAGCATTGCACATGCCTGCAAGTCGCTTGCAGCACGTTGTTGCATCGGCTGTCTATCGTGTACATTGCAAAATTGTGTTGTTCCGGCATTGCCGGTGTCCTTGCACAGTACAAAAAAAGTGTTTTTAGGGCGGTGAAAGTCGGGGCAATTTTTGTCGGTGGTTACCGTCAGAGGTCTTTGTCGAAGACGTCTTTCTTTTTGAGGTTTCCCGGCAAAAACAATGCCAGACAAACGCTTACGGCTAGTATTGCCACAAACACGATGAGGAAAATTTCCGTTGTAATGCCCGTTTCGCCGTCAGGTTCCTCTTCCAAGGGAATGTCGGGAATTTCATCCGTTGGCGGAACAACGACGTCCTGTGGCAAAGGGGTGGGGTGCATGGCAATTATCGGTTTTGTTACGCAATCGGAGGTTACGTAACCGAATTTGCCGGCAAAGTACACGTAGTACCACGTTTCTCCGTAGGATTTTGTTTCACCGTAGTAACTCATGGTTTGAGTGTTGGTAACGGTAATGAGCGTTTCGGCAGAAGGCACGGGAGAAAGTTTCAGTTGCGCCGAATCGGTGTTGACTGTTATTTTTTCCGTCGGATAGTAGGGCGGTTGGGGCGGTTCGTCGCAGTCTTCCACCTCGATTTTCCACACGTACCCCGTTATTTGCGGAAAATCCTCTTCGTTTTGCATTATCGCAACGTTGTACATGCCGTTTTTCTCTCCCAAAACCTGCAAGTAGTAACTTTTGGGAAGTTCAAACATAACTTTGGAATTTTCGCAGGTGGCGTAGAGATTCACGTCATCTTCCGTAATTCTTACCCATTGCACGTCCTGTGCAACTGCCTTTTGGGGAAAGACGGCACACAGGAAAAACAACAGTAATATTGCAACACAAAACCTTTTCACAAATTTTACCTCCATGCAAATTGTAACGTAAACTTCACATCGGTTTTTGCCGAATATTGATTTTTGCGGGCGAGTATTGACTATTTGAAAACTGTAACAGACGGTGGTGATATGAAAGAAATCGTTGAGCGTCTTTTGGACATCCAAAAGGAGGAAAACAGGCGCAAACACACCCCTTTGTCGGGGTACAACAAAGTAAAAATACACAAAAAACAAATGGCTTTTCACAAATGTCAAAAGCGCAACAGGTGGGTTTTTGGCGGAAACAGAAGCGGCAAGACGGAGTGCGGCGCAGTGGAAACGGTGTGGCTCGCACGGGGAATTCACCCCTACCGTCCCAACAGAAAAGAAATAAGTTGCTGGGTCGTTTCCCTTTCTCAACAGGTGCAGAGGGACGTGGCGCAGCAAAAAATACTGTACTATCTCGATAAACGCTGGATAAGGCAGATATCCATGCTGTCCGGTTCAAAATCCAGCCCCGAATACGGCGTGATAGATTACATCGTGATAGAAAACGTGTTTGGAGGCACATCGAAAATCGCCTTCAAAAGTTGCGAAGCGGGAAGGGAAAAGTTTCAGGGAACGTCGTTGGACTTCGTGTGGTTTGACGAAGAACCCCCAAAGGAAATTTACGAGGAATGCCGAATGAGAATTTTGGACAGGGAGGGGGAGATTTTTGGAACAATGACGCCTCTCAAAGGGCTGACGTGGGTGTACGACGAAATTTACCTCAACAGCAAAAACAGCAGCGAGGTGTGGTGCGAGTTTATGGAATGGGCGGACAACCCCTATCTTTCGCAAAAGGAAATCGTCGCCATGTCGGAGACGCTTTCAGCGGACAGTCTGGAATCTCGCCGCTACGGAAGATTTCAGTCGCTGGGAGGAATGGTGTACAGCGAATTTTCCGAGCAAAACGTCATTCAACCCTTTGACGTGCCTGCGGAATGGCAGGACAAACTTTCCATCGACCCCGGTCTGAACAATCCGCTTTCCTGTCATTGGTACGCCAGGGATTTCGACGGCAACGTGTACGTTGTGGCGGAACATTACGAGGCAAAAAAGGACGTGGCTTACCACGCACAAAGAATACGGGAAATAAGCCGTCAACTGAACTGGCACAAGGACAAGTTCGGCAATTACACTGCGCTTATGGACAGTGCGGCAAACCAACGCACGCTGAACGGTCAAAAAAGCGTGGCGGAACTGTTTTGCCATGAAGGCATAGACGTGGACACCTGCGTCAACAAGGATTTGTACACCGGCATAAACAAGGTGAAGTACATGCTTAAACCTCTTAGCGGTGCACCCAAACTTTTTGTCTTTTCCTGTTGCGTCAACATGATAAGGGAATTCAAGGGGTATTTTTGGGGCGAAGGCGACAGACCCGTCAAAAAGGACGACCACGCAATGGACGAACTGCGTTACTACATCTCGTCCCTTTCCGAACGCAAAAAACCGCAGGAGCAAAAGAGCGCAATAGCGTTGGACAAGGAAAAACTTGCAAGAAAACTGCGTCAAAGGTAGCGCAGCACAACGTGCTTTGAAAGTCCATTGAAACATGTTGAAAAGTTTTTGAAAACCTTTTGAAGTTCCGAAAAGGCTGTCGCCTTACCTTGGCAAACGGTGCAGTTTTTGCGCATTGATGACGGACAACGGTTTGAAAGGTTTTGCCCAAGACGCACAAAAACCTGAAACTTTTGTTTGAAAAGGTGCGTCAAAAAAAGCGGCACGGGCAACGGTGCAAGAAACTTTCGGCATTTGAAACTACGGCACGCAACAAATGGCGTCAAATGCCCTTTGTACACAAAATGTGCAACCGTATATAAAAATATGGTACAAAATACTTGTGCAAACAACTTTGCACGGGAGGGAAAACAATGTTGGAATACAAAAAACTGCTGACGGAAATATTGCTCAAAAAAGCCAAAGGATACAGTTTCCGTGAAAAAACGGAGGAGTACAACGTCAGCGACGGAAAGGCGCAACTGGTCAAAAGAAAGGTGGTAACAAAACGGGTGCATCCCGATGTTTCCGCCGTCAAAGCCCTGTTGCAACTTTCCGCCGAGCAAAATGAAATTTCCCAGATGACGGACGAGCAGTTGCAGGTGGAAAAACTGCGTTTGTTGCAGTTGCTCAACATTTGCGACGAGCAGACATCGGCGCAGTGCGTCATCGAGGAAGAACAGTAACGCCCGACGGCGAAAGGAGGAAAAATGATTACCGCAACAACAGACAAAACAAAGTGCGACGTAAGGGATTGTCGCAACATGGCGCAATACGTTTTGCCATGCAAGGGAAGAGGAGGCAAATTCTTTTTGTGTAAACAGTGCGCAGAAAAAATTGCCGACGCCATAAACGCAGAAAGAACGCCCAAAAGTCCCAAAAACGCCATCAAAAAAATGATAGACAAAAAGATGGAGGAAATGTATGAGTAAAAACAAGAAAAGGGAGGAAGTGCTGTTTGCCGAAGACGTGGTGGCGGATGTCAGGAAGGATTTTTCGGAAAGGCAAAACATGCGCCGTCCATACGAACTTTCCTGGCAGTTGAACATGAACTTTATGATGGGCAATCAGTACTGTCAGATTACCCCACGTGGGAGCATCGAACAGGAGGAAAAATTTTACTTCTGGCAGGAAAAGCAGGTGTACAACCACATTGCGCCCATTGTGGAAACACGTCTTTCCAGGCTGAACCATGTTCGTCCACGTCCTATTGCCCGTCCCTTCTCAAACAGCGACAGCGACATCAGTTCCGCCAAAGTTTCCACAAAAATTCTGGACAGCGCACGGGAAAAAACGCACCTGGAAGAGGCTGTTACCCGTGCCACGCTGTGGAGCGAAGTGTGCGGAACGTCTTTTTACAAAATTACGTGGGACGCACAAAAGGGCGGCGACGTGGCAATATCCGTGTGTTCCCCCTTTGAAATCTACCCCGATTCCAACGTGGCGCAGGGGTTGGAGGAATGCACGTCCGTCATTCACGCCAAAGTCTTTCCCCGAAAGGAAATTGAAGAAAAATGGAAGGTTAGTCTGAAAGGGGAAAACATCAAGGTGTTTGCACTTTCTTCAACGGTGGGGATAGGCGGTTTGGGATACAATTCCGCAGTACCGTCCATCACGCAGGAAAGCAAAAGCGACCAAGTGTTGGTTTTGGAAAGGTACACCGCACCCGACGAAGCGCACCCCAACGGCAAACTGGAAATTGTGGCGGGGGACGTTTTGCTGTATACGGGCGACCTTCCCTACGCTTTGGGAGAGGACGGAAAACGCATTTTCCCCTTTGTAAGGCAAATTTCCTCCGAACAGGCAGGTTGCTTTTGGGGGGCAAGCATTGTGGAAAGGGTAATTCCCGTGCAGAGGGCGTACAATGCCGTCAAAAACCGCAAGCACGAATTTATGAACAGGCTGGCAATGGGCGTGCTTACCGTAGAGGACGGCTCGGTGGACACCGACAACCTGGAAGAGGAAGGACTTTCACCGGGGAAAATTCTGGTGTACAGGCAGGGCGCCGTCAAACCGCAACTTATGGACAGCGGTGCGGTGCCGTCGGATTTTTCCGACGAGGAAGACAGACTGTTGCAGGAATTCGTTACCGTTTCCGGCGTGTCGGAATTTGCCCGCAACAGTACCACGCCCACAACGGTTACCAGCGGACTTGCATTGCAACTTATTGCCGAGCAGGACGACATACGTCTTGCAAGTTCCATCGACAGCGTCAAACTTGCCATCAAAAAACTTGCCAAATACATTTTGCGCATGTACAAGCAGTTTGTAACGGCAAGCAGGCTGGCACGTCTTGCGGACGGTCAGGGGGGAGCGGAACTGTTTTACTTTTCCGCCAGCGACATAGGCAGCGACGATGTGGTTTTCGAAACGGAAAACGACCTTACGGACACCCCGACAACAAGGCGCACCATGGTGATGGATTTGCTCAACGCAGGCATCATGAACGACGCCAACGGAAAACTTCCCGAAAGCACCAAGGCTAAAATTCTGACGCTGATGGGCTTCGGAAATTGGGAAAACGCACAGGACATAACGCAAATGCACTTGCAAAGGGCGGCAAAGGAAAACGTGGACATTGACAGTGCGGAAATTTTGCCCGTGGACGACCACGCACTGCACATAGAGGAACACACACGTTTTGTGATATCGGGCCTTACGGACGGCAACAAAGACTACCGCCAAAAGGTGCTGGACCACATTGCCATGCACCGCAAAATTTCGGCGCAGAAACAAGGAGAATAACACATGGATTTCGGCAAATTCGCTTCGGCGGAAGAATTACTTAAAAGTTACAATCAACTGGAAAAAAGTTTCACGCAAAAGTGTCAGCAACTTTCCGCTTTGGAAAGGGAAAAGACCTTGCTGGAAGAAAAATTGAAGGGCGGTACAAGCGAGAATACGCCACCGCAAGAGAGGGTGCAGTCAACGACGGTTGACAGTGCCGATACAGTCCCGCAAGACGCCTTTGACGCAAAGGCGGTTTTGAACGGTCAGGCACCCGTATCGACGGCTGTTTCGGCGGACGGTTTGCAACAATTACCTTCTGACGGCGTCAGCGGTGAGGGGCACACGCCTCAAACCCTGCAAGATACGCCGTCGCAACTGCAAAACGTCGCCGCAGTGGCCGCTCCTTCCGTTATGTCGGGAGGGGGAAACGTGTCTATGGCGTTGCCGTCACGCCCCAAGACACTGAAAGAAGCGTCATTGATGGCAAAAGAACTATTCAAATAAAGGAGAAAAAATATGGTAACTCTCACAAGTGCGGAAAATGCGCTGAAAACATTGTATCTCGGCGTTGTGGCAGACCAACTCAACACCAACGTCAACCCCCTGCTTGCCAAAATATCTCAAACCACAAGCGATGTGTGGGGAAAGGAAATAAGAAAACTTGCGCCCTTCGGCATTAACGGCGGTATCGGCGCAGGCACGGAAGACGGCACATTGCCCGGTGCTGCGTCCAACAATTACGCACAGTTCGTGCTTACGCTCAAAAACCTGTACGGCACCATCGAAATTTCCGACAAGGCAATCAGGGCAAGTCAAAACAACAGCGGCGCCTTTGTCAATTTGCTGGAAGCGGAAATGGAAGGACTGATTAAGGCATCCAAATTCAACTTCGGCAGAATGTTGTTCGGCGACGGCTCGGGCGTGCTGTGCAAGGCGTCGGCGCAAAGCGGCAACGTCATCACCGTCGATTCCGTCAAAAACGTCATCGAAGGCATGGTGGTGGACGTTGTAGACGCTTCCACGAAAGGCGTGGTTGTTTCGGCAAGACGCATCACCGACGTGGACCGCAGCGCAAAAACAATAACTTTGGCGGGCGCATCCATTGCGGCGTCCACCGTTTCCGCAGGCGACTGTGTAACGGTGCAGGGCAGTTACGGCAACGAACTTACGGGGCTGGGAGCAATTTTCGGCAATTCCGAAACGTTGTACGGACTTACCCGTTCGGCTAACAAGTGGCTTGCGCCCTACAAGGCAACGTCTACGGAAATAAACGACGTGGTAATTCAGAAGGCAATAGACACCCTGGACGAAGTGGCAGGTTCCGTAGCCGACTTCATCGTGTGTTCGGCAGGGGTGAAGCGTGCCTATCAGGACTACCTCATCACCAACAGAAGCAACATCGACGTGATGAACCTGCAAGGAGGCTACAAAGCCATTTCCTACAACGGCATTCCCGTCGTGTCCGACAGATTTGCCCCCGAAGGCACAATGTACATTCTCAACACGTCGGATTTCCACCTTCACCAACTTTGCGATTGGCGTTGGCTGGAGGGCGACGACGGCAGAGTAATCAAACAGGTGGCAAACAAGCCTGTGTACACGGCAACTCTTGTCAAGTACGCCGACATGATTTGCGACAGACCCATCGGACAGGCTGTTATCAGCGGTATCACCGAAAAGTAACAAATTACAAGGC
>HF998457.1:25411-30896 GCA_000433775.1 Corallococcus sp. CAG:1435 | reverse complement strand
AGGCGTTTGCGGACTTTTCCGCAAACGCCCTCTTGACAAGGAGGGATTTTTCCGTGAAAAATTTGATTGCAATTACCGACGATTTGTTTGATATTGCCAACAGGCTGAAAGCAATCGACCAAAACTATCGGGTGTTTTTCAACGTGGAAACGCAAAAATTCGAGGTGCACAACATGGCTCAACGTTTCGGCACGCTGGCATTTGTGGTGCCTTTCGACGAGTTGGACGCCCGAACGGTGCAGTACGCACGTTTTACCCGTGTGGAAAACGCCCAAAAACTGTTTGACGAGGTGGACAAACACAATCAGTCGCTGGAAAAGTCTTGCTTGGACATTGTGTAAAGAGGAGGTACAATGAAAGTTCTGGAAATATTGAAACTGTGCAACGGAATGGCGGATTTGCAACTGCCCGAAAGGTACTTTGCCGAGCAAAGCGATGCGCTTGCCGACGAAAGAATTACAAAACTTGTGTATTGTTGCAACAGCCTTTTGGAACAACTGTACTGCGATTACGCAACGGCTTTGAAAAAATGCACGCTGGTGGCAACGGACGGATTTGCCGATACTTCCGGTCTCGATTTCAACCGAGTGGTTTCCCTTGTGGATTCAAACGGCAACAACGTGCGTTACCGCTACACCAAAGGCGGTTTGAGCGTTGCCGACGGCACCTACACCCTTACCTACGCTTCGTTGCCTCAACGTGTCGGGTGGACGGAGGAAGTGGAAATGCCTTCGCCACGCATTACGCCTCGCATTTTTGCCTACGGTTGCCTTGCGGAGTACTTTTTTTCCGTCGGAGACGTGGGGCAGTCGTCGTTGTGGAATGACAAATTTCTCAATGCGCTGAAAACAGCAAACGTGAAAAAATCCGCAATGACCATGCCCCCTTTGGGGAGGTGGTTGTGATGTTTACGGCTACTCGGACAAACGTTTCTGCCGAAAAAATTTTGGTAAACACAAGTTTTGACGGTGAAAAAGGCGGTTTTACCCCTAAAAAACAGCAAAACGTAGTCGTAAAAAGGGGAAGCCTGCATCCCGCATGCAAGTCGCAGCAGGTGTTTTCCACCGACAAAGAGGTGTATTCCGCATTCGAGTTGCCCAACCAAATTGTGTTTTTTGCATGGAACGGCTTTTCCCGAATAACGGACGGTAAAGAGGAAAAAATCGGAAGCCTGCAATTCACCCGCCCCGTCTATCTGCACTGTCAGAAGCAAAATGCGTTGATTTTGTCGCAGAAGGGGGAATACACGGCAATGTACACGGAAGAGGGCGTTTCCACAATCTGCAACGTCGGCATGGAAAGCCTTGCGCTTTGCAAGGAGAGAGTAGTAGGCGTTGCGGACAACAAGGTGTATTTTTCCGATGTGGACGATTTTTCCCGTTGGAACGAGATAACGTTGCCGGAAAAGGTGTGCGCCGTAACACAACTGCAGGAGGATGTTCTGCTTTTCGGAAAAGACGTTTTAAGGCTCAATTTCGGCAAAGACGTTGCCGACACTACCGTGGAAACGGTGTGCCGTAACGTAGGGATACCCTTTGCGCAAACTCTTTGCGCAGTTGGCAACAGCGTTGTGTATCTCACGGCAAACGGACTGATGAAGTTTAAAAATTCTTCCGTTACGAAGTTGGCGGAGGCATTCGCCGACAATGCCGAAGCGCAGGCAACGGTTTTGGGCGGAAAGTACGTTGTTTGTTGCAACACCGAGGAACAAAAGGGCGTTTTGCTGGAAACGGACTGCGAAACGGGGCAAAGCGTCGTTATCGGTAAAGCCGATTTTGTTACCGCAAACGGCGACAGACTGCTGTTTGGCATGGACGGAAAGGTTTGCACCTTCGGCGAGGAAAAAGCCGACGCTTTCTGGCAAAGTTATCCGCAAAGTTTCGGTAACGCCGCAGCAAAAAAACATTTGCGCAAACTTACGGTGGACGCAGTGGGAAGCGTGGAAGTGCGCCTCATCGGTGAAATTGACAAAAAAGTTTTCCGAATGCAGTGCAAAAAACCGCAAACGGTGCATTTGCAGGGAACGTTTCACAAACTGACTTTGGAAATTCTGACGTTTGGCAACGCCGTGGTTCATTCCGTCGGCGTTCTGGCGGAGATTTTCCGTTTGGGGGAGGTGTAGAGTATGGCAGAGATTTCCGCCGACAGGCAACAGAAACTGCTGGAAGAATACGAGCAACTGAAAGAAAAAATACTGGAAATCGACCACAAATACAGCCTTTCTTACCACGAGGTTAAGTTGGACATGCCGGAATCGTTGGGTTTGCAGAAACTGACGTTTACTCCCCACACCGAGGAAGAATTGCAACAACTGGCATTGCAGGAAGTAAAACCCAAGTACGACGAAAAATTGCGTGTGCTGCAAAAAAGCACGGACACGTCCAAAAACACCGTTTTGTACAACATAAGCGTTCAGGAAGAGAAAAACCGACAGCAACTGTCGCAACTGGAGGAACAACTTTCCGACGACAAAAAAACGCTGTCAGACAAACTTGCGTACAACGGATTGTGGTACTCTACCGTCAAACAGCAGGCGGAAAACAGTTTGCAACAGGACTACCTTGCGTCGGTGGAGGAGCAAAACACACGCCACGAAGCGCAGATTGCCGCCCTTGAAGAGAAAATCACCCAACTTGACAGCGTGTACAGAGAAGGTGCGGCAAGCATCCAAGAGCAACTGCAAACGGCATTGGCTGCGGAAATAGAGGTTTTCAGGGAAAAGGACGAAAAACAACGCATCGCCGTGGAAAAGTACAACAACACGGTGGACGAAAAGGAAAACAAATACAAGGCAAGTTGCGCACGTGCGTTGCAGTACGCCATTCAGGCAGAGTACGAGCGTGCTTTCGAAGCGGCGAAAATCTATGCCGAACTTGGCGAAGCAGGCGTGCAGCAACAAATGATGTCGGAAAAACTGAGTTGTTGCAAAATACAGTTCACCGCCTACAACAGGACGGAAGCACTGTTTGTAATGAGCATCGATTCTTTTTTGCAAACTAACCTTGGCGACTACTATTCCGCTTTGGAAGATTGGGTAAACACAATATTGCGTCCGTAAAAATAACAACTAACCTTACGCACACAACGGACGTAAAAATGTTTGCCACAGCCACAAGCGTGAAGTGCAAAATACAGTGCTTTGCAACTTGTCGCATGTTCTTACAAAAAGTAACTTTGTTTTGCAATTGGTAGTAGCGGAAAAAAAGCGTTGTTTTTGTTTACCCTGCCCGAAATTTTGTTTTTTTTGAATTTTGTACCTTTTGTTTTTCCTTGCAACGTGTTTTTCACGGCATTGCGCCGAGATTTCAGGGAAAAATTTTTGCAATGCCGTTTGTTGTGGCGAGGGCAAGTGCCAACTTCGCCACGTGTTTTGTGCAACAAGCGCAAAGGGGCAAAAGCAATAGTTTCAACTTGTAAATTTTTTCAGGGGGCGGTTTCCGCTCCCTTTTGTTTTGCACAAATTGCCTTTTGTTTTGCAAAATTAGTTTTTAATTTTGCAAAATTTACCGTTGTGTTTCAAAACAACGAAGTTGACGGAAAATGAAAGGCGGTACCTTGCAAAAATTCGGGCAGAAAAATTATTTCGGGGCAGGTTTTGGGCAATAAAATAACTGTTGTTTCAAAGACTTGCTTAAAAAATATAATTGTTGTATAATATCTGCAAAAGGACGGCGTGAAACGCTGTGCGTGAGCGTTGTCCAAAACTTTTACGGAGAAATTGCTGTGAGATATCAAAGTAAATCGGCAATTGCATATTTTTTCCGCAACTTCTGGCATCTTGTTCCGTGGAGCGTGGTGTCGGCTGTTTTGCTGGGACTGTTTTGCAACAACAATACGGTAATTGTGGTGTATCACGATTTCATTGCGGGAAACATTACCGCCGAAAACGTCGCCACTACGGTTTTGAACTACGCCGGCGTTTTGCGTTTCGGGCAGTATTGGTGGGGGTTGCTTGTGGCATTGGTGGTGTTTTCCTTCACGGAAAGCCTGCTGATGGTAAAGGTGGAACGCCACATGCGTGTAGGGGAAATGAAAGCCTTTCCCTTCCGCCGTGCTTTGTCCCTTACGCCCACGGTGTTTGTGTTTGTGCTGTGCGTAACTGCGGTGCTGGAATGTCTCAACCTCATTGTAGTGGGAATTGCCTTTCTTTTGCAATCGTTTGGGGTAACGGCGGTGCTGTGGACAAGTGCGGCATTGCTTGTATTGGTAAAGGTGCTGTTGATGCTTCTCATCGGGACTTTGCTTGTGGCGTTTCCCATAATGATTTTGGAAAATTACAGTTTCAATCAGGCGTTGTCCTACTCGGTGAGATTGATGAGCGAAAAACGCAGGTTTTTGTGGTTGCTTGCAACGCTGTATCCCCTCACGGAAATAGTGCTGACGGTAATTTCCGCTTTGATTGACGTCTATGCCGTTACCGTTACTTTATTTGCGCTGATGTACCTTGTCGGCATTGCTCTTATGCCCAGCTTAACTTTCAAATTGTATTACGACAGCGTCGGCGGCGAGCGCAGAGATATTTCCTGCGTTATGTTCGGCTGACAACGGGGGCGTTATGTTACTTAACAAAGCATTGATTCTTTCTGCAAACAACTGGAAAGTAATGGTGAAAGCGCTGATTTTTCAGGTGCTTATTCTTGCATTGCTTGTCGCCCTGTGCTTTTTGATTTTCGGCGGAATAGTAAACGACATCATCAGCGTGTCCACGGCAGGCGGTTGGGATGATTTTTTCCGTGATACCGTTCAATCAATTGCCGACGGTACTTTCGACGGCACAACGTTTGCACAGCAGTTGGCGCAAAGCATAGACAAAACGCAGGCTGCAATAGAGGCAATCCCCAACATGTGGAACAGGGTGGAATTTTCCTACATCACCTGCATAATACTTGTAATTTTGTACCGCATGCTCATTTCCTTTTCCGACGTTGCGGTAAGTTTTCAGATTGCGGAATTCATGACGTCCAACACGGAACGTCCCTTCACATGGTTTGTGGTGAAAAAATTCGGCGAAAGTTGCAGTTTCATTTTCCGTCAGATGCTGTTGGCTTTGCCGTTGGATTTGCTGGTACTTATCGGCAGTACGGGGCTCAGCCTCATCTTTGTGCTGACTCTCAGATGGTGGTCCATCATTCCCGCAGCGATAATTGCATTGTTTATGTATTCGGCAAGGCACGCCTATCTTGCTTTTTGGCTTCCTTCGCTTGTTACCGAGGGCAAAAACGTGCGTCAAAGTTGCATAAACGGGCTTCCCGTCATTCCCCGCCGTTTCTGGCACGTTTTCTGGAAAACTTTTGTGGTAATTTTGCTTATGGCGTGCATTTCGTTGGTGTCGTTGCTGTACATCGACAACGCTTTACTGAAACTTGCCGTAGGCACGGTACCCAACCTTTGCCTGTTTTTCATTTTGAAATGTATCAACCTTGTGGAATACTTTCAGGCAACCAACAAACCTTACTTCTACAAAAAGGTGTACGTCGAAGGTACC
>HF998457.1:15449-25353 GCA_000433775.1 Corallococcus sp. CAG:1435 | reverse complement strand
AATCGGCAAAGACAACAAAAAACAAGTGAGGAATTTTTGTTGTAAATTTTGCCGACACTCAAAATGATACTTCGTTTGCCATGGAGTGGCAAACTGCCGTTGCCTTTTCAAAGGCAACACAGTCAGGTTGCATCTGACAAAAAATTTGACAAAAAGACAAAATATTTGCAAACAATCTTCGAGGAGATTGTCTTTTTGTGTTGTTAACAAGAGGAATTTTATGAATAGAAACAAAACAAGAGGCGCAGCGACAAAACCTGCGTCAAACGGGAGGTTTGCCAAAGCCTCAAAGACGGCAGGCAGGCAAACTACCGATATCGGACGGTACAGGCGAGCCAAAGGCAGTGCCAAAACCGCCGATAACAGACAAAAAAAGGAAAACATGAAAAACAGTCAACAAAAATCGCTTTCCCAACAAAATGCGGAACGCAACGGCGTTTTTCGTTACGGACACCCCAAAGGCAAACTTAAAGTAATGTTTTTGGGCGGAGTGGGCGAGATAGGCAAAAATATGACGGTTTTCGAGTACGGCGACAGCATTGTCGTTATTGATGCGGGAATGTCTTTCCCTGGAAACGACATGCCCGGCGTGGACGTGGTCATTCCCGATTTTTCCTACCTTGTGCAAAACCGCAACAAGATAAAAGCGGTGCTTCTCACCCACGGGCACGAAGACCACATCGGCGCCATTGCATTTTTGGTGGAAAGATTGGGCGGTAAGTTGGATTTGTACGGAACCAAACTCACTTTGGCTTTGGTGGAAAACAAACTTGCCGAACACAGCCTTACGGACAAAGTCAACCTTGTTACTATTTCCGACAAAAGCGTGGTGTCTTTGGGAGATTTCACGGCGGAATTTATACACGTTTCCCACTCCGTTGCCGGAAGCGTGGCAATTTGTCTGCGTACGCCTGTGGGCGTGGTGCTTCACACGGGCGATTTCAAAATCGACTACACGCCGCTGGGAAACGAAATAATGAACCTCAACCGTATTGCCGAAGTGGGAAAGCAGGGTGTGCTGCTGTTGATGAGCGAATCCACCAACGTGGAAAAGGCAGGCTACACCATGAGCGAATCGGTTGTGGAAGACACAATGAACAAGGTGTTTCACGAGGCTAAGGGCAGAAGAATCATCGTTGCCACCTTTGCATCCAACGTCGACCGCATCGGCATGATTATTCACCTTGCCAAATTGTACAAACGCAAAATTGCCGTTTCCGGCAGAAGCATGATAAAGTACATCGAAACAGCCTGCCGTGTCGGGCAGATGTCGGTGGACAACGACATTTTTGTGGACATTGACAAAATAAACAACGTGGAAGACGGCAAATTGCTTATTCTCTCCACTGGAAGTCAGGGCGAGCCTATGTCGGCGCTCACCCGCATGGCAAGCGGCGAATTCAACAAAGTGCACATCGGAAGCAACGACACGATTGTAATTTCCGCCACGCCCATTCCCGGTAACGAGAGGGACATTTACAACGTGATAAACAAACTGTACCGTTTGGGCGCAATGGTGGTGTACTCCGCCTTGGAAGCGGTGCACGTTTCCGGACACGCCTGCCAGGAAGAACTGAAACTCATCTACACGTTGGTCAAGCCCAAGTACTTCATTCCCATTCACGGCGAGTACCGACATCTCAAACAGCACGCCATGCTGGTGGAAAAATTGGGGCACAAGCGTTCCAACATAATTATTCCCGACATAGGCGACTGTGTGGAATTGGACAACAGCGTCTTTAAGGTGTGCGGCACCGTTACCAGCGGCAGCGTGATGGTGGACGGTCTCGGCGTTGGGGACGTTGGCAACATCGTGCTTAAAGACAGGCTTTCCCTTGCCGAAGAGGGCATCTTGGTGTGCAGCGTTGCCGTCAACGAAAAGGGACGTGTGGTGTCTTCCGTCGAGGTGGCAAGCCGAGGCTGTTTCTTTGTGGGGGACGACCACAACGACGCAATGGTGGACGAACTCAAACGTCTGTTGACGGAGGAAATTTATTCTGCGCTAAGAAACGGCAAAAACGTGCCTGCGGTTAAATCGGCAATTCAACGCACGGCAAAAAGTTACTTCCGCAGTAAGTACAAGCGCAATCCCGTTGTGTTGCCTTTGGTGTTGGAAGTGTAGCATGAGCGTGGATTTGCAGGAACTTTTGCGTTACGCACGCCAAAGATACATTCCCGTTATGCTGGACGACACCCGTCAACTTTTGTTTGACGTTGTCAGCCGTTGCCGTCCCAAACGTATTTTGGAAATTGGCACTGCAATAGGGTACAGCGGAATAATTATGCTTACGGCAAGCCCTCTTGCCACCCTCAACACCATCGAACTGGACGAACAGGTGGCAAACATTGCCAGGCAAAACTTTCAAAAGGCGGAAATGTCCGACAGGGTTAACCTGTTTGTGGGGGACGCAAGGGAAATTGTAACTTTGCTCACGGGCAGTTACGATTTTATATTTATGGACGGTCCAAAGGGACAGTACGAAGTGTTTTTGCCCTATCTGACGGAAGTGCTGGAAGTGGGGGGAACGCTTGTTTGCGACAACGTGCTGTACAAGGGACTTGCGGAAAACGTCCCCGAAAACAAACGGCACAAACACATCA
This sequence comes from Corallococcus sp. CAG:1435, assembly GCA_000433775.1. Taxonomy (GTDB): domain Bacteria; phylum Bacillota; class Clostridia; order Christensenellales; family CAG-314; genus Fimimonas; species Fimimonas gallinarum. Next base: position 22,752 of record HF998457.1, on the reverse strand, counting down.
CCGTGGCACGCAACATGCACGCTTTTTTGCAGGACATAACCACAAACCAACGTTACCGCACGCAACTGTACCGAACAGGCGACGGAGTCAGCGTGTCGGTAAAATTGAAGTGAAACGTTTGCCCCTGTGAAGTAGTAGCGACAACAGTTTGTTTGGAAAATACGTTTCGCACTTTTCAACTGCGGAACAATCGTTTTCATGTTTTGCAAGCGTTGTCCGTTCAACGTGGCTTGCTGAAATGATTGCACGAAACGCTGTACTGTACTGTTAGCCCCCGTGGAAGCAGCAGCGACAACGGTTTGTGCAAAGGTCGTTTCGGATTTTTCAACTGCGGAACAATCGTTTTCATGTTTTGTAAGCGTTGTTCTTTTAACGTGGCTTACGCTGAAAAAGTTACAAAAACGCAGTAGGCTGACTGACGGGCGTAAAGTTAGTAATTTGCCTGCCTGTAATAAAGTGGATAAAACACAACTGTCGGGCAGTCGGTTTCAAATAGAGTAGTGTATTTCTCCGCAGAACGGGAGTTCGGTTGCCCTTTTTGCGGAGTTTTCGCTGTAATTGCATTGCGAGCGTGCGTGTATCGCTCAATGCACAGCAAAGTGAAGGGTACGTCGCATTTTGCCGTCAAAAAGCGTTTTTGTTGCGAAAAAAATGGATTTTTTCGCAACATAACTTAAAAAACAAAGGAATTGAAGAATACTATGACAAACATAATATCCCAAAAAATGGAATTACTTGCACCGGCAGGCAACATGGAAAAACTGAAAACCGCCTTTCACTTCGGGGCAGACGCCGTGTACCTTGCAGGTAGGCGTTACGGCTTGCGGGCATTTGCCGATAATTTCAGCGACGAGGAAATAGTCGAGGCTGTGCAATACGCCCATTCTTTGGAAAAAAAGGTGTACGTAACGTTGAACATATTTGCAAAGAATTCCGACTTCGACACGCTTGCCGACTATCTTTCTTTGCTGGAAAAAGCGCAGGTGGATGCAGTGCTTGTAAGCGATGTCGGGGTGTTGGACTTTGTGCGCAGTCACAGTAAGTTGCGTGTGCATGTTTCCACTCAGGCAAACACAACAAATGCCTACGCCGTGGGTTTTTGGAGCAAAATGGGCGCCGAAAGAGTGGTGCTTGCAAGGGAAATGTCCATGCAGGACATAGCCGAAACTCACCGCCGTTACCCCGACGTGCAGTTGGAGTGTTTTGTTCACGGCGCAATGTGCATCAGTTATTCAGGGCGTTGTCTTTTGTCCAACTATCTCACTTCACGGGACAGCAACAGGGGCGAATGTGTTCAGGCGTGCCGTTGGAAGTGGACTGTGCGGGAAGTTTCCCGAGAGGACAGCCTGCCTGTGGAAGAGGATAGCCGTGGCACCTACATTTTCAATTCCAAGGATATGAACATGCTTGCCCATTTGCAGGATTTTGCAAATGCCGGCGTGGTAAGTTTGAAAATAGAAGGAAGAATGAAATCGCCTTTCTACGTTGCAACGGTAGTCAACGCCTACCGAAGGGCGTTGGACGCTTTGTACAACGGCACACTTACCCAAAACCTTGTGCAAACGCTCAACTCGGAACTTGACAAGGCTTCGCACCGAGAGTACACAACGGGTTTCTACTACCACGAGGAAGAAAGCCGTCAGTACTACAACGACAGCAAGGCGGTGGAAGAGTACAAGTTCATTGCCGTCGTCAAACAGGTTTTGGATGGCAAAATCGTAGTGGAACAACGCAACAGATTTGTTGTGGGCGACTGTCTGGAAACGCTTTCCAACACGGAATTTTCCTCCGAAAACTTTGTTGTCAGGGAGATTTCCGACGAAACGGGCAACACCGTTCAGGTGGCAAACAGGGTACAGCAAATTTTGACGATAAACTGTCCCTACAAACTTTCCGTCGGCGACATTCTGCGCAGAAAAAACTGACCTTGCCCATTTGACGGGAAAAGTCAGTTTGCGTGAAAAACATTTTTGCGTCCAAAAACCGCCCTGTTGCTACGTGGAAGTTTTGTGTTTCAAGTAACTTTTCAACAGTTAATTACTCTGTCCGTCAGCATTGCGGGCAGAGTTTTTTATGCAAAAAAAGTAGTACTTTTTTCATAAATTCGGTGTCTTGCGTTTGTTTGGCGTTCAATTTTCAATTTGTTTTGTTTTGTAGCATTTCTTCCGCCCTACGTACTGCGCCCAAAGCGAAAATTTCCACGTTTTCCGCCTGATGAGTAACGGTGATGCTTTCGCCGTCGGTGGCAAAAACAACTTGGTGTTTGCCGAAATTGCTTCCGCAACGCAAAGAATGTACATGTACAATGCGTGTGCCGTTTTGCATAATGTCGCAGGCAAGCAGTTTAGCCGTACCGCTGGGGCAATCGGCTTTTTGCTTGCGGTGCGTTTCCACAATTTCGCAGTCCCAGCCCAAACGGGCAAGCACCTTGCACACCTGTCTCATGGCGTCTATGCCTATGCTGAAATTTGCGCTTTCGCACACTTCAACGCTCTTTTTCAACTCATCCAACAAACGTTGTTGATTTTCGTTTCTGCCTGTTACGCCCGTTACGAGGGGGCAACGCATTTTTCTGCAAAAGTCGCACACCTGTCGTGTGGCTTCCGCCGTGGAAAAATCCACAACGATGTCCACCTGCTCCGTTGCGCAAAGGTCGTCGCCCTTTTCAATGGGAACAACCGTGTGTTTTCTCTCTTTGGCTATTTTGCAAACGCTTTTGCCCACTCTGCCTTTTGCCCCGAAAACTGCCAGTTTCATTTTGCCTCCTTTATTTGTGCGTTCAATTTTTTCAACAGTGCGGTAGTTGTCACCGTAAAAATGGTGAAAATTGCCGCAAAAATTCGTCTGCGTCCTTTTGCAGATTTTCGCTTGCTTTTGTAAGAGGTAAGCGCATTTCAAAGTTGTCAAACACTCCCGTTTTGTACAGCAGATATTTTATCGGCAGAGGGTTTATTTCTCTGAAACACAGCGATGCAAGCGCAGCAAAAACTTCTTGCTCTCGGCAACTTTCCGACGTCGGGCAAAGGCTGTGCAAGGTCTTTTCAAGGCACGTTTCTTTTTTGCAACGGCATTCCGCATTGCTGTTGCAACGGCACGGTTCGTCCTCGGTTTTTGCGGTAAATTCGCCATTTTTTACGGCATTTTCACCGTCGCAGTGTAACGAGTGCAAAACGTCGGCAGTCAGATGCGGTGCTACGTTGCTTACCACCGACACAACGCCGTACATGTCCGTTTTGCAAAATTCCGACAGTTTTTCCTCGTTTCCGCACAGCAATTTGATGTGCTTTTCGCAGTTTTCGGCGTACCCGATGTCGCTTCCTGCGTCTTTGAGGTATTCTATGCCCTCTTGCGCAAGTTGTTTTACGGCGTCTTCCCACAAAACATATCCGCAACGGGATGGCGCATTGTACAGCATTATCGGCAAATCGCAAGCCTCTTTTATCAGTTGCACGTGTCGCACAAACCCTTCCTTTGTACATTTGGAAAAGGACGGCGGAGTAACAAGCACCCCGTAAACGCCGTTTTTTGCGGCAAATTCCGCCTCAACCTGTGCAACGGCGGTAACGGAAGAGGAAACTCCCAACCAGATTTGCTTGTCGGGCAACACGGCTTTGCAGGCGTTAAGCAACAATTTTTTTTCACAAGTGCACAGTGCCGCCCCTTCGCCCGTAGTGCCTGCGCACAGCACGCCGTCGGCACAAATCTGGCTTTCCAGCAGTTTAACAAAACTTTCCAAATGTATTTTGCCATGCAAAAAGGGTGTGGCAAGCGCAGTAATTAGTTTCATTGCAAATCTCCGTTGTTTTTCATACATTGAATCAGTATTTGATAGGCGTTGTAGGCTGCGCCACGCAAAAGATTGTCCGCCACGACAAACATGTTGACCCCTTTGCCCGTGTCGTCTCGGAAAATTCTTCCCACCCCCACAAAGTGAGTGTGGCGCAACACGGCAGGCATCGGAAACAGTTGTTGTTGAGCGTCGTCAAACAAAAGTACGTCTTTGGTGTTTTCAAGCAATGTACGTATCTGTTCTATTTCAAACGATTGTTGCAGGCGGACGTTGACAAAAGCACAATGTCCCACCGTTACAGGCACACGCACGCAAAAAGCGTTTACTGCAAGTGAGGATTGATGCAAAATCTTTCCCGTTTCAAAACGCAACTTGTTTTCCTCGGTGGTGTTGCCACTTGGCAACACATTGCCTATTTGTGCAATTACGTTGTCGAACAGCGGATGCGGAAAACTTTTCAGTTTGCCGTAGGTTCGTTTTTCCGTAAGGTCCGTCAGCCCCTCTTTGCCTGCGCCGCTTGCCGCCTGGTAGGTTACCACGGTGAGATGTTCCATTCCTAACTTTTGCAAAGGCGCAAGGGCTATTGCAACCTGAATTGTGGTGCAGTTTGGATTGGCAACAAGTTTGCATCTGCCAATATCCTGCGCATTTATTTGCGGAACAACCAACGGCACGTCTTTTTTCATGCGAAACGCCGAACTGTTGTCGATGCACACAACCTTTTTCTCTACAAGTTGCGGTATGTACTTTGCGGAAACTTCTTCGTTTGTCATAAACAGTGCGTAGTCTACATGGTCATCTTTAAGACTGTCTATGTGTTTTACCGTGTAAGTTTTACCGAAATAGCACAGTTTCTGCCCCACGCTGGCATTGCCGTACATTACAATTTTTTCGCCGTCAAGTTTGTCTGTCAGGATTTCACACAGTTTGCTTCCCGTAAGACCGCTTGCTCCCACAATAGCAATAGTCGACATCAATTTCTCCGTACTACTACAATATTACTTTTCACCGCAAAAATTACCAACGCAAGTGCCCTGCACAAGACCACACTTGTACACAATTTGCATTTGTGGTGTTTGTCGTGGAAAAATGCCGAAAATACAAGGTGCAAATTGCCTTTGCACATGGTGCAGAACGAAGTTGCACACATGCCGTGAAGAACACAATGCCGTTACAGTCGTTGAAACATTCAGCATCGTTTATGCACACAACGCCGTTGTAGTCGTTGAAACACTCAGCACCGTTGAAAAAGTGTAGTTGCAAAATATTTCCCAAAACACAACTGCGGTAAGCATTTTCAAACAAATTTCAGGTGTTTGGCGGATAATAAAGGGGCAATAAAATTTAATTAAAAAACCAAACAATATAATTGAAAAAATAAATATTTTTTGATATAATAACTAAATGTAGTGGCTTTTTGCGCAATTACTCGAAAAAAGCCGTAGCAACAATAAACATTTAGGGGTTGTTTGCAACTCCGAAGGAATTTTTATGGATTTCAGCAAAATCAGGCTCAACAATGAGCGCAACTCTCACGTTGTCAAAAGACTCAACCGTCTCAGCACCACGAAGTTTTTCGGCGTGCTGTACCGTGAAAACATGTTTCGTCTTTTCGGTTTCAGTCTGCTGATGATAATTTGCATGGCTCCCATTTTCGGCATGCAATTTTTTGCCACCATGCAGTTGACGGAATTGAAACAGACATTGCCCACGTTGAACGGTTTCGGATTTTCCACCGGCGTGTGGATGGGCGTTGAGGGATACTACGCACAGCAAGTGGCGTCCAAAAACGTCTACTACGGTTTGCTCACAGTGGCGTCTTCCCTTTTGGTGTCGGTGGTGTTCAGCGGCGGCTTTGCCGTAATTCGTGACTCTTTCTGGACGGGTAAACTTTCCAAAGTGGGCGTTTTCAGAAGTATCGGCAAGGGAATTGCCGCAAACTTTTTGTACGCTGTGGCTTCGGTGGTAATAATTGCCTTCGGCGTGTTTGGAATTTTTATGTTCTATCCTTGGGCGGCAACGGTAATGCCCGTTTGGCTGGCAATCGTTCTCACCGTCGTGTTGAGTTTGGTTTTGTTTTTGATTACATGCTACCTCATGATTTTGTGTTCGGTGGCGGTAACCTACAAACAAACTTTGTACGAAAACCTCGATGACAGTTGGCGTCTGCTGTGGCTCAACTTCCTGCCCAACATTCTCCACCTGATAATGGCTTTGTTGCCCATTCCCCTTTACTTCGCATTCTCCGGCGGTTCGCTGCAAATTTTGTACATTACGGTTTTGCTTTTTGTTGGCGGAATGTACTTCCCCCTTGTTTGGCACACCCACATGATGAGAACGTTTGCATTGTTCCATCCCGTGGCAAGCAAAAAGAAAAAGGAAGTGCGCAAGGAATTGGAAGCAATGGAACAGGCTCAGGCTCAGGCAAAGGAACAGAAAAAACAGCGTGCTTTGGAAAAGAAACAGTCCAACAAAAAAGCAAAAGCCGTTGTTAAACCTGCTCAACCCACAGTCAAACCCTCCGTTAAGCCCTCTGTCGTAACAGAAATTGTAACGGAAGAAACATTAGTGGAAGACCCGTTAGCGGAAGAAACCGTAGTGGAGGTAACGGAAGAAACTTCCGTAGCTTCCGAAGCGGAACCTCAAAGCGACAACAACAAATAACAAATGAAAAACTACTCGATACTTGCAAAGTACTACGACAGATTTTCTCACAACGATTGCGACTACGAAAGTTGGTCGCAATATTTGTTGAATGAGGCAAAAAAACGCCACGTCAAAACGGTGGCGGATATTGCATGCGGCACAGGCAAAATGTCGGTGTTGCTGTGGCGTTCGGGGCTTTCCGTAACGGGTGTGGATAGCAGTGAAGAAATGCTTTGTCAGGCAGCCGACAAATGCCGTGGCGTGTTTGTTTTGCAGGATATGCGCCGTTTGCAACTGACGCAACCGGTGGACATGGCGGTGTGTGTAAACGACGGTGTCAACTACCTCAAACCCAACGAGGTGCAGCCCTTTTTTTGCCGAGTTGCGGAAAACATCAAGCAAGGTGCGCCTTTCGTGTTTGACGTGTCTTCGCCCTACAAGTTGCAAAATGCGTTGGGAAACAATGTCTTTTTTGTCGATGACGACGACGCAACTTTGCTTTGGACAAATGCTTTCCGTTCGGGGAAAGCAACCCTTTCGCTTACATTGTTTGAAAGGCAAAGTAACGGCAGTTACCTGCGTTTTGACGAAAAACACATTCAGTATGCGCACAGCGTGGAATTTTTGACGCAGTGTCTGAAAGAAGCGGGATTTGCCGTTGCGGAAATAACTTCCGACTACGGCGAAAAACTTTCTGCCGAGAGTTTGCGTATTACGTTTTTGGCGAGAAAAGAGGTGTAACAATGGCTAGTGTGCTTGTAAAGGCTTTGGTGGAAAATTCTCTTATCATTTCCGCCGTGGAAAGCCGTGATTTGGTGAACAAAGTAATAAAAATTCACAATCTGTCGCCTATGGGGGCGGCAGCGT
>HF998457.1:0-15414 GCA_000433775.1 Corallococcus sp. CAG:1435 | reverse complement strand
GTTGACCATGGCAAGTCTTATGGGTGCGGAACTTAAAAATGCCGACGACTACCTCACGGCAATTATCAAAGGCAACGGTCCGTTGGGTACAATCACCGTGTGCGCCGACGGCAAAGGACACGTCAAAGGCACTGTTCAAAACCCCGTAGTGGAAACGGTAGTGCGTGAGGACGGACATCTGGACGTTGGTGCCGCCGTGGGAAAGCAGGGACAACTTACCGTAATAAAGGACATCGGGCTGAAACAGCCGTATGTAGGCACGTCGCAACTTGTAAACGGCGAAATTGCCGCCGACTTTGCCTACTATTTTGCCACAAGCGAGCAGCAACCCTGCGGAGTAACGCTGGGTGTGGGATTGCAAAACGGAAAGTGCAAATCGGCAGGGGGCGTCTTTGTGCAGGTGTTGCCCAACTGTGACGGCAAGTTGCTGGAACAGGTGGAAACGGTAATGTACGCCATGGACGAAATGAGTTACCAGTTTGAAAACAACACCGCAAGACAGGTAATTGAAAAGTTTTTCGGCAGTTTTTCCCCCGTGTTCACGTCGGAACGCCCCGTTACCTACAAGTGTAATTGCAGTAAAAGAAAAATTGACGGAATTGTGCGCGGTCTGGGCAAAGAGGAAGCGCAATCGATAATTGACGATGTCGGCAAAATTGAGGTTTGTTGCCATTTTTGTGGCAAAAAGTACGTCTACACCCAATCCGACGCCGACAAACTGTTTGAAAAATGAAAATAGAGCTGACAGATAAAACCAAAATGCACACGGCGCTGTCCCTTGCCGACAAGGGGCAGTTTTATGACGCTTTGTGCATTTTTTCACAAGTGGACAGTTACGAAAGCATGATAAACCGCATCATGTGTCTGTGCCAGACGGAGGACAGCGCCTATGCCGTTGACGTGTACCGCCTTGCAAAACAAAAGTACGGTCTTACGCACGCCCTCTACACCGATTGCATGAAGTTGGCGGAAAATTTTTCCGCTTTGAAAAGCGTAGTGCAGTTTTGTGAACCGGACAGAACGGTAACTTTGAAGTACGAAGGTACAATTCACGCCGACAAATCGCTGCTTGTCAACTTCTACGACGAGTTTGACGACAACTATCCGTCGCCCGACCTCAACTATGCAGGCGACACGGCAATGTTTGACGATCCGCAGTACGCATCCAACAATTTTTACGACGTAAAGTCGGTAAAGTATTTGGAAAGTTTGCGTGTCAACATGGAAAGATGCTACATGGAGGGCGACGACGAAGGCGCCGAGAAATATGCGCAGCGTCTGTTGGATGCCGACACCGACCATATTCCCACATTGGAAGCGCAAATATCTTTGGCTTTGTACAGGGAAGACTACAAAAAAGGCGTTCGGTTTGCCAAGCGGCTGGCAAACACCGACGGCGGTTCCTATGCCTCGATAGGCGGTGCGATAGAAATACTTTTCAAAGTAAACGACAAGCGTCTGCGTTCCACTCTGAAAAAACTGATGACCAAGGCGCTGGCTGTAAAAGAAGAAGCGACGCTGTACGATTTGGAAGACTTTGTGCATATTGCCACCGTACACCTCAACGATGTGGAAATGGCGGTGCAATTTGCACAGCAACTGTACGCCAATTTCAAAAACACCAGTTTGGAAGCGTTGAAATTGTGTTCTATGGCGTTTTACAACGTCGGAAATTTGGCAATGGCGCAGGAGGCGGCATTCAATCTGTTGCGTGCCGTACCTGAAGATTGTTACGCCAAGGTGCTGTGCGACTACTTGAAACAAAACAGACCCGAAGAGGAACTGACGCATTTCGATTCTTCCGCAAGGGTTTTCCGCCACTTTTTCGTGCCTTACAAGTTGTTGTATTTTGCAGGAACGCAGTGCTACAAGTACCTGCAAATGCCTGCCGACTCACAAACGTCGGAAAAACTCATGTTTTACATCGAGCCGATAATTTACAACAGCAAAGCAATGTTTCTGGCGGGAAAAAGCGAGGAATACTACGAAAATCTTCCTTTTGTGGCGCAGGTGCTGGGTGCATTTCCCTTTCTGGACAATCACTATCTGGCTTTTGCTTCCCGACAGTTGTTTTCAACATTGTGCGACCAGGGCGTGGCGCAGGTGCTTGTGGAAAATCTGGTGCGACTGCATTACGACGGAAAACTGTTCGTTTGCGTAACAAACGCCTACAATCTGGTGGATTTTTCCGTTTTGGGTGAATTTGCCGAAAACGAGGCGTTTATTCGGGCGTTTGCAACATGCGTAACAATTGCACGCAGGGTGGAAACGCAGGCATTGGTGGACGCCTACAACACGGTGAAACAATTTTTGTCGGAAAAGCCGAAGGAAAACGTAAGCAATATGCTTGCCTACGCCATGCTGAAGGTGTGCGACATCAGTTTTGACGACAACTACCTTGACGAATACTTTTTGCACGGTGATGAAAAACTGTACGCAAAATACATTGCCGAAAGCGAAAAACAAACACGCTGAATTAAGTCTGTTTTACATGAAAAAAGGAACTTTGCAAATCGGTAAAGTTCCTTTTTTTTGTGTTTTGAAACGACGGCTTCAGCACATTTTGCCTCAGGCGTCATTGATATATTGGTGAAATTGTAACAAATTTTCACAACCGTACTAACGTTTTGTGTACAAACCGTGTTTGGTATTACAATTTTTGCACATGGATTTTTTGTGTGAGAGATGTCCGCATTTTTTGCCGAGTTTCACAGTTGCAGTCAAAAGCAACACCAATCCGACGGCGGAAACAAACACATATCCGTACTTCAATGCAAAGTCAAACCCGAAAAGCGAAAACGCCAACGCAGGGCAAAACAACGTGAAAAGCGTCAATGTCTTGTCGGGAATTACCGTTTCCAAGAAATCCGTCAACGGCAGGGCATTTGCCACAACGCCGATAACGGTAGTAAGTACTATTGCGGCACATCCCAAAATGTTCACGGCAACGTTGTCCGTCTTTGCAAAAAGAGGCAGATTGAGCGAAAAGTCGGAAATGTACAGCACGGCAAGCATGGCTATCGTCAGCAGTGCGGTGGCTACCAAAGTTGCTTGGGTGTTACGTTTGCTTTGCGACAACGGTACAATCACGCCAAGCGACATCGTTGTGGAAAACAGCGCATATTGTATCGGCATGAAAAGAGGCGTTTCCGCCTTTTGAAACGTGTTGTTTGTGGTGAAAGCCAAGGCAACAAGGTAGGCTACTGCAAGCAACAGCGACAGCGCATTGAGTGCTTTCAATGCCGTCAATCCCTTTTTCAGAAGTAGTGCGGAAATGAGTGCCACAACCACGGAAAACAGCGGCAACGGTGTGGGGAAAAAAGAGGCTGCGCAGTCCTGCACACCTGCAAGCATGGTTACGATGCACACAAAACTGCAAGTCAGAAACAGCGTGAGAAACACACCCGCCGTTTTGGGAAAGCAGGCGTGCAAAAGGTCGGCAACGTTTTTGCAGTTTTTTTGGTAGCAAAAGCGTCTTAGAACGGTGTTTGCCACAAAAAAACACAGGGCAAAAATGCCTATGCCGGCAAAATTTCCCCAAAATAATTGCGCTTCCTTGCCACTCAAAAAACCTACGCCTATGCAACAGCCTGCAACCGTTGCGCCGTCGGACAAAATATCTTTCATCTTCATGCTTTACAAATATTTTCCTGTTTGTAAATTTATTCCTGTAACTGCAAAGTCGGAAATATCTGAAACTTTCAGTAAAGCGTTGTCAACGTCGTTAGTAAGGCGAGCGGAAACTTGGCAGGTAAAAATGCTTTCAAACCTTGTCTGAGCGGAATTTTTTCGTTGTTTTACCGTACTGCAACATGCTTTGGGTAACAAAAACAAGCACACGGTACAAAGTTTTGCGTACCGTGTGACATTGTGGCTCTGTGTGCGTCGTAGCAGAATTGCTTTGTGCCACTTTCAACTTTTTCAATTTGTTTACATTTCTGCTTACAAAGTTTCAAAAAATGATTGACTTATTATTCTTCCTTGTCAGGCGGTCTGAATACATCTTCTGATTACCGCCTGTTTCGTTTGCCTTGTCAAAACACGGCATGCCGTTGTTGTGTTGCAACCTGCAAGTTTTGTACAAAGTTGTTTTGAACTTTGTTTTTGTCTTTTACTTTGCAAGAATTTATACGGCTTATTATTCTTCCCTGACAGGCTGTGTAAATACATTTTTCGTATACCGCCTGTTCGTATGCCTTGTAAAAATACGGCACGCCGTTGTTTGCAACCTGCAAGTTTTGTACTAAGTTGTTTTGAACTTTGTTTGTGTCTTTTACTTTGGCATAATCTGTACGGCTTAGTATTCTTCCTTGACATGCCGTTTTACAGGCATTTTGGCGTTTTGTGCAATTTCAATTGACCTTTTCAAAAAGGTCAACTGCGTTAAGTCTTTTTTCTGCGTATTTTTTCTGCGCAACGCTTTGCTGTGTAAAATGTCAAAGTCTTGTTTAATTTCACGATTTTGACTTTTCACCATGCAAAATAAACGTCGGTTTGTAAAAGTTTCCTTTTCAAGGTTTGTGTTTTGCAAACACTCGTTTACACACTGCTGTCAACGGTAGTTTTTGACTACTATTTTTTCCAGCAAAGCCACAAGCGCATACATCACGCCCGCCAAGGCACACAGCACAATGGTGCATGTCATCACCAAATCCAGGCGGAAAACCTGCGACCCGTACACGAGCAAATATCCAAGGCCTTCTTTGGACACAAGGTATTCGCCCATGATGGAGCCTATCCACGCCATACCGACGTTTATTTTGAGCGTCGCCATAAGCGTCGGAACATTTGCAGGGGCAACCAGTTTGGTAAAAATCTGCCATCTGTTGGCACGCATGGAGCGCAACAGCAAAATTTTTCCGCTGTCCGTTTCCAAAAAGCCGTTTAGCATGGTGATGGTGGTGATAACTACGGAAATCAGCACAGCCATGGTGATTATTGCCGTTTTTCCCGTGCCTGCCCAAATTATTATTACAGGTCCCAGCGCAATTTTGGGCAAACTGTTAAGCACAACGACGTAAGGCTCGAAAACTTCCTTCAAAAAGTTGTTCCACCACAAAACGACGGCAACAATGTACCCCAAAATTGTGCCGATGGCAAATCCTGCCAACGTTTCCACCGTGGAAACCCACGCATGACGAAATATTGTTCCGTCGGCGACAAGTTCTTTAAGCGTTGCCCAAATGCGTGACGGACTGCTGGTGATGAAACTGTCTATCCAGCCCAGTTGCGCCGCAAGTTCCCACACGGCAAGCATAATAAACAGCACAACTACCTGCGTTACGTGCACGGTAATTTTGTGTATCTTTTGTTTTCTCAAAAATCGCAGATGTTCCGCAGTAAATTGCCTATTCATTGGCGTTCTCCGTCAGGTATTTGTGAAGTTTTTCAAACTGTTTGGCAAAATCGGGGCTTTCCCTGCGTTTTAAGGGCGTCGCTATGTGTTGAAGATTGGTGTTGTGCACCGTCAGCACAGTTGCGGGACGTTTTGTAAGCACGACGATTGTGTCTGCCATGGAAATGGCTTCGGAAATATCGTGCGTAACAAGCACCGCCGTTTTGTTTTCCTTTTTGATGATGGAATACACGTCGTCGCACACTTCCAGACGTGTCTGAAAGTCCAATGCGGAAAACGGTTCGTCCAAAAGCAACAGTCCGGGGCTTGTTGCAAGCGTGCGTATCAGCGCTGCCCTTTGGCGCATACCGCCGGAAAGTTCCGTCGGGTAGTGATTGCGAAATTCCCACAAACCGTATTTTTTAAGCAACTGTTCCACAACGGGTTTTCTTTGGGCAACGTTGCCCTTAATCTCGGGGCCGAGAAGCACGTTTTTCCAAATGGTGCGCCATTCGAAAAGTTGATCACGCTGCAACATGTACCCTACGGAATTTTCCTGCGAAAACACAACTTTTCCGCTTGTCGGTTGAATCAAACCGCACACCAGCGACAAAATTGTGGTTTTTCCGCAACCGGAAGGTCCGATAATCGCCACAAACTGTCCTTCCTCTACGGAAAAAGACACGTTGTGCAGCGCCGTTGTCTGTTGCGTCTGGGTGTAAAACACCTTGCTTACTTTGTCAAATTGCAAAATTTTCATTTGCTCCTCCTCGCTGGTAAGCCTTCTCGGGCTTTACTTGACGGGGGAAATTTTGTTGGCACAGGTATTGTCCACAATTTTTTCGTAATCCACCCTTTGCGACAGTTCTCCCGCATTTTCCATGATGTCCTGAATACGGCTGAAAGCCTCTCTGTCGGTAACGGGGGTTACCGTCCACACGTCAAAGTCCTGGTAGTTTTGAATGGCAGTTGTCAGCAACTCCAACGTCGTTCCTTCAAAGTAGGGGGCAACAAGTCTTGCGCAATCTTCCGCCGAGTGGGACAGGGCATATTCCGTACCACGCCAAACGGCACGCAAAAATTTTTCCACCTTTTTCGAGTTGTCTTTCAGAAATTCCGCCGTTGCGGTGTAGCAGGTGTAGGGGATTTCTCCGCTGTCCATTCCGATAGCCGAAACAATGTATCCCTTGCCTTCCTGCACAAGTTGACTTGCCGCCGGTTCAAACAACGGCACGAAATCGCCCGTACCGCCGGTAAAAGCAGGTCCCAATGCGCCAAACTGAATGGAATAGTCCATTGTGATGTTGACGCCGTCGGTGTAGCCTTTGTTGTTTAGTACGTATTGCAAAATCATTGCCGGCATACCGCCCTTTCTGCCCATAAGCACGGTGCTTCCCTCTATGTTTGAGTAGTCGAAGTTTTTCGTGTCCGTGCGAGCCACCAAAAAACTGCCGTCACGTTTGGTCAGTTGTCCGATAACTTTCGGGTAGTCCTTTTTCCCTTGCAAATACACGTAGATGTTGGCTTCGCAACCCATAAGTCCGATGTCCGCTTCCCCCGTGAGCAATGCCGTCATCACGTTGTCAGCGCCGTTGCCGTTGGTAACTTCCACTTCAAGTCCTTCTTCTTCAAAATATCCCAACGCCATTGCCAGGTATTGGGGCATGTAAAACAAACTGTGCGTAACTTCGTTTACACGCACGACGTTGTCCTTTTTGTCGCATGCCGTTGCAACAACTGCAACGCACACAAGCAGTGCTACAAGTAAGATTGCTATGTTTTTTTTCAAGTTGTACCTCCCGTTTGCATATTGCATACTACTGTTTTTACAAAAAAAATGTGCCGATGTGAGGCGGTAAAAAAGGAATTTTACCCTAAACTTTTTTTACACGTGCCGTTTCAGTACTGCAAATGCGGTGTAAAATCGGGTTGTTTTCGCCAAAAATCACAACCGACGCAAAACTTCTTGTGCCGTTTTGGTTATCGGTGTTGTTTTGCAGGCAATTTTGTAACCAAATTGCCCCACAGTGCGGAGGGGAGATTGAAAAGTGTTGTCGGCAACCTTTTTGTTTGTCTTGGAAGTTTTTCAAGGTCTTTGAGTTTTGCAACGAGTTGCAATGTGAAAGCAATTTGCATTGCAAGTGCCGTTGTCGTTTGCCGAAAACCGTCATTAAATGCGTTGTGTCTGTTGAAATTTCATAAAAATAGTGGTACAATTTTCCCATGAATTACAGTTACATGTTGAACGGACGTACGGCAGACGGTACGCTTTTGAAAAATCACGGCTTCGTGCAAGAGGGAAACTGCTTTTCGTTGAGAGTGGAATTGCAAAACGGTTTGTACACGGTAATTAAAATTTGCAACAACAAACTTGACGTTGACGTTTTCGACGAAATTTTTCACAAAAAGTACACGGCGTTTTCTTCCGGCCACAGTGGCAGCGCCATTCGCACTCAGGTGAGGGAAATAGTGGAAAAAATTCTGAACGATTGCTGTGTGTGACGTTGGCAAAGGGGCAAATTGCATTTGCAACAATGGCAATGAGGGCTTTTGAAAAAAAAGTCGTCAATTTCCCCCCGCCTTTCGTTGTTGCCCTGCAAAAGGCACAAAAACAGGCGCAAAACACTTGCCAAAATCGCCTGCAATGTGGTACACTTGCAATCAGAAAGACTGCGGACAAAAGGTTTTTCGTTAGCGTCGGTTTCAGAGAGCGGACTGCGGTGAAAATTCCGTACCGATGTGCGAAAAATGTAGTTTGTTCTGTCGACGGGGAGAAACGGCGCAATTTGCGAAAGTATCTTCGTACGGGTGGCTCCGTTAGAGGCATCGAGGACGGTTTTCCGTTGAAAAAAGGTGGTACAGCGACGTAGTTCGCCCTTTATTGGGCGTACTGCGTTTTTTTGTTTTCAAAACGTCTTTTTGTGCATGTAACGGCGCACAAGAAAAGCCCTTTGGGCAAAACGAACGTCCGAAACGTGCATGCACGTTAATTTTGCTGAACTGCCTAAACAAAGTCAAAAAATTTTCGGGAGAAAAGTTATGATAGAAAAAACTTATCAGCCAAATTTGTTTGAAAAGGAACTGTATTTGCGTTGGCTCAAAAACGGTTACTTCACCCCAAAAGCGGAAATAGGCAAACCCTATTTTTCCATGGTTACGCCTCCGCCCAACATCACGGGGCAACTGCACTTGGGACACGCTCTTGACAACGCCATTCAGGACAGCCTCATTCGTTTCAAACGTATGCAGGGTTTCAACACCTTGTGGTTGCCGGGCACCGATCACGCCAGCATTGCCACGGAAGTGAAAATCATCGAAGCGTTGAAAAAACAAGGCATAGACAAGCACGACCTTGGAAGAGAAGGCTTTTTGAAACGTGCTTGGGAATGGAAAAAGCAGTACGGCGGACGCATTGTGGAACAACTCAAATACTTGGGAAGCAGTTGCGACTGGACACGTCTTGCCTTCACCATGGACGAAAATTGCAGCAAAGCGGTGCGTCAGGCGTTTGTCAGAATGTACAAAGAGGGGCTTATCTACCGTGGCGACAGAATAATCAACTGGTGTCCGCACTGTCAGACGGCACTGTCCGACGCCGAGGTGGAATACGCCGAACAGGACGGATTTTTCTGGCATTACGGATACACCACAAAGGACGGCAAAACTACCGTAACGTTTGCCACAACACGTCCCGAAACAATGCTGGGCGACACGGCTGTGGCGGTAAACCCCAACGACGAGCGTTACAAACACCTTGTCGGCAAAACCGTCATCGTGCCTTTTGTCAACAGGGAAATTCCCGTAATTGCCGACGAGTACGTGGATATGTCTTTCGGTACGGGCGTTGTTAAAATCACGCCTGCGCACGACCCCAACGACTTTGAAGTGGGCGTAAGGCACAATTTGCCGATAATCCGTGTTATGAACGACGACGGCACAATGAACGAAAATGCAGGCGAATTTGCCGGTTTGGACAGATACGAAGCACGCAAGCGCATTGTTGCCAGATTGAAAGAAATGGGAATTTTGCAAAAAGTGGAACCTCACAAGCACAATGTGGGCAGTTGCTACCGTTGCCACACAACGGTGGAGCCCATCGTTTCCAAGCAGTGGTTTGTCAAGATGGCACCCCTTGCAAAACCTGCCATCGACGCAGTCAGAAATGGCGAAATAAAGTTTCACCCCGAACGTTTTGAAAAGACCTACTTCAACTGGATGGAAAATGTGCGGGATTGGTGCATATCCCGTCAACTGTGGTGGGGACACCGCATACCCGTGTGGTACTGCGACGATTGCGGAGCGGAAATTTGCGAAGAAACAGACCCCAAAGTGTGTCCTCATTGCGGAAGCGCACACATTCACCAAGACGCAGACGTGTTGGATACATGGTTTTCCAGCGCTTTGTGGCCCTTCTCGACATTGGGATTCTGTTCCGACAGCGACGATTTCAAAGCATTTTTCCCGACCAGCGTGCTTTCTTGTGGCTACGACATAATTTTCTTCTGGGTGGCAAGGATGATTTTCAGTTCGCTGTACGCCACAGGCAAAGTACCCTTCAAAGATGTACTTATGCACGGCATTGTGCGTGACGAACAGGGCAGAAAAATGAGTAAATCCTTGGGCAACGGCATCGACCCTGTGGAATTTATCGACAAGTACGGCGCAGACACGTTGCGTTTCGCATTGCTCAACGGCGTTGCAAACGGTTCGGACATTCGTTTCTCTTCCGACAAAATCGAAGGCACCCGCAACTTTATGAACAAAATCTGGAATGCAAGCCGTTTTGTTTTGATGAATTGCGAAGGCAAAACGCTGGTAGATTTGTCGCAATGCAAACTGACGCTTGCAGATAAGTGGATTTTAACACGCCTAAACGACATTACACGTCAGGCAACGGACCTCATTGAAAAGTTCGAACTCGGACTTGCCTGCCAGACGCTGTTCGACTTTGTTTGGAGCGAATTTTGCGATTGGTACATCGAACTTACAAAGCCGGTACTGTACGGCACCGACGACGTTGCACGCAGGGACACTCTTTCGGTGTTGGTGTACGTTTTGGACAAAATTCTCAAACTGTTGCATCCCTTTGTGCCTTTCATCACAGAGGAAATCTATCAGGCTTTGCCGCAACACGGCGAAAGCATAATGATAGAAAGGTACCCCGTCTATGACGAAAAACTCAACTTCGCCTCCGATTGCCAACTTGTGGAAGAATTGAAAGACCTTGTTGCAAAGATAAGAAACATTCGTTCGCAGTACGGCGTGGCGCCTTCCAAACGTATCCGCCTGTACATCAAAGCGGGGGACGACAGGCTCAATTGTTGCGATATGTACCTTTCCAAACTGTGCGGACTGGAAGAGGTCATTTGCAGTTGCGCTCCCGCTGGCGAAAAATGCGTAAAAGCGGTGAGCAGCGCCGCCACATGCGAAGTGCCTTTGGGCGATTTGGTGGACAGGGACAAGGAAATTGCCCGTCTTGCCAAGGAATTGGAAAATGCCGAAAGCGAAATTGCCCGTGCAAAGGGCAAGTTGAACAATCAGGGCTTTTTGTCCAAGGCACCGCAAAACTTGGTGGAAAACGAAAAAGCAAAACTCGCCAAATTCACCGATTTGCGCAAGGAATTGCTTGACCGTCTGGAAGAATTGAAGTAGTCAATACGACAAGAAACAACGTCCTTTGGTGGGCGTTGTTTTTTTGTCCAAAACAAATTTCGATGAGTTTAATTTTTGAGAAAACGGCGACCAACACCTTTTTGCACGATTTTTGCCGTTGAAGTTTTCTTTCTGTTGTAGTTGCCGTTGGTCTTCTTGCCGTTGTGTACATTGTTTGCTTTTCGCTTCGGGTTTGATTTGTCACACTGTGTTTTTGTAAAAAGTTGTAAAAGTTTATTTTCAGTAGTTTTTGTGTGTTAGTGTGCTTCACTGAAAAAATGTATTGCCTTGCAGTGTGAGGTAGTGGGCAAAGTTGGTTTGCCGTTAAAGTTTTCTTTCTTTTGCAGTCTTCCTACCGTTGCATTTTCTTTCTGTTGTAGTTTATTGCCGTTGCAGTCTTCTTTCTGTTGTAGTTTGCCGTTGGTCTTCTTGCCGTTTTGTACATTGTTTGCTTTCTGTTCGGGTTTGATTTGAAAACTTGCATTTGTAAAGAGCCGTCAAAGTTTTTTGCTGTTTCAAAATGCGTAGCAGTAAAACTTCACAGAAACAACTGCGGTGTTTTCGTCGCCAATTCATACAATGAAAAAGCCTCGGATTTTCAAAATCCAAGGCTCAAAAGCAAAGCGTCGTTTATTTGTTGCATAACTTCCGGAGGCAATTCGCCGATTTTTTCCTTTATTCTGCTTTTGTCTATTGTTCGTATTTGCTCCAACAGCACAACGGAATCCTTTGGCAACGGCGAAAGTTCCTTCGCCAGAGGAATGTGCGTCGGTAATTTGGCTTTTGTAAGTTTGGAAGTGGTGGCGGCGGCAATCACCGTCGGACTGTACTTGTTCCCCACGTTGTTTTGCAACACCACAACGGGGCGTATTCCTCCCTGTTCGCTTCCCACAACGGGGTTAAGATCGGCGTAGTAAACTTCTCCACGTTTGATGGTCATTTGCAGGTTCTCCTTGCAGTTTTTTGCGGCGAACACTGTTCGGACGTATCAACAAAAACACAAATGCTCCGTTGTATTGTTATGTAAATTGGCGTAAAACTGTGTCCGTAGCATTAGTTAGTTTTGCCACGTTTTAAGGTATCTATACCTGTGTGTTCTTACTTAACAGCGGTGCAACGTACAAGCACACAACATGACGTTTTTTATTTTCAGAAATTACAAGGTCGTTGTTTCAAAGTGTTAAGCATAGATAATTTTGAAGGTGTCGTTTTGTGAAAGTCTGTAACTTTTAAGTTTTTCCTGCAATGAAAAAAGTGCTTTGACTGCGCTGAAATTCAAGCAGAAATTTTAACTTGCAAATACTGATTTAACGGTCAAAGCACGTCGTTATTTATGGCAAGTGTGCATTCCGTAATTGCAGTTCGTTGATATCTGTCACTATTCCTGATAGTATAACAAGCATCGGGAAGAATGCGTTCAGTGGTTGTTTCATTGAAAAAGCAACGATTCCCGCCGTGGCAATCGGGTTTATTAGGAATAATAGTCTTAAAACTGTAATTATTACAAGCGGTGAAGAAATCAGCGATGATGCGTTCAGAAACTGTACATCATTAACTTCTGTAAATATTGCCGCGAGTGTACAATGGATAAAACAAAGCGCATTTGCTGGTTGTACTAATTTGAAAACAGTTGTTTTTGCTAAGGGCAGTCAGTTTATGGGGTGCTTTAATGGTGCGTTTACTGATTGTGACTCTATAACAACCGTGTACTATGGCGGATCGGAAAAGGAGGGGAATAAGATAGATAAAACAAATGCTGAAAACCTTGCATCTGCCACATGCTACTATTATAGCGAAAGCAACCCGTTTGAGGGCGAAAGCGCTATAACCGACGGTAATTATTGGCATTACGATACTGATGGCGTGACGCCCGTCATTTGGATAAAAGAAACAACTTAGTGTCAAGTTTTTCAACAAACAGTTTTATGCTCAAACCAATTTTTCAAAGCCGTCCTTTGGGACGGTTTTGTCGTGTAAGTAAATCCAATTTTAATAGATGGCCAAAATAACCATAATAAAAACGCAGTCTATTTAAATATTAGCCCTGCGGTTTTACTTGCGGCGACGGGCGCATTTTGCAGCCGTCGGCAATACAAAAACGCCCTAATGCACATACTAACGGCAGAATTATGCAAAACTATGACGAAAAAGAATGAAAAATCACGCAAAATGTGATTCAACCTCGCCAAGTCGTTTGACAGCGCATTGCCGTTATAGTAAAATAGGTAAAAGCAAATATTTCTGTTATTTATATATATTAGATATTAGAAAATGACACACCCGATAATCTGCAAAACGTCGCGCCGTCCGACGGTGAAAGGCTTTGACACAAGGTCGTACAGGCTCCGAAAGTTTCGCCTGCGGCGGGCGGTGTGCCGACAGCCGTGGCAGACAGAGAAACAGGCAGGCGCGGCGTCACTCGGCACAAGGCAGGCGTTGCCGGCGGCAGTAGGGCGGTCTGGTCGTAACAATGCGGCAGGACAATCTTCAAAGAAGGGCAAATTGCCTGTTCGGTCGCACACGGGACGTCACACGCGGCGCATATTCGCTGCGTTTAACATATACAACTACAAAAACGACATTCCTATCGAGGAGGACGATAAAATGAAAACGAACAAAATTCTGATAATACTTTTGCTGACTGCGGCAATGGCGTTCTGCGGAGCGCTGGCGGCATGTCAGCCGCAGGAAGAGCAGTTTACCGTCACCTTCATTTCGGAGGGAGAGCAGTTCTACTCCTACACGGCGGAAAAAGGCTCCGAGGTGCAGTTCCCCGAAAGTCAGCCGCAAAAGGCGGAAGACGAGCAGTACACCTATCAGTTTGTGGGCTGGTCACTTTCGGAAGGTGGCGTCACGGTGCAGTCGCACACGGTAACGCAAAACGTTACGTTCTATGCCGTGTTCGAAGCACACGAAAAACAGCCTCCCGCTCCCGTGGAATACACCGTCACCTTTATCGACGGCGTAACGCAGCAGGTGCTCAAAACGGAAAAGGTGCCCGCAGGGGGCAGCGCTACTGTGCCGCAGGCTCCGCAGCACGTCGGCTACGAGTTCTCTCGTTGGCAGGGCAATTATCAAAACGTCACCGCCCGCACCGACGTGACGGCGGTATACGTGCAGAAGCAATACACCCTCGTGCGCCACTATCTGGGCAAACAGGTAACGCAGACGTTGCACTACGGCGACGCCATTCCTGCCGAATCGTTGGAAAGCCCCGTCGGGCTCAACTTCTTGGGCTGGTTTGCCGACAGCGACTGCACGCAGCCCGTCAGCGAGGTTTATCCCGACGGTATGCCCGACGCCGAAAGAGCGGTGGAAGTGTACGCAGGCTACGAGGTGGATCTTTCCTCCGCAGTCATCAACCTGCCCGCAAACCCCGTCTACGGCGACAGCGTAACGCTTTCCCTGCCCAATACGGAAAACGTGGCGTTTTCCTACAAATGGCAGACTGCGGCGGGCGCAATGGAGGGCGCAAGCTTTTCGTTTGAGGGCGCCGGCAGTCAGACCGTCACGGCGGTGATCACGGCAAGCTATATGGACGGCTTGGTGGTAACGCAAAAAACCCTTTCGGCAACTGCGAAAGTGGCAAAGCGTCCGTTGCAGATAACGCTGGACGTGGAAAAGGAAATAATCTACGGTCAGACGGCGCAGCCCGTGGTGACGGTGACGGGGCTTCTCGAACGCGACTCCGAGCTTAAAAACAACGTCACGGCGGACATCGTCTGCGACGGCGACAAACTTGCCGTAGGGCAGTATTCCGTCACCGTCACGGCGCATGGGCTGGACAACTACTCCTACACTTTGCCCTCCGCCTCTCTTACGGTAAAACGCGCCCCCTTAAAGGTGACCGTTTCCGCCAATAACGTCACCTACGGCGAAAAGGCAGACGTAAATTACAGCGTTACGGGCTTTGTGTATGGCGAGGACGAAAGCGTGCTGGGCGGCAGCATTGTCTACACCTACCAAAAGGATAGTGAAAACTATACTCAAAGCGTGTTTACCGTGGGAAACTACACCGTCACGGCAAGCGGTCTTTCGGCAGACAACTACGACTTCAAGTATACGCAAGCCTCCTTCGAGGTGACAAAGCGCACCGCATACGTCACCCTTTCCGCCAATAACGTCACCTACGGCAATGAGCCCCAAGTCACCTTTTCTCACAGCGGCTTCATCGCAGAGGACGCAGACAAAATAAGCCTCGACTTTACCTTCGACGGCAAGCTTACCGTCGACGACAAGCTTACCGTGGGCGATCACACCGTCACGGCAACAATTACCGACGAATATATCAACAAAAACTACAACACGCAGGTGACGGGCGCACAGTTTTCCGTAGCCAAAGCGACGCTCCAAGTTACCGTCACGGCGCAAAACGTAACCTACGGGCAAAATCCCGCCGTCACCTACGACGTGACGGGCTTTGCCTA
>HF998456.1:15405-20182 GCA_000433775.1 Corallococcus sp. CAG:1435 | reverse complement strand
CCCTTTCAAAACCGCCGCAAAAGTGGTTGAAACTCTGTAATGGGTTATGGGTAGTGTTTTTCAATGCGTTGCAATGTCTTTTGTAATTCACCAACGAAGTGATGAAATGTGTAGGAAAGGTCGGAAAGATATTGCATTAAAATCGCACGGCAAACGGGAATACATAGGTGTGTTAAAACTCAAAAAGCAATAAATAAAGAAAATCCCTTTCAAAACCGCCGCAAAAGTAGTTGAAACTTCGCAACGCTTTAATGAACAGAGTTTTTGCAATGCGTTGCAATGTTTTTTGAAATTTTACTAACTAAGCGACGCAATATGTAAGAAATGTAGTAAAAGTACTCGTCAAAGATGCACTGTTTTTTGTCAAAAAAATCCGTCAAAAACGCATGTTATGCCAACGGCAACGTTTTTCGAGAATTTTCAGGGCAGATTCCCTTTGTTGTCAGTTAATTTACATTCACGTAAATGCAGAGGGCGTTACTTTATCTACAAAAAACTTCAAAAAACTCCCCTTGCAATCAAAATCCGCAACGGCGACGCAAATATAATAGTTCAAATCGGGGCAAACTCAAAAAAAATGCGGAGGGGTTTTATGAAAGAAATGAGCATTTACGACCCGAAGGGTGAAGAAAATCTTGCCAAAGAATTGCAAGAGAGGGTTAAGAATCCCGTATTTGTTTGCATAGGAACGGAAAAGGTATTTGCCGACAGTTTGGGGCCACGGGTCGGAAGTCTGCTTAATGCGCAGATGAGCAAACCCTACTTTGTGTACGGGCTGTGCAACCAAAACATCACCGCCGAAAACTTGGTGTATTGTCACGACTTTATAAAAAAGATGCATCCTCAAAGTCAACTTGTGGTGGTGGACGCAGCCGTCGGCACTACCGAGCAAATCGGCAAAATACAAATATCGCAAGGGGGAATTGTTCCCGGCGCCGCTACAAACAAAAATTTGCCGTCAATTGGCGACATCAGCATAGTGGGCATTGTCGCAGAGCGTGGAATGGCAGATTTTTACACGCTGAACACTTCCAAGGAAAAACTTGTAAATCAGGTGGCGCAGTTTATTGCAAATTCCATAATGCGGGCAAATATTTGCTGAAAAAAAACTGTTTTTAAGACTGTTTCAAGCGTTTTATATTACAATTTTTACACATTCTAAACAAAGACATCACGACAGCGGCAAAGAAAGCGTCAGTAAACAAAAACACCGTTGTTAAACACGCTTTTTTTGCAAAGTTTATTTTGTCGAAAAACAACTGAGACAAGTTTTTTGCAAATAGTTGTACCAAAAACCAACAACCGTATGCCGAAAATTGTTGTTTTGCAACAAATAATTACAAAATTTGCATCGCAAAATGCAACTTCGTTGTTTTACTGCGGTTGCAATTCGGCGTTTGCGTTTGACACCGCTGTGATGTTGTGTTACAATGTACAATAGTATATTATTCGTAAGAATAAGTGCGCTTTGCGCAAAAGGAGATTAACCTTGGAACAAAAACAAAGAAGATTTTGGTATTCGGTAATATCGATACTGCTTCTTTTGGTGCTGGTATTTGTGTTTGTACGCATTTTGAGCCCCAGAAGCACAGAAATTTCCGAAGCCGAATTTCGTAAGAACATAGCGTCTTTCGACTCGGTTTACCTCAATTATTATCAGGTACAATGTATAAAAGGCGACCAAACCTACGTGTTTGTAACTGCCGACAGAAATGCCCTGAATGAATTTATCCTGAGCAAAATCGAAGACGGCACAGCCCCGAATCTGAAATATACCTCGGCAGACCCCAACGCCGCAAGTTGGACGGACTACATTGTTCCCGTTGTGTGGATAGGATTGCTCATTTTGTTGGGCGTGTTGATGTTCCGTCAGATTGCCAAGCAAAACAACCAGAATATGGATTTCGGAAGATCCCGTGCAAAGGCAATTCACAACATGAAGGTGCGTTTCAGCGATGTTGCCGGCGCCGATGAAGAAAAGGAAGAATTGCAGGAAATCATCGACTTTTTGAAAGATCCCAAAAAGTTTACCGACGTTGGCGCACGTGTACCCAAAGGCGTGTTGTTGGTAGGTCCTCCGGGAACGGGCAAAACGTTGTTTGCAAAAGCCGTGGCAGGCGAAGCGGGCGTTCCTTTCTTTTCCATGAGCGGTTCCGACTTTGTGGAAATGTTCGTGGGCGTGGGCGCAAGCCGTGTAAGAGATCTGTTTGACCAGGCAAAGAAAAACATGCCCTGCATCATTTTTATTGACGAAATCGACGCAGTGGGTCGTCAGCGTGGCGCAGGATTGGGCGGCGGACATGACGAACGTGAACAAACGCTCAACCAGTTGCTTGTGGAAATGGACGGTTTTGAAACCAACACAAGCATAATCATAATGGCGGCAACCAACCGTGCAGATATTCTCGACCCTGCATTGTTGCGTCCCGGCCGTTTCGACAGACAAATTTACGTCAACAGACCCGACGTGCGTGGAAGAGAAGCGATACTTAAAGTACATGCACGCAAAAAGCCGATAGGACCGGATGTAAACTTCCGCACAGTGGCAAGAATTACTGCGGGATTTACCGGCGCCGATTTGGAAAACCTGTTGAACGAAGCGGCAATTCTGGCTGTTCGTTCGGGCAGAAAAGTCATCACAATGGCGGACGTAAACGAAGGCATCAACAAAGTTATCATGGGACCGCAAAAGAAATCCCGTCTGGTAACGGAGCCCGACAAACGTATCACCGCCTATCACGAATCGGGACATGCGATTTTGGCAAGTTTGTTGAAATACTGCGACCCCGTGCATGAAGTTACCATTATTCCCCGTGGAATGGCTGCCGGCTACACAATGACAAGACCGGAAAACGACAACAACCATGTAAGTAAACAGCAGTTGCTGGACGAAATTACAATGACGTTGGGCGGACGTGTAGCGGAAGAGATAATCATTCAAAACATCACGTCTGGCGCCAGCGGCGACATTAAATCTCTCACGCAAACGGCGCACCGAATGGTTACCGAATGGGGCATGAGCGACAGAATAGGACCGCTGTTCTACGGCAGTGAAGGCGAAATTTTTGTCGGAAGAAACTATCAGACGGAAAAAGGTTACAGCGACGAAGTGGCAAACACTATCGACGAAGAAGTGCGTGCCATTGTGGAAACGTGCCACAAGCGTGCTTCGGAACTGCTTTCCAAACACACGGATATTTTGCACAACATGGCAAGAGTACTTATCGAAAGAGAAACAATCCACACGGAAGAAGTACAAATGCTTATGGAAGGAAAAACTGCGGAAGAGGTAATGCAGTTTATGGATCGCAAGGAAAATGCGGCAGCGCACAATTCCACGACCACAAACACGCAAATGCCGTCGGATACGCAACCTACCCAGCAGGCACAAAATGCCAACACAAACACGCCGTCTGCCAACGATTCGGCAAACAATTAAACAACAAAAAAACGGCTTAATGCCGTTTTTTTATGCCCTGAATGTCTTGCGTGAAGTTGTCAATAAATTACGACGAAGTCAGGTTTTCCTTGCACGTTGTATTCAAAAGGTGCAACACATTGCAGAAACTGCCTTTGCCTGCGGAAAAATTCTGCCCAATACCAAACAATACGCAAAACGTTTTTTCAACGCACAAGTGATTTCAAAAGCAAAGAAAACTACAAACGCAAATTTTTGCCGTTGAAAGGTTGAAGACACAAGCAAATACGAAAATCGAATTTGTTGTGTTGTAAAACAACAAAAATGCATTGTGAGAAACGCAAAATGCCTACGCAATAACGTGCCTACGTGACGAAAGCAACAAATATCTGACAGTACCTTGCAAACGCACAGTTGGCTACAACCGCATGGCAACCAAACAAAAAAACAATTTACAAAATACGTGTTTGTGCCAAAAACAACAAAACGTATGCAAAAAATCTGCACAAAAAAAGACGGTATCAACCGTCTTTTTTGCATTTTACTTAAACAAATGGACTCGTCGAAATTACTCTTCGGCTTCCGCCTTTACCGTTACGGCGTCAAGAATGTCCTGTTCGATTGTTACCAACTGGTAGGAATACACGCCGGAACGGAATCTCACCGTAGTGTACTTGTTGAGAGTCTTTCCGCTTCCGATGGAAATGCTGTCCAAATTTTTGTTGTCGCTGTTTACCGTGTCGGGAAGATTGAGTTGCGTTACCAGCACGCTGTCATTCACAATCACGCTCAGACTGTTAAGTTTCACGTACACCGACTGATTTTCGGCATTTGTCAGCATTGTGTTGTTGGAATAGGTGAAGAAGAAACTTGCAACATACACAGTGTTGTTGAGGGGTTGGTATATTTGTACCCTGGGGTTATCCTGAAATTTTGTGGAAGTTTTTTCCAAACTTCTTGCAAACAGCAAAACCTGATTGGCATCGATAATTTTTGTCGCCGACGAGTAGTTGAGTTTGTTGGTTGCCGTGGAAGATTTTGTTTCATCCGCACGGTTGTTGTACACAACTTTTGCCGAGCCGTTTTCCCAATCGTAGGTGGTGGTAACGTCGTAGAGGGAAATTTCCTGATGCGTTTTGCCCAGATAGAAGCCGTTTACTACCGTTTTGGAAGAAAGGGGACGTTGCGACGATTCACGCAAAAACACAACTTCCGTGTCGGTGGTGGATTTCAACGTCGTCAGTCCTTCATGTTCCGAAAAGGGATTTTCCTCGCTGTCGGGGGCAATGGTCATTGTTTGCAACGTTGCGGCAATTTCGTTGTAGGAAGCAAGCGCCGTGAGCGTTTCCGTCTTGTACT
>HF998456.1:0-15360 GCA_000433775.1 Corallococcus sp. CAG:1435 | reverse complement strand
TGCATTGCGTTTCGTCCGCACTCAACTGAATTTTTGTAACGTAGGTGCCGGAAACGTCTTCGGGAACAAGTTCGTCCATTCTTTCGGGATTTATCTCGTAGGCGCTGATGAAAGGTTCCTTCACAAACGTTTCGTTGTTGAACACGGCGGAGGATTCAAAATCCGCTTTGGTGATGTTGAATGTGTACTGTTCGTTGCCCCACCTGGGAATGGATTCCGTTTGCTCTGTCTGGTTGCATCCTGCAAAAACCAAAGACAGCGCCAACACAAGCAACAGTATCAGTGCTGTTTTTTTCATATTTCAAAACTCCGTTTTTGATTTTCCTGTTAATGGCAAAATTTTTGCCGTTGTTTATGTATTATAACACAAAAGACATCAAATGCCAACTGTTATCCGATATTTGTGAGAAAACTGAAAAACAGCATAAAAACTGCACGGCGACACAACAATTTTTACAAGTGTGTTGCCCTTAGTGGGGAAAATATGTTACAATATTTTCAAGGTGCAAAATGATTACAATCTACAAAAGCAACTCTATGAAAGACGCCGCCGCCTACATCACAAAGGTGCTGAAAAGCGTCGACCAATCCAATCTGGACGTAGTCCGCACGGTAATTG
Organism: Corallococcus sp. CAG:1435; assembly: GCA_000433775.1. Taxonomy (GTDB): domain Bacteria; phylum Bacillota; class Clostridia; order Christensenellales; family CAG-314; genus Fimimonas; species Fimimonas gallinarum. The sequence goes on along the minus strand of HF998456.1, from coordinate 14,741 downwards.
TGCCGGACAGAGCGTCCATGGAAGCGGAACGTGCCCTGTTGAAAGCCGTCGGAGGCAGTTTCAACATTCGGGTGCGTACTTTTCGCCGCCTTGCCAATGAAATTCTGCCCAAATTCGACTACCTTTCCAAGCAGTCGGGCATAATGGCGCTGACGGGAATTATTCAGGACGTAAAGACGCAACTCACCTGCTACACAAAAGGGGTGAACACGCCCGGTTTTGTTGCCGACATGTACGACACCATAAGCACAATGAAGTATTGCAGAATTTCCCCCGACGATTTGCTCAAAGAAAATCTGCCCAAGGGGGTCAGGGGCAAAGCGCACGACATTGCGGTGATTTACAAAGCGTACATGGATTACACCAAGGACGCTTTTGTGGATTCTGCCGACAAGTTGGATTTGTTTTGCAGTGAAATTCCCCGTTCCAAGGCGTGCGACGGCTACTTTTATCTGTACGACTTCGACAACCTGTCTGTGCAGGAACTGGCAGTGGTGGAACAACTGATGCTGTGTTCCCGTGGGGTAACGGTGGCTTGCTGCGTGGGGGAAAAACCTGCGGACGGCTACCTGTACCTGAACGACATCTACCAAGGCGTATTGGCTGTTTGCAGAAAAAACAATATTGTCCCAACAGTGGTTGAGGGAATGTCCTACGTCAACAAATACACCCGTCAGATAGGCGAAAATCTTTTCCGTTACCTGCAGGTTTCCCCCGTCGAGGCGGACGATTTTGTGGAAATTTTCCGTGGCGAAACACGTGTGCAGGAAGTGTACGCTTTGGCGTGCCGTATTCAGAGATACGTGCGCCGAGGGGGACGTTTCAAGGACGTGTACGTTGTAACCAGCGACGTCAACAAGTACTACAACGCCGTAGCCACGGTGTTTGACGAGTTGCAGATTCCCTACTTTTGCGACAGGCAGTTTGTGTTGGGCAATCACCCCTACGCCACTTTCATCACCGACTACATTGCGCTGTGCAAAAGCAACGGAAGGCTGGATTTTGTACTACCGTTTGTTAAAAATCATCTCTTTTGCGGCAGTTTCGACGTCAACGGAAACGTGGACGAAAACGTTTTTCACTTTGAAAATTATTGTCTGAAATACAACGTTTCCTACAACTACAACCCTTTCACTTTGGGCCAAACGGAAACGTATTTCGCCAACGCCGAGGCATTCCGTCAAAAGTTTTTCCAACTGTTTCAAAAGATAAAGTTTCCCTCTTCCGCCACTGCCGAACAGTTTGTTGCGACGGTGCGCACATTGGTGGAAACAACACAACTCAACGAAAGAAACGTGGCTTTTGCCCAACAGCAGCAGGCTTTCGGGCTTTCGTTTGAAAGCAAGGTTACTTTGCAGGCGCAGGAAAAGTTTGAAGAGGTGCTGTCGCAGGCGGAAAGGGTGCTTCACGGCAGATATTTGCAGTTGGAAGACTTTTTGCGCATTTTGACGGCGGCGCTTGCTTCCGTCAAAATTTCCGTACTTCCCGTAACCAACGACTGCGTTGTGTTTGCCAACATGGCAAAGGCACGCAAGCACGACATTGTGTTTCTGGCTCTTTTGGGTGCAAACTACGGCGCAATGCCCATCGTCAAAAGCGACTGCAAGTTGCTTTCCGACAGAAACATTCAGGATTTGGCTGCGTCGGGAATATTTGTCGAACCGCAGATTTTTGTGGAAAACAAGCGGGAACGTTTCAGTCTGTTTCAACTTTTGTTGGAACCGTCCAAACACCTTTACGTTTCCTATGCCGAGGCGGACGGGGCAAACGCCCTCACACCGTCGCCCTTTGTGGGGGAATTGCAAAACATGTTCACTCAAAAAGGACAGCCTCTTTGCCTTGTACAGCAGGCGGATGAGGAAGTGTACACCACAAAACAGGCAATTTCCAAAATTGTTTCGGGAAAACGCCGTCTTCAGGACAATCAGCAGGTGAAAACGCCCTCTTTTTCCGTTCTGCAAAAGCATCTTGGGGCGCAGGCGGAAAAATTTGCATTTTTCAAAACATGTCATGTGCGTGTGGAAAACGGAAAGCAATTTTACCTGGACAACAGCGAAACCAGCGTTTCCAAACTGACGGATTTCTACAAATGTCCCTACCGTTTCTATCTGGAATACGGTTTGCGTGTCAAGCCCCGTTCGGTGGCGGAGTTGCAGGCGTCCGATTTGGGCAACATTCTGCACGAAGTTTTGGAAAATTACGTGCGAAAGGCAAATCTCGACGAATCGGACGCACAAACGAATGACGCCGCAAGTCAGTGTTTTGCCGATGCAATTTCCGACGATTACTACAAGGCAATGAAAACCAACGCACAGTTGGTGGGAATGTTGGAACAACTCAAAGCCGAAGCATTGCGAATGTGCAGGGTGGTGAAAAAACAACTCAAAGAATCCTGCTTTTCCAACATGGCGACGGAACTTGCTTTCGGCACCAAGGAAGATTTACCCCCTGTGGAAGTGGACTACGGCGACGGCAAGTTTTTGCTGATAGGAAAAATAGACCGTGTGGACGTGGACGACGGCAAATTTATCGTAATAGATTACAAAAGCGGTGCAACTGCCGCTTCCTACACCGAAAAGGACTTGTATCTGGGGCACAAACTGCAACTTTTGGTGTACGTAAAGGCGGTGCAGACGGTGTACGGCTATCAGCCGGCGGGCTTTTACTACTTCAACATGCACAACAATTTCACCGAAGCGGACAACAGCAAGGTGTATGTGTACAACGGGCGTACATTAGACGACGCCGAGGTGGCGTGCAGGCTGGACGTAAATCTTTCGCAAAGTCAAAAAAGCGAAAAACTGGGGTTGTCCCTCAATGCCGACGGCAGTCTTAGCAGGCGTGGAAACAAGTTGCTTTCGGCAAATCAATTTGAAAATCAGGTGCGGTACGCCATAGAAATGATAGAGCAGGCGGGCAAACTGATGTTGCAGGGCTTTGCCGACGTTTCTCCCTACAAGCACTGTTGCGATTACTGCGACTACAAGGACGTGTGCGATTTCGGCGACGTGCTTACCGAAGGGGAAAGAGAAGTGGAAGTTTCCGTTAGTGCGGAAGACATAGACGATACGGTGGAAAAATGTCAAAAAATTTCACAACAACGCAACAAAACATAATAAATTACGACGGCAAAAACATGCTTGTTTCGGCGTCTGCCGGCACGGGAAAAACCACCGTGATGATAGCACGCATCGCCAGGCTTATTGCCGACGGCGCCGACGTTTCACAGTTGGTGGTGGTAACATTCACCAATCTTGCCGCTGCGGAAATGAAAACACGTCTTGCCGACAAACTGCGCTCGATGGGCAACGACCCACGCATGGTGCAGCAATTGGAAAAGTTGGACACGGCAAGCATCAGCACCATTCATTCCTTTTGCAGCGACTTGCTTCGCAACTATTTTTACGTGGTGGACATCGACCCGTCTTTTTCCGTGCTGGACACGGTAACGGTAAACGCTTTGCGCACAGCGGCAATGGACGACGTGTTCAAAGAGTACTTTCAAAGCGACGACGAAATTTTCCGCCGAGTGTACAAAATTTTTGCCACAGGCAGAAAAGAGGAAAATTTCAAAAAAATTCTCAAAAAACTGTACGATTTTTCCCGCAGTATAGACGACTTTGACGGTTGGTATGCACAAAAGAGGCAAAATTTTCTGACCTTTGACGAGGCAAACCCCGTACTGCAACGTATTTTTGAGGACATTTTTGGCAACGCAACATTTTTTGGCAACGCTTTTGCCGACTTGCAAAAACAATTTGACGCTCTTGCCATGGAAGATTTTGCCAAAGCGTGCGCAGAAAACGCACGCCTGCTTCTTGACGGATGGGAAAACCTGCAACAGGCGTTGTGGAACATTTCCAAAATCAAACTCTTGTCCCTGCCCAAACGCAATGCAAAGAAAACCTTCGGAATGGCGGACAAGGAATTTGAGGAAAAACTTCGCAGCGATTTTGATTACCTCAAAAAACAGGTTGACAACATTTCCGCAAAGTACAGGACGCTGTGCGCCGGCAAAGATTTGCAAACGCTGTGTGGCGAAACGGCGGAAGCGGTGGCGTACACCGACAAACTTGTGGAAATTTTGCAACGTTTCGAGCAAAAATTTTTCAACGCAAAAAAACAGCGTGGCGGGGTGGACTTCAACGACCTGGAACATCTTGCTTTGAAAATTTTGCGCAACGATGAAGCGTTGCAATCGGTGCGTGAAAGGTACAGCATGGTGTTTGTGGACGAGTATCAGGACACAAACCTGGTGCAGGAAGCGATAATTTCCCAACTTGCGGAAAACGCCCGTTTCTTCATGGTGGGCGACATCAAACAAAGCATCTACGGTTTCCGTGGGTGCGAGCCTTCCATTTTCATGAACAAGTACCGCCGTTACAAACAAAGCAACACGGGGCAGGTGGAAGAAATGAAGGACAACTTCCGCAGCAACAACGATATTCTTGACTTTGTCAACGACGTTTTTTCCGTAATAATGACGGAAAGTTTCGGAAAGGTGGACTACTCGGGCAACGCCCGCTTCAACGGACATCAGACGGCGCAACTGAAAACGCTTCCCGTGCAGATAGATTTTGTGGTAAAACCGCCCAAAATGCAGCAACGTGTACAGGGACTGTACGACATAACGGAAACACGCCCCAAAGATTATTCCCAATCGCAGGGGGAACTTATTGCAAACAAAATAAAGCGTTTTGTGGGCATGGCGTACAAGACGCAAGACGGTGCAAAATACATTTCCTACGATGACATTGTAATTCTCGTGCGGGGAATGAAAGACAAGGCAATGGACATCTACGACGCTTTGGTACGCAACAACATTCCCGTGGTGGCATCCCTCAAAACCACCGGTTACGCCAACAAAGAGGTGAGGGACATTGTCAATTTGCTGCGAGCGGTGGACAACCCCTTCAACGACGTGTACTTTGTTGCCGCCTGCCTTGCGCCCTTTGGGGGCTTTTCCGAAAATCAGTTGGCGCAAATAAAAATCGCCTCACGGGATTTGCGTATTCCCTTCTACACCCGAATGCAAATGTATCTTGCAAGCGGCAAAAACGACGAAATATGCAACCTCGCCGACAGGTTTTTGCAACTTTTGCAACAAATGCGATTTGTTTCCTACAGCGCAACGGTGGACGAAGTGGTGCTGACGCTGTTGGAAAAGACTTCCTATCAACTGTATGTGCAGGGGTTTCCCAACGGCGCAATGCGACTTCGCAAACTGTACGCATTTGTAGACCAACTGAAAGAGTCGGCATGTTCTCAAAGCGTGGACAAATTTCTTTCCTATCTTGACGCAACGGAGGAAGAGGGCAGGGAGGAAGGCATGAGCAATGCCAATGCCGTCCGTCTCATGACAATGCACGCCTCCAAAGGATTGGAATTTCCCGTGGTGTTTCTTGCGGGGTTGGAAAGCAGGTTTGTGTTTGACGCCAACAACCTCGAATGTAACACCGATTTGGGACTGTCCATGAAGTACTACAACTTCGACACGATGAAGGTTTTTCCCACTTTGGGGGCAACGGCTTGCGGAATGTTCAACGCCACCCGACAAAGAGAGGAGGAAATGCGCTTGCTGTACGTTGCCATGACAAGGGCGAAATTCGTACTCAACATTGTGGCTACTCTTTCTCAAAAAGATTTGGACGGCATGCCCAAGCAGGCACAAAACGCAGGCAGTCATCTGGAATGGCTGTTGACGGCGTTGAAAACAAAGTACGGTACGCAGTTTCTCAACTGCGGTTTCGTGAATGTGGCTCAGGAACAACAGTTGCAATCACAGGAAGAGGCACAACGACAACTTTTGTGCGAGCAGTACACCGACGAACAAAGCGTGTTGCAAAAATTAAACTACGTCTATCCTTTCAAAGACCAAACGGCGATGCCCTTGAAAATCGTCAGTTCCGCCCTCGACAGGGACTACATCGACATGTCGGAGGGCAACGAATTTGTGCTGGAAGAAAACAACGACAGAAATTTTGTGGGTACGGCGTATCACAAGGTGTATCAGTACGTAGACTACAACGCCGACAAAGAGAAAATTGCACAAACTGTGGACAGCCTTGTGAAGGAGGGAAAAATTGACCAACAGTACGCACGTCAGTTGGACGTGAACCTCATCTACGCCACGCTCAACAATCCCGATTTGCGCAAATTGCTTTCCCAAGGCAAGGTGTATCACGAAATGTCCTTCATGCTTTCCGCCCCCTACAACACCGTGGCAAAGGACGCACGTTTCAGCGACGAAGTGATGCTTCAAGGGGTAATAGATTTGCTTGTTTTGTCGGAAAATCACGCAACGGTAGTAGATTTTAAGTACACAACACACAGCAATCTTGTCAAAAAAAGTTACTCGGCGCAGTTGGCAAGTTACCGCCTTGCCGTGCAAAAAATTTGCAAAATCGCACACGTGGATTGCTTTGTGCTGTCCATTGCCGACAACAAACTCATCTCTATGGACTGACCTCGACATTTTGCCTTAGTAACCCTGCAAGGCAATGTCTGCCCAAAAATATCAACAGTGTGAAAAAACAAAAACCGTCCTTGCGACGGTTTTTTTGTGTGATTTTTTTCAACAGTGAAAATCTGCTTAGACAAAATTTTCAAAAACTTTCGTCAAAAACGTTAAAAGTGGCATTTGCTGTCAACACTTGTACAAAACGGAGGTAGTTATGTCTTTGGAAAAAATTTTGCAATTTCTTGTAAACTACGATATTTTTGTGTTTATCGGCGTTTTCGACTGTCTTTTTGCCTTTTGTCTTGTAAATTGGTGCAAAAATCCCTATCGCAGGCAAAACAGAAAGTTGGAAATGTGCCGTCAGCGCATTGCGTCAAATCCCCGTCTTGCGGGTCTGTTTGCCGTAATGCTTCCCGACGAGTACCGCAGACAATGGCGTGCGTACGTCAACGGAGGAGCGCCACGCCCTTCCCTTGTGTTTGAATTTGTGCCCAAGAAAAGGCATGTGGCTTTCTGGCACCTGTTTGCGCTGGATGCGGCAGTTTGCTCGTCCTATCTTTGGGCGTTTGCCAACGATGTTTCCGCAAGGGAATACGTCGTCGTGCAGGTGGTTTTCTGGCTGGCTTTTGCCCTCTTTTGCGTGGTGGACAGCGTTTTGTTCGGCAAAAAGGAAAAAAAGGCAAGACGTGTGTTCGGTAAATTTGTGGCGCAACTCAACGCTTTGCAAAAGGCGGATTCCAAGCAACTTGCTTCTCAGATAGAGGGTATTCGCAAAGAAAACGCTCCCGTCGAGGAAACATTGCAGCGTGCTTCGGAGTTGTTGCGAAAAAACGGGCTGGAAGGCAACCGCACCGTGCAGGAACAGCAACAGATAAACAAAGCGCTCAATTCCCTTTTGCAGTCTTATGCTCGCAAGGCAAGCAGTAAAACTTAAACAAAAAGTAATCGGCAAACAAAACGCCGACGGCGTTAGCAGTGCAAAAGGTAAAAACGAAAACTGCGCCTTTGTGGAAAGTGCCTCACGGCGTCTGCAACAAAAAAAAATGACGTAAACAACCCTTTTGCTTGTACGCAAAATGTGCGTAAAACGTTTGTGTTGCCTACGGCAGAAAACAACGTCAACGGCAAACAAAGAATAAAAAGGAAAAGTGCAGTGCAAAAACGGCGGAGTTCAACACCGCCGTTTTTGTTAATGTTGTTTTACAAGCCTTTTCCCATGCAAGTATTGGAAAAATTGACGTTGCCAACTTTTTTGTAAATCAACGTTTTGAAAAAAACTTTTTGCCGTTTGCAGTAAATCAACGCTTGAAAATTTACGTTTTCGGCGTTGGTTACAAATCAATATTTTAGAAATTGGCGTTTTTGCCGTTTTTCGTGTGTGTGGCAACGCAATTTTCAAGGCAAACATTTTTTGTTGAGGGTTTGTCTTTTGAAACTTGCAGTCCTACATGTTTGCAATGCAATTTTTGCGTGAAAGTTGTTTTTTTGCGGTAAAAATTGTGCTATACTGTTTGTATGGAACAGGTAAGTTTGCAAACAAAACTTAAAAATTTGCCAAATGAACCGGGCGTGTACATCATGTACGACGCCGACGGCAACATTTTGTATGTAGGCAAAGCGAAAATTCTCAAAAACCGTGTCAGGCAGTACTTTCACGCTTCCACCAACAAAACGGAAAAGGTGTTGGCAATGCTGTCGCACGTTGCCGATTTTCGCTACATCATCACGGCAAGCGAGGCGGATGCGTTAAGTCTGGAAAACACGCTCATCAAAAAGCACACCCCGCCCTACAACATTTTGTTGAAGGACGACAAACAGTATCCCTACATCAAGGTGGATTTGCACAGCGATTTTCCCAAGTTTGTGTCCACACGCAAGTTGTCCAAGGACAGGTGCAAGTACTTCGGTCCACTTACGCAGGGCGGTTCCAAAGCGTTTTTGGACATTTTGTCCACCGTTTTCCCCACAATAACTTGCAACTACAACTTCAAAAAACTGCCCAAAAATTTTCGTCCCTGCCTCAACTACCACATCGGCAAATGTTGCGCCCCCTGCGTAGGGAAAATTTCCAAGCAGGACTACCGCAAAATAGTGGACGGCGCCGTCAGATTTTTGGAGGGGGACGACGACACCGTCAAACAGGTGTTGCGGGAAAAAATGATGCAGGCTTCGGACAAGATGCAGTACGAGCAGGCGCTCACCTACAAACGTTACCTGCAACTGATAGAAAAACTAAACAGCCAGCAAATTGTTGTATTGCCCAAATTTGTCAACTACGACATGTTTGCAGTGGCGTCCAACGGCAAGAATTGCGTTGTCAATCACACCATGATTCGTGGCGGAAAGGTGGTGTTTTCCAACAACATTGCCGTCAGCGACGCAGGGTTGGACGAGGCGCAGACGCTTTCTAGTTTTCTTGCCGAGTATTGCGACATGGTGCAGTTGAGCAAGGAATGGTACACCAATCTGCAATTGCCCGACGCCGAGGAGTTGCAACAACTTGTTGAACGCAAAACTTCACAACGGGTAAAGATTTTGTGTCCCAAACGTCAGGAAAAGAAGAAACTTGTGGACATGTCCTACCGCAACGCCGTGGAGTACCTCACCAAAAGTCAGACGGCAATCGACAAAAAATTCAACACAACACAGGGGGCGGTGTTGCAACTCAAACAGTTGCTCAACCTCAAACAAATGCCAACCCGTGTGGAATGCTACGACATTTCCAACGTTCAGGGCGTGGACAAAGTTGCCAGCATGGTGGTGTTCACCAACGGACAGAAGGACGCATCGCAGTACCGCCGTTTCAAAATAAAAACGGTGGAGGGGGCAAACGACTTTGCCAGCATGAAAGAGGTGCTTGTCCGCCGTTTTGAAAGAATGAAAGCCGACGACGGCGTTTTCGGGAAAACGCCCGACCTCATTGTGGTGGACGGCGGATTGGGACAGTTGCAGTACGCACGGCAGGCAATGGAAGAGTGCGGCGTTGAGGTGCAGATTGTTTCTCTTGCCAAAAGGGAAGAACTGGTGTACACCCTGCAAAGTGACCGGCCCGTGTATTTGCCACGCAACAGTTACGCCCTCAATTTGCTCATCAACGTCAGGGACGAATCGCACCGTTTTGCCATCACCTACTTCCGCAAACTGCACAACAAAAACAGCATAAAATCCGTTTTGCAGGACGTGGACGGAATAGGGGAAAAACGGCGTGTGGAATTGCACCGAAAATTCCGTTCCATGGACAATCTCAAAAACGCCACGGTAGAGGAAATTGCCTCCGTCAAGGGAATGACTCGCCCCGTAGCGGAAAAACTTTACGAATTTTTGCACGGTAAATCATGAAAAAATTGTACATCATTTCCGGCACAATGGGTGTCGGCAAATCCACGGTAGGCAAACTTCTGACGGAAAAATTGCCCGACAGCGTGTTGTTGGAGGGAGACTGGTGCTGGAATTATGCCGTAAACAATGCCGAAACAAGGCAAATCGCCGTAGACAATGCCTGCGACATTGTCAACCGCTATCTTAAAAGTCAAAGTTACCGCAACATTGTGTTTTGCTGGGTGTTTCCATTTCAAAGCGTGTGGGAGCAGTTTTTGTCCCGTTTGCAAACGCCCTGCGACATTGTGAAAGTTTGTCTTACATGTCAGCAAAACCAACTTGTAAACCGCCTGCAACAGGACGTGAAGCAAGGTTTGCGTCTGCCCGACGTGGTGCAACGCAGTATCGAAAGACAAAAACAGTGTTTGCTCACTCAAACAGTCAAGGTGGACACCACCTTTCTTTCCCCCGAAGAGACGGCGGAAAAGATACTTGCAATGTAATAACTTTCACAACGCGCGGTAACAGTGCACATTTGGCGCGGCAAATCGTTTCAGCAGGCAAAATTGTCGGCGCATCGCAGTTTTCTGGTTAAAAAAAGCGAAAAAACTTGTCGCACGGCGTATAAGCCGAGGGGCGCGTTGAGTGAAAATTGAAGTCGCACGGAAAACTTTTTTGCTTGAACAGACGAATTGACGGCAAAAACGGTAAAGTAGAGCCGTTACTTTTCACAAATTGCTTAAAAGCAACAAAGCCCAAACAAAGCAACCGGAATATTTGAGTTGCGGTGGCTGAACAGACAAAAAAAATAAACCGTAAACGGAAAATAAAAATTAAAAAACATTGCGAAGCGTTATTAAAGTTGTGCTGAAAAGCAAAAAACCAAATTGACAAAATTTTAAACTAAAAGCCTCTGTCAAACGACAGGGGCTTTTGCAAATGTTATCGTATCTCTATTCCGTCCGTCAACTCTTCAAAAGTGATGTTGTACAACCGCAAAATTTTCAAAATATTGTACAACGAAGGTTCCACCTTGTTACATTCCCACTCGCTCACTCTTTGTTGAGTGGTGTGCATTTTCAAGGCAAATTCCTTTTGGCTGATTTTATTTATTTTTCGCAGATATTTTAAGTTTTCTCCAAGAGTATTCATATTGCAACTATACACCCTTTTTAGTGTGTAACACTTGACGTACACTAAATATAGTGTTAAAATGTTGCCATTCAAACAGCGTTTTTTCGTGTTTGAAAAATGCAAAGGAGGAAACACTATGGCAAGAGAAACAAAAACAATACAGATGTATCCCGATGACGATGCAATAAACCAGGCAATATCGCTGTGGGAAAATTTCGGTTGGGAAGTAATCGGCAACCAACGTTGCCAGGAATTCAAAAAGCAGGATTCCGACGGCACTCAACACTTTGAAACTTTCAACAAAATAACTTTTTCGCGAGATAAATCTGCTTCCTGGTACGGCAAGGTGGCGGAATTGGAACAAGAGTACATTGCTACGGAAAACGAATTGCAGTCCAAGTCCAAACAGGGCAATCCCTACAAAAAACCCGGCATAATTGCGCCGTTGATTGCCGCAGTTGTTTTGGCTTTTGCAGGCTACAAATTTTTAAGCGGTGTTCTTCGTTACATAATAATGGGCGTGGGATTTTTGCTGCCCATTGTAATTTACATAATACGAATTGCCTCGTACAACAAGCACAAGGATGAGATAGAAAGAAAGGAATCGGAGTGGTATGCCAAAGTATCCGACATGCGACAACGTCTTAAAGATATACTGGAAGAAGCGGAGGCGTTGATTAACGGATAGTTTACTTGCGGCGTTTTTTTGTTGAAAAGTTCATTTTCGGGCGCACGTTTGATTTGTGCGCAGTTAGCGCGCAAGCCAGCGGGTTTGCAAAACGTTTATAATGAGCGAAGCATAGCGGCAGATTTCGCGCAGAATTGTCTTGCGAGATGTTTTCCGCGGACAAGTTGAGAAACGCCGCAGAAAAAAACATCCGCTGCCCAAAAATATTTTGTTCTGCAACATAACTTTGAGTGTTTTTTCAAGCACAAAAAATTTGCATGCAATTTGCGGCGCAAATTTAACAGGCGGTACATATATTGTACTGTTATGAAAAAAAATTTCGCGGACAAAGTGCATTTTGTGGGAATCGGCGGTATTGGCATGAGTGCGCTGGCGCAACATCTTGTACACTGCGGTTACGCCGTCAGCGGCAGTGACAGACAGGTCAACGAACAAACGGAAAAATTGCAAAAAATGGGCGTAGAATTGCATTACGGACACAGCGAACAAAACGTAAAAGGCGCATGTCTTGTCGTGCGTACTTCCGCCGTAACGCCGGACAACTGCGAAGTGGCGTTTGCCAAAAAAAACAACATCCCCGTACTTTTGAGAGAGCAACTTTTGGGTGAAATTTTCGACGCTTTTAAGCAACGTATTGCCGTTTGCGGTACGCACGGAAAAACTACCGTTACGGCGATGATTCACCATGTGTTGGAAAGGTGCGGAGTGTCGCACACGGCGTTTATCGGCGGCGAGTACAACAAAAGCAACTATTTTTTCGGCGAAAACATTGTTGTAGCCGAAGCCTGCGAGTACAATCGCAGTTTTCTCAATCTGCATCCTACAATTTGTCTGTGTCTTAACGTGGAGTACGACCATCCCGATTGCTACAAAAATTTTGCCGACGTACAAAAGGCATTTTCGGCACTGTTTTCGCAAAGTCAAAAGGTAATTTTGCCGTCAAAATTGCAAAAAATGTGTAATAAGGCTGTACTTTTCGGAAAAAACGGCAGTTTGCAGGCAAAAAACGTTCATGTCGGAAGGGAAACAACCTTTTCTTTGTACAGCGACGGCGTTTTTGCCTGCAAGTGTCGTCTGAAAGTGTGCGGAAGACACAACGTGCACAACGCTCTTGCCGTCTTTGCCGTGGCAAAATTGCTGCAACTGCCCTTGTTGCAGGTTTCGCAGGCTTTGGGAAGTTTTTGCGGTGTGGACAGACGCTGGACGTTGCATCCCGAGTGTAAATTCAACGTGGTGTGCGATTACGCCCACCACCCGACGGAAATTGCCGAAGCGGTGCAAACGGCACTTTCCATGTGCAAAGGGCGTGTGTTTTGCGTGTTTCAACCGCACACCTATTCCCGCACAAAGGCGTTTTGGCAACAGTTCGTAACCTGTTTCGACGGGGCGCAGGAAGTAATTTATCTGCCCGTTTTCGCCGCACGGGAAAAACCGCAAAAAGGCGTGTCCTCCTTCCGTCTGGCGCAACTTGCAAGGCAAACGGGTCTAAACGCCAAGTACTTTTCCACCTTCGGAAAAACGGCGCAACACCTTTCAAAAACTGTCAAAGCCAACGACGCAATTTTGCTGATAGGTGCAGGCGATGTAAACAATTTGACAAAGTTTTTGTAAACGTATTGTCTTTTTTGTGTCGAGGACAATGACAACAGAGCAGTACGTCTGCAAACAAAAAAAGCACGGCTTTTTCGCCGTGCTTTTTGAAGAAAAACAAGAATTTTGAAACGTCAGGTAACTTTTTTCCGTGTCGTCGAAATTTGCAAAATACGGGTTTTGTACAACGCGGTTACATTGTTCAGGGCAAATCTTCCGTCAGACTTTTTTCCAGGGTGAAACCTTCCTGCATTTGCAATAGAGCCGTTCGCAACCTTTTCAGGTATTGCACGGGTAGTTTGTTGTCGTGGCACAGTTGCAACAGTTTTTGCTGTTTTGGGGTAAATTGGGTGTGGCGGTTTTGCAATACAAAGTAGGTGGCAAAAAGCCAAATTGTGTTTTTTATACACATTTTTTCATTGAAAGCGTTTGTCGCAAACGGGGGCGACAGCGTTTTGTCCATCACATTCAGAAGGCATGACACCGTTTTTGTGCGATAGTTCCACCAGTTGTACCGTGGAAAAGGATTTTGTCCGAAAACAAGGTTTTCACCATTGGCAAACAACATTATTACCGAGTGCATATTGAAAAAATCTTCCATCTGAAATGTCAGCATTTTTTCAAAGCAATCCTTTGTGTAGCAAAAAACGCAATCTCCGTTTATTCGCAAATGTATGTAGTCGACATCGGATTTTTCAAATACTGCAACGTAGTCGTTGTCTTTTTGGCTGTCGCAAAACAGTTTGCTTCCCGTTCTGCACACAAAAAGCGGGGCTGCGCCACACTTTTTACGCATTTTGTCAAATAGTGGAATCATTTTTGTAGATGACATAATAGGTCATAAACAATCCTGCGCTGTCGTGCGACGAAACGCAAATACGTATGGGTTCACGGAAAGATATTGTGCCGAACAATTCGACGTTTTCGCCCGTTTTCACATTATCGGAGTCAAAAAATGTTCCTCTTATGCTCGTTGCAAGATGATCCTTATAAATACTTGCACAGAAGTTCATTGCGTTTGAAGGAACGGGAACTCTGTATTCACGGTCTACGCCCTGTGATTTTATGGTCATTACCAATTCGGAAGAATACGTGATGTCCAATTGTATGCGCATAAAAATTACGGCAGGATAGATGGGGGCAATGGCGTAGTTGGAGTTGGGAACAATAATATTGCTGAAATATGTCCCGGAAATAAGGGTTTCCGCCTTGTTGTCGTCGTTAAAGTAAAATCCGTCGCCAAGTACTATGTCGCCAGTTGCGTTGCCCCACGATGTAACGCCCCCTCCGCCGGCAGGTTTGTCCGTCAGGTCGTTGTAACTACCGCTGAAATTGCTTGTGCCTGCGCCGATATTTTCTCGTGCCTGTGCCTTTTGGTCGTCGTTCAGCGTTTGCTGATTGTACAGCACTGCGCCTTGGGGAACAGTGGGTTTGTTGGAAAGGTCGTCGTAGTTTCCGCTGAAATTACTAGTGCCTGCACCGATATTTTGCCTTGCCTGTTGTTTTTCTGTTTCCGACAGGCTTTGTGCTTGGAAACTTACCGTATTTTGC
>HF998455.1:1252-2115 GCA_000433775.1 Corallococcus sp. CAG:1435 | reverse complement strand
AAATTGCGCTTCTTTGCGACAACGTGTCGGATGAAAGCAGCGCATACAAAGTCAAATGCGCCAAGGAAGAGGGGGCGATCGACGCGTTCTTTTATGAATCCGTCCCGTCCGACTATCTTGCCGACGCGCTGGACGCACTGTGATAATTTGAAAAAGGAGAGAAAACAATGAAAAATCAAAGCGGAAACGGAAGGTGTATGAAAAGCTTTCTTAAAACCAAAATCGCAATGCTTTTGTTAGGTCTTGTGATGTGCCTTTCGCTTGCGCTGGGCATAACACTTGCAAGCCCGACGGCTACCGCAAGCGCGGAGGAGGGGACGACGGTCACGCAGCTGACCGTCAGCGGACTGACCGAAGCCGATTTGCCCGAAATCGGCCCGCTTTCCGACCTGTCGGGAATTACGCTGAACGACGGTCTTACGATCAGTTTTGCATATTGGTATGCGCTGAATATGCGACAGGAAACGGATACTTTCGAGTCCGGGCATACCTACGCGTTGCGCTTGCAGTACAGCGCGCCCGAAGGAAAAACCGTTTCGCTCACCGACCCGTCCAAGGTCACGCTTGCGGGCATCGACCCGTCCAAATACACCGTACAACTGAATGACGGACCGTCATATATCAACTTTGTGTTCGACGCACTGGGGGACGAAGAACTGTCTTTGGTCAACCCCGAGAGAATGAACGTACCCGACGGCTTTGTCGGAGAATACATTACCACGGACGCAATCTATGTCAAGGGCGGAAAATATCCATACAAATTTTCCGATATGCATCACCCCGAATGGTTGAAGTACACGGTGTCGTGGATGGACGATCATTATTATCAAATCTATTTTTCGGGTTACCGTCCCACCGTTTCC
>HF998455.1:0-1229 GCA_000433775.1 Corallococcus sp. CAG:1435 | reverse complement strand
TGCCGAGAGTTTCGGTTTCAAGGTGACGGACGCGGAGGGGAACACGCAGACTTTTACGGGCACGACGGGCGCAACGGTGGAAAACCCCGACGGCATTGCCAACATCGTGTTGAAGTACGACCTGCCCGCCGCAGGCTCGGCAAAGCCGACGACGGCAGAGCTCAAATCGGCAATCACCCTGCCCGAGGGCGTTGCCTTTCAGGACGGAAACTCCGTATGGTTCTGGAAAGAAGATGATATTACGGGCGGTACGCTGACGCAGTTTGAAAGGTGGGGGACATACGAACTTTCGGCGAATTTAAAGACGACGGACGGCAAAACCTTTGCAGGTGATGCTATGCTCAAAGGTACGATTATAAGCAATCCGCAGTATTCGGTTACCGCAAGTTTCGGCAATAAAACCGATACGACGCTGACGGTTCAATTTACCATAAAAATGTACGGCGTGAGCGTGGAGGAACAGGAAAACTACAAAATCACCGCAGAGTCGCTGAAAAAGGGCAAGGTGGGCGTGCCGTACAGTGACAAAATCGAGTTCGGCAAGCCCGCAGACGTTGCAATCGAGGATATCGAAATCAAGAGCAATAGCAGTTATGTGAAGTACGGCGGTTTGAGTTTAAGTGCCGACGGCACATTTGCAGGCACTCCCGATAGATTCGTATATTACGATTGGGGAGATACAGTAGATATCACATTCGAATACTACTGCAAAGGATACCTGCTCGACAGCAAGACGCTGACCCTTACGGTGGAAGGTTATACGCAGATATCGTATGTGGAAAGTACGACGCTGTACTACAACGGCAAAGAGCAGACAGCTTACGAGGACGCCGAAGGTTACACCGTCACGGGAAACAAGGCGACCGACGTCGGCACATATACAGCGACTTTCAAGCTCAACCCCGGCTATGTCTGGGGCGGCGATGCGACTTATGATTCTTCCGATTTGACGAGAACTTGGTGGATTGAAAAAGGGGACAGGGAAGCCCCGACGGGACTTTCCGCCGTCAGCACTTCGGGCGAAGGCGCAAGCGACGGCAAAATAACTGGCGTGACCGAAGAAATGGAATATAAAAAGACGACTTCTTCTGCGTGGACTGCTGTTACGGGCACGGAAATTACAGGACTTTCCGCAGGGACGTACGCAGTCATATATGCCGAAACGGACAACTGGAATGCAAGCAGCAGCACATTAGTGACGGTTGCCGACGGCGGAATTGTCAGCTACA
>HF998454.1:20507-33690 GCA_000433775.1 Corallococcus sp. CAG:1435 | reverse complement strand
GTTGAAGAGGTTTGCGTACTGATAGTTTCCAAGTCCCGTGTAGGTATCGGTGCCCCATTCGCCACGTTCCGTTGCGCCTTCCTTAAACGCCTGAATTATAAGTTCGCTGCCTTCGGGAAGGTGAACGTGTTCCAAAGTGTACACGTGGGGATTTTCCGCATCCTGAACGAGTTTGTAATCTTCGTTGAAGCAGTAACCTTCCCACGACATACCTTCTACAAAGGTTCCGTCAATGTAGTAGTCGGCAGGTTCCGGCGTGTAGGTAGTATCTACCGTTGCAGACAAAACGGCAGTTTCCACATTGTAGGTGAAGGAGTACATTCCCGCCGCCTTGGTTATCATGTTTCCGCCGCTGTCTTCAAACAACGCTTTGGAATCTTCGTCGAGGTTGACGTACTTTATGTACACCGTGCCCGCCGTTGTTACGCCGTCTTCAGTTTGCAAAGATGCAAACATGAAGGAGTCGCCTTCTACCATGTACACGGAAATTGTGTACACGCCTTCCGTCGTTGTTTCTTTAAGGGTTGTTCCTGCATTGATAAAGTCTTTCCAGTTGGTGATTTTGTCGCCCTTGATGTAGTAGGTCATTACCACACCGGTGGGTTCGTTGCCACCCACAACGTCGCCGTTGCGCACTGCGGAAAGAGAGTTGTTGCTGTTGACGGGATCCGTCGTCAACGTGAAGGTGTAGTTGCCTGCGTTGGCGCAGATAATGTTTTTGGGTGCATCGCCCAAGCCGCTGCCTTCATCGAAGTTTCCGTCGGGGTCGGTCAACAGGTCGAAACCGACATTGGCGCCGTCGGCATTGTTGTAGTCCAAAACGCCGTCGGGGTTCAAAACCGTGCATTTGAGTTCATCGCCCAAATTTACGTCTACGGTAACTTCAAAGACATTGCCGCTGCCTTCCACTTTTTCGAAAGATATGGCTTCTTCAGCCGTCCAGCCGATTCCCGAGCCGACAATTACCCAGTTTCTGCTGTCTTCGTAACCTTCCGTCTTCCAATGTGCATACGCCGCTGCGTCTTCCGTCAAAGGCGCTGTGAAGTCGTATGCCTTTGTGCTGGTGGGCGTTACGTACCATCCGTCAAACACAAAGCCGTCTTTTTTCGGATCGGCAGGTTTTACAGGTGCGCTGCCCTCCTTTGCCTCTACCGTGCCAAGCACAGTTTTTCCGTCTTGATCGTACAGTGTGAGCGTGTAGGTAGGCGTACAAGCCGTCAGCGCCAAAACAAGCGTCATGCACAACACTATTGCCACTGCCAGGAATTTGCGCTTCATAAGTTCCTCCTTTTGTTTTTTGGTTTTTTACGATTTTACTTAATCGTTAAGTAACTTAAGTGTAATAGCATATTACAACAAAGTCAATATATAAAACATAAAATAAATATTTTCCGTGTTCGTTCGCTAATGACAGCGTTGCCGTTTGAAAGTAAGTACAAATTGCCAAAACAAAAACTGAAAACGGACAATAAAAATGTGACAAGCAACTTGCCACTTCTTAAAATTTGCGTAGTACACGTGCCGTTTGGTCAATGGGCGTTAAATGTGCGAAGAAGTTTTTGAGAGCGACACACGCACAGGCACACCGTCGGCGTTGAACTACTCAACCGCCACAGTTGTGCATCACGGCACAAACGTTCCGTCCAATTTTGCCTGTACTTCATTGAGAATATCCTCTTTGAGAGCGTCCATTGTTACCTTGTTAAGCGACCTTGCTCCGTTCGTCTGCCATGGTTAGGTCGTAGGTTGTTGTTGCGCCCGTAGATACATTTTTCAATGTAACTCTTCCCGGATTGGTTGCTTGTCTGTTTTTTAATTCCAAAATCGTTTCTCCTTTTTTAATTTTTTTAAAATAAAAGACGGCACAGAGATACTTCCGTATCTTCATGCCGTCTTTATTCTCGCTTTCTGGATCTTTTCTTGGATGTTGTTGGGGTTAGTCAAACTGTTCTACTACCGTTTGCTCTTTTGTGTCAGGGTCGTAGAAATAGTAATAGGTTCGTATGTCTCCGCCTTTGGCTTTTTTCTGATGACTGAATACAAGCGGTTTGCCGTTGACTATCGGCCACTCCGCTTCCGCACCCAGCGGGGATAGGTTTTGTCGTACTTGAACAACGCTTTTACCTTTTCCTTACCCATTGCTATGCGTTTGGTTTTGGAAAGGTCTTTGGAAATTGAATCTATTATCGGTTGCAATATGCTGTCGTCTTGGCAGTCTATGTAATCGGGTTGAATCTGTAAAAGAAATCTGTATTCTTCCATATACAATGGGTACTTTTATATGAAATTTGACGGAGATGCCCCCAGCTCCAAAAAAAAGCCCCTCGTTGTAAGGGATGTTTTTTTTGACGGAGATGACTCACAGCGGAAGAAAAAAGCACTCCTCTTTGTTGGGGTGCTTTTGACGGAGATGCCCCCCAGCTCCAGAAAAAAGCACTCCTCTTTGTTGGGAGTGCTTTTTTCTGGAGCTGATAACCAGATTCGAACTGGTGACCTCGTCCTTACCAAGGACGTGCTCTACCTCCTGAGCCATATCAGCAAAATATTGAGGGCGACGTGCGGTAAAGTCCGCATCGCACCACGTTTGAGCCTTTCAATGATACCAATTTTGCCTGCAAAAGTCAATCGTTTGAGGTAAAAAAGCCTGTACAAATTTGTTTTTTCGACTTTGAAGCAAATTACACGCACCTTGACGGCACAATTTTACCGCCTGGTTTTTGCAGAGTGCAACGGTTGCGTTGAAAGAGCAAAAATTTTGTAACGCATTGAAATTTTCAATGTTGTGTTTGCCAAACACCGTTGACAATAAACACAGTATTTTGTATAATTAGCGTACAGACAAAGGGGAAATTTTCGCCCGCACAAAGGGAGGACAATGAAAGTTTATTGTTACCCTGACATTTGAGGCAAATTTCGCAAAAATTTTTGCGGTTTTACTGCAAAAGGTGGACAGAAAAGTTTTTTTGGTATTGAAAAAGTTTTTAAGGTAATACTATTACCAACGGAGGAATTATGAGAAAGATAGCAGAAAAAGTTGCCATTGTGGCGCAAATTTGCATTACACTTATTTTTGTGCTTATTTCCATACTGTACATTACCGGCGTTATCGGAATCGCACAGGGAAACAACAGCGTTGTTATTGTGCTTATGTGTGTGCTTGCAGGAGTGTACGTGGCGTTGTCGGCGTACATTTTGTACATGAACTTCTCCGAAAGGGAAAACATCAAGGACATTTTGCTGTTTTGCGACAACGAAAGTGCAACTCGCACCAACATTAAAGTGATAAACAACATTGTGAAAGGTTGCACCAAAGAAGTGGAAGGCGTGGTTGTACGAAAAGTTAGGGTGCGTTCCGACGAAAAGGGCGGTTTTGTAGCCATTGTTTCGGTGAAAGTTTCCGCCGAAAACGTTGCTCCCGCCATCAACAAACTGCGTTGCCTGCTTGCAGACAGTTTCAAAAACACATTGGGATTGGTGTTCAACACCATCAATTTCAACATTGAAAAACTCAACGGAAAGTACGCTCCCAACGTGAAAGAGGCGGAAAAATCTGCAGAAAAATTGCAGGAAAGCCAAAAGGCGGCGGAAGAAAGTTACAGCAAACCTTTGGAAAAACCTGCAACGGAAACAGACGCCGCAACGGTAGCAAGCGATGTTGAAGAAAACACCCAACCCGTCCAAGAGGCAGAACCTGTCGAAACGCCTGCACCTGCTACTGAGGAAGAAACTACCCAACCTGTACAGCAGACGGAAGAAAAAGAAGACGATTTGGTACAATAATTTTGATACGGTCAAAAAAAACGGGCACAATGTGTCCGTTTTTTTGTTGCATTTTACGCAAAAGGGCAAGTCTTCGGTGTCAAATCTTTGCAGGCACAGATGTTTTTGCAAAGTTGCGTAAAGAAAATTGCTAAAACAAAGTTTTGTCGATTCCGTTTGCAATTGCCGACACATTTTGCCATTTTGCAGTTTTTTGTTTTCGTTACCTTTTTTATTTGCAGTGTTGTAACGTGTTTTTCACCTGCCGTTTTTTTATCAAGCGGTTTCATCCCCTTGCTGTTCCGTGAAAAGGTGTGGGTTTGTAAACTGTGTTGCAACTTGCCTGTTTACACCATCACCCGTTACACTTTGCATTGCGCTTATCACGGAAATAATCGGAAAGAATGTCGGAACACTGTTTTTGCAAAATGCCCCCCTGCAAAAACAATTCGTGATTTAATGTCTTTCCCACCATTTCCGCCACGGCAACGCATCCTTTGCCTTCCACGTCGTATGCGCCAAAATACAAATTGCTTATTCGGGCATTGAAACACGCCCCCAAACACATCACGCAAGGTTCCAGCGTTACGTAAAGGTCGCATCCCGACAGACGCCAATCGCCCAACTTCCTGCATGCACGGGATATTGCCACAAGTTCGGCATGCTCGGTGGCGTTTTTGGAGGCGTTGCGTGTATTGTGAGCACGGGCAATAACTTTGCCATCCTTTACCACCACTGCGCCTATCGGCACTTCGTCGTGCTTTCGGGAAATTTCCGCCTGACGCAATGCCGCTTTCATAAATTTTTCCTGCATCATATCTTAACCTTGCCGTTTATTTCCTTAATCATTGTTTCATCCACCTTTTGCACACGGCGGTCGTAGGTCAGAAGTCCGTTTACCTCGTCCTCCACGTCGGAAACCTGCGTGTACACGCATGCCGAAAGCCCCTTTGGAATGTTGGCAATTACATCCTCTTCGTACAACTGTTTGAGTCCGTCGTTAAAAGCCTGCCTGTCGGGGAAAATTTTGTAACTGTAGGTGTGGTCGGGATTGAAACTGTGTTCCATATCCTTGTAGGTGTATCCGCCAAATTCAGTAAGCGCAGTTACACGTTTGCCGTCGTTTTTGAAAAGCACCTTTTTGAAATAGACGTGCAAACTCTGAAAATCTCCTCCGCCTTGGTCGTGCCAACCGCTGGCGTGGTCGATGTGGCGTGTAGAGTCAAACTGTCGTGTCAGTTCCGCCACTTTGTTGGCTTCAAACTGTCCCCAACCTTCGTTGAAAGGAACCCACGTGGAAATGCAGGTGCAGTTGTACAGTTGATTGAGCATTTCGCCGTACTCTTTGATGTACATGTTGCGACTTTCGTCGCTTTGCCGTGAAAACAGCCGATAACTGTCGTCCTTTATCTTGTTGACCCCCAAAAAAGGCAACACCATTGTTATCAACTTGTGCTGACGGGTACCTCCGCTGGGCATATCCTGCCAAACCAACATTCCCAATCGGTCGCAATGGTAGTACCAACGCATAGGTTCCACCTTTATGTGCTTGCGCAACATGTTGAAACCCAACTTTTTCATTTGAGAAATGTCGAAAATCATGGCTTCGTCGGTGGGGGCGGTGTACAAACCGTCGCTCCAATAGCCTTGATCCAGCAATCCGTTGTGAAAATAGGGCTTGTTGTTAAGCATAAGACGCAACACTCCGTCGACGTTTTTGACGGAAAACTTGCGCATACCGAAGTAACTTTCCACCATGTCCCTGCGTGAAACGATTTTCAGGTCGTACAAATAGGGGTCTTCCGGCGACCAAGCGTGAAACCTCGCATCGGGAAATTGCACTGTAACAAACTTTTTGCCATCGGCTTTGCACAATTCCTCGCCGTTTTTGCACACGATTACCGTTATCGGTTCGTCAAAGTTGCAATCCGCTTCCACCGTTACGCTTGCCCTGTCGAAGTTGGGGGTGATGCGAACGGACTTGATGTACTGAGTGGGGACGCTTTCCAGCCACACCGTTTGCCAAATGCCGCTTTGCGACGTGTACCACATTCCCTTGCGGTGGGAAGACTGTTTTCCGTTGGTGAAGTGAGAAGTGTCGGTGAAATCCCGCACACGCACGGTGAGGGTGTTTTCCTCTTTGAGAAAGGCGGTTATGTTTACGCTGAAACTGTTGTACCCGCCTTCGTGATGGCAGGCAAATTCGCCGTTGACGTAAACGTCGCAAATCTGATCCACTGCGCCGAAGTGCAACAGCACAATGCCTTTGTTGAAACCGACAGGCAACGTAAATGTACGGTTGTACCAAAGAAATTGTTTGGGTTTGAGCCTGCGATTTACCCCTGAAAGCATGCTTTCGGGTGAAAAAGGCACCAAAATGTCGCCGTCGTACACCGACGGTGTAACATCGTTTTTAGTTATGGCGTACTTCCACTTGCCGTTGAGATTCAAGTAACTTTTGCGGCGGAATTGCGGACGGGGATACTCGGGAAGAGGCTGTTCTCCGACGGTATCCGTCCAGGGCGTTGTCAAATTGCGTAATGCCATGGTTTTACTCCTTATTTTTTAATTGTAACACAAAAAAATTTCACTGTAAACAGACATTTTGTGTGCGAGATACACAAAAGTTTTTTGCCTGTTGCCTTAAATCGTTTTTAATGTCATTTGGCCGTAACGCATTTGTTTTCAAAACGTTTTGAGGGGTTTTGCCATATCATTTTTTACCATTTCATTCATGCGTAACAACGACACTTGCACCATTTGCAATGCCGTGCGTACCGACGGCGCCTGCAAGCAGAAAACGTAACAACAAACAAAACATTTGCAACTTGTCCTTTCCGTTTGAAAGGAATACAACGCCTGTAAAAGGAACACAAAATCTTGTGCGTGTTTACCTGTCTTCGGCAAAAACTTTCGACACAGTGCAAAAAAAAACCTTGTGCGTTAAAATACGCCGTGTCGCAACATAAATTTACAAACAGCCTGCAAAATGCAACGAAACTACCGACTTGTGCAACACAAATTTCCAAAGTTGCAAAAGGCATAACCAATGCCGAATTTACGGCAAACTTATTGCAACAAAAAAACAGAGGCGAAAAACGCCTCTGTTTTTTCTGTAAATCTTGTTTTACTTTACAAGAGTCAATTTGCCCATGGCAATTCTGTTTTTGGTAGTTGCGTCAAACAGAATAATTCCGTTGCCGACAATTTCAAAAGCAACTTCTTCGTTTACTTTGTAGTCCACGCTGCCAAATGCAACGGATGTTACCACATCGTCGGCTACAGACATCTTAACCGTTGTTTCCATTCCTGCGGGAAGAGCGGCATACACGGTGCCTTTGAGTTCTCCCTCTTCCAAACGCACAAATTCCGGACGGACGCCCACGATAACCTTTCTTACGTTGTCGGGAGTAACGTCTGTTTCTGCTGTCGCTGCCTGCTCGCCTGCCGTTGCAACCTTTGCCGCAGGAAGTTTTTCTAAAACAATTTCGCTGTCGGCATCAAAGGTGAAGGTGTGTCCCAACGTTTGCACGGTAGCCTTGTTGCCTTCCACCGTGGCTGTGCCGTGAAGGAAGTTCATTGTGGGGTTGCCTACGAAATCGGCAACAAACAGGTTGTTGGGCTTGTTGTACACTGTGAGAGGAGGGTCGTACTGTTGAAGTACGCCTGCGTTCATAAGGCACACTTTGGTTGCCAACGTCATTGCTTCCAACTGGTCGTGCGTTACGTACACGAATGTAGAATCGGTGTCGGCATGCAAACGTTTGAGTTCCGTGCGCATTTCCAAACGCAGTTTAGCGTCCAAGTTGGACAAAGGCTCATCCATGAAAAGTACTTTCGGCTTTGGCGCAAGTGTACGGGCAATGGCAACACGCTGTTGCTGTCCGCCGGAAAGTTCGCTGGGATAGCGTTTTTCAAACTGCTCGATCTTGAGCATTGCAAGCATTTCGTCAACACGCTTGCGAATGTCCTCTTTGTTCCACTTGAGGTTTTCCAAACCGAAAGCAATGTTCTGATACACCGTCATGTGCGGCCACAAAGCATAGTTTTGGAAAAGGAATCCTATGTCACGCTTGGCGGGGGAAATGTTGATGCCTTCCGCAGCGTCGTACACCACCGTGTCGCCGATGGTGATGCGTCCTTCGGTAGGCGTTTCCAAACCTGCAATCATACGCAGCGTAGTGGTTTTACCGCAACCGGAAGGACCAAGCAAAGTGATGAAGTCACGGTCTTCTATTACCATATTGAGGTCGTCGACCGCAACAAATTTGTCAAATTTTTTAGTAACGTGTTCAAGTTTTATTTCCGGCATAATTATTAACCTCCTACGCCTTTGTCGATACTAGCACCTGTAAGTTTGTTGACAACGAAGTTGATGACCAAAACAACCAAAATTATCAACAGGTTGAGGGCATTTGCAGATTGCGACCACCATTGTTGCCAGTTTTCCAGCAACGTTGTCAGCAACACCGTAGATCCCGACGCCAACAAAGTGAACAACGAAAGTTCACGCATGCAGGACGTGAAGGGAAGCAGGTAGCCCGACATGAACGTCGATTTCTGAATGGGGAAGATGATGCGCAACATGCGCTTCCACCAAGGCACGTTTACTATGAGAGCAGCCTCTTCGATTTCATTGGAAAGTTGCAACATTGCGTTGATACCGCTACGGGATGCAAAGGGCAGATACTTGATGGAACCCACCAAAATGAGAATGAAGAAGGTCTTTGCAATTCCAAAAGAAGATCCGATAGCAAGGAATGCCGCACCCATTGCCATTGAAGGCATAAGGTAGGGCAAAAATGCGAAGTTGTCGGCAAGTTGTGCAAGTTTGGTGCCTCTGCGTTTTGCCACTGCATAACCGATGAGAATACCCAACGTACCTGCAATCAATGCGCAGGAAATTGCCAGCAACAAACTGTTTTTCAACGCCGTCCACATCTGAGGTTCAAACAAGATACCTTTCAAACCGTTGTTTGCAGTGGTAGTCGTTTGCGAGAACCAATACTCCAAAGTGAAGGTGCTGTAATCGCCGGGAATGACGCACATGCTTTCCAACGCAAATGTTACAAGCGGAAGAATGGAGCAGAAGATGCACAGCAAAACAAGCACTACGGCAATGACGTACTTCCAAGGTCCCATTTTGATGTAACTTATCTGTCCGCTTTTGCCGGTAACGGTTGTGAAGGACTTTCTCTTACCGGTAACGTATTGGTTGATTGCCAAAATGGTGATACCGAAAATTATCATGAACACAGCCATGATGTAGCCCTGTCCGTACCAACCGCTGTTGACAAACTGTTTCATTGTCGTTGTCAACACGGAAAATCCCTTGGAACCTCCCAAAAACTGAGGTACTGCGTAGGCACTCATACTGCTGGAAAACACCAACAGGAATGTGGACAGCAACGCAGGCATAACAATGGGAAGGGTGATTCTCCAAATGATTTTTGCACGGGAAGCCTTCAAAATGGTTGCCGCCTCTTCCAGGTTGGCGTCCATGTTACGCAAAATTCCGCCGATAAGAATGTAGGCAAAAGGTGCGTAGTGAAGTCCCAAAACTATTGCGCAGGGAACAAGTCCGTACACAAATCCTTCGGAAACCTTGATTCCGGTGAAGTTGTACAACATTCCTCCGGTGAAAGTGCCGATGTCGGGGTTTTGGAAAAAGTTTTTCCAGAATGACGCCAGCGTCCAGGAGGGCATGATGTAGGGGAAAATGAATATGGCAGAGAGAAATTTTTTGGCTTTCAAATCCGTTCTTGTGATGAGGAAAGCCACCACTCCGCCGTAGATAATTGCAATTACGCTTGCCAGCAACGACATCAGAACTGCGTTGAGCAAGGGTTTCCAGAAATAGACGGTGCTCATATCCGAGAACAACATTCTGTACCAGTGGAATCCCGTAGCGGAATTCAAGGTAGAGCCTGCAAGTTCGGGGAACATGAGTTCGGCAACGTGGACTTTGAAGGTGTCAACCAACAGCAGTATCAGAGGATACAGCGTAAAGAAGCCCAGCACAATCACCGTTACTACCAAAATTATATTTGCCGGCTGCGTAAAGAAGGCTTTCATCCAGTTGAGAAATTTTCTTTTACGGCTTACGCCCAGTAATTCAGGCATAGTGTCTCCTTTTTAATGAAAGGGGGGCAAGTATTAACCCGCCCCCTCAGTAATGGCTGTAAAAACGTTAGTCTTTTTTGTCAATTTCTGCCGTTACGAAGTCTACAACGGTTGCCTTGTTTGCTCTGATGTAATCGGGATCTTCGAATACAAGGATATTCTTCCAGAAAGCCAATGTTTCGTCGCCGTCGTTAACGCCGATGTCGCTGTTGGAGGAGTAAGCACCGATGTCGGAACCCCAAGGTTCAAATCCTTCTTCCGTCATAAGGTATTCGATGAACAGCAATGCCGTGTACGGACGGGGACCGTTTGCCGCAACCTGACAATACATAGGATACATGAATCCTGCGAACGGATTAATTGTTACGTATTGGTCGTTTTCCTTAACAAACGCACCTACCTGAAGGTTAGAAGCGACAACGGAACTGTCACGAAGTTTGGAAAGCACGAACAAACCAATGTTGCCGGCATTTTCCGTCTTGCTGAGTTCTCTTGCCATTGTCGTGTCGCTGTCGATTGCGAAGTTGGCATTTGCAATAAATTCTGCAACCCACTTGTAACCTGCATTCTTGTAGGAACCGAGTTGAATGTCTTTTCCGTAGTATGCTTTGTAAGCTTCGGCAAGTTTTGTTGCCCATGCGTCGCTTGTGAGCATGATGAGGAAGTTCATGTTAACTTGTTCGAGACTGGGGCTCTTGAAGAATACCTTGCTCTTCATGGCGGGTTCCGTCAACTGCCAAACGTTGGTGATGGAAGGAACATTGTCGCCTGTGTTGTTCCAGATGAACAACTTGTTGATGTACTGTTGAACAAGGGGAACTTGTCCTTCTGCGTCAACCTTGCTCTTCATGGATTGAGGAACGTAGTTGATGAGCATCTTTGTCTGTTCTCTGTAAAGAACGAGTTGCGCACCGTCCTGAATCATAACCATGGAAGCGCCTTTGCTGTTGTTTGTGGAAGCGTATTCGCTTGCAAGAGTTGTGTAGATTTGGCTGTCGTTCATTTTGGAACCTAAAGCATTATTTTCGTTAAGACCAAGTTCTTGTCCATACTTGGCAACGAAGTTCGCCATAGCGGTAGTGATACGGGAAGTGTTACCGTACGCGCGGAAATCGCCCGTTTCTTCCTTGGCCTTTGCGTAGATTTCGTCCCACGTCATATCCTCTGCTGCAGCCACAAGTTCGGTAGTTGTGCCTTCATTGGGTTTGCAGGCAGCAAGAACGAAAACGCTGGAAACGATGAGTATTGCAGCAATCAAAATACTTAAGATTTGCTTTTTCATTTCTTTCTCCTTTTACAATTTGTTATTATTCAAGCCTTCTGCAGGCTGTGAATTCATTTCAACTGACTTTTTTCCATTGTCTGCGTGAGTGTTTCAAAGGACAAACGCAAAAATTGTTCCGCAGTCAGTTTGCGGTAGTAGCGACTGGTTTCGTTGCAGTAGGATTCCAGATTGATGTGCCTTACGCCAAAATGTTTCAGACGTTCAAACACCTTGCCGAAATCCACCACGCCTTCGCCTATCAGATGATGTTGGTCGGGTTCGTTGCCGACGGGACCGATGTTGTCGTGTATGTGAGTTGTTACCAGCATTTTGCCGTACTTTTCCAACGGTTGCTCGTTGGGCGTGTAACAGTTTGCATGACCGCTGTCAAAACAAAATCCGATTGCACTGTCGTTGAAATGTTGCAAAATGTAGTCGTTGTACCGCAAAAAGCGGGTGTTTTCGATGGCAATTACGATACCGTTTTTGTGTGCCGAATCCAACATTCTGGAAAAATTGTCCAGTCCTTTTTGGTTGGGTTCCGCCGTTATCAACTTTCGTGTGAGGTGCAAAACAAGATACTTGATTTTTCTTTCGCCGCATTCCTTGCAGGCGGAGTCAAATTGTTTTACGTAACTTTTGCCTTCCTCGCCGTCCATCCAAAGCCAATGTGCGTTTGTGGAAGGAAAATGACAGGTTACCACGTCCAGACCGTTTTTGACGGCACAGTCGTACAAGTCAAACCGACTTCCGTCGGTATCCTCGAACTCGTCGCCCCACCAAAACATCGTTTGGTCAAACCCTGCTTCCTTGATAAGTTTTAAGCGTTCCGATGACGGCACGTCGTAAAAGCCGAATCGGAAATTTTGTCCTTTTGTAACGTTGCTGAAAGACATCTTCACAACCTTCTGTCACTTCTGCCAACTATAGTTAAAATTTATATATGTCGGTAATATTTTATATCTTTAATAAATTGGTTTGTCAACCTCGTTTACCGCACTATGTTGTACAGCATTTACCGTCGAATGTCAATACCTGCCGTGTTAAATAAAAAAATGTTGAGAGTTTTACTTTTAGTGCAATATTTTTGTTAAGTGTAATATATTTTTATATAGTGAAAAAGTAAAATCAAATTTTTCCCACAAAATAAAAATTCACATTTACAACAGCGAGAAAGTTGTAAGTTTCATAAAAATTTACGAGGGGAATTGTCCTAAATGTATTTGCAAAGAGAAAATTGTTTTGCATAAATGTGTTCTGCAAATGTATTTTTTACTGAAATTCCGATGCTAACGCCACGTCAAAAAACTGCTTGCACCGTTATCTGCTTGCACCGTTGTACATTTGTGCCGTGTAGTTGGGCTGTGTGCAAAGGGTTGCAAGTTACCTTGTACGCCACGTTAAAAAAACAAAAACGTAAATTGATTGAGATACTTTGCTGTAACAAGAAGTTGCACGGCAGTTTCTTCTTGTGCACAGGCAACGTTTTGCCGAAAGAGTCAAATTTCACGCCAAGGCAAACAGACAACAGTCAAACTGTTGAAAAGATACGTGATGTGTGTTATCATGTAGAAAAGGATGTGAAAGAAATGAAAGCAAAATTTTTCAAAGTTTCGTTGCAACAGTTTTTGCCCTACGGCGACGAAGAAACATACGAAAGCATACGTATGCCCAAAAGAGCGACCACGCAAAGCGCAGGCTACGACTTTTTTGCCACGCAGGACATAAATTTACAACCTGGTCAAACGGTTACCGTTGCCACCGGTATCAGGGCGGTAATGCCTGCGGACTGGTGTCTGATGATTTTCCCACGCAGCGGATTGGGGTTTAAGTACCGTTTGAAACTCAACAACACTGTGGGAATTATCGACGCCGACTACGCTCAATCGGAAAACGAGGGGCACATTTTCGTGCGCATGACCAACGAAAGCGACAAAACGCTGTTTATAGCCAAAGGCACGGCATTTGCGCAGGGCGTGTTTTTGCACTACCTTCTCACCGAAGACGACGACACGACGGAAAAACGTAACGGCGGGT
>HF998454.1:0-20494 GCA_000433775.1 Corallococcus sp. CAG:1435 | reverse complement strand
AACGTAACGGCGGGTTGGGTTCCACTACCAAGTAGCAACATTCATTTTTGCGACAATGCATCGTTTTGTGGCAATATTTTCAAAGTTTTGCACCAAAATATTGCTACCGTATGCACAAAACCGGCACAAAGAAGCAAAACGCCCTCGGTGCTTTTCTAGGAAAACGGCACTGCGCCGTTGCTTTAACAAAACAAATTTTGACAAAAAAAGACGACTTTTAAGCCGTCTTTTTTTTGTTTATTTAATGCGAAAAAATACGCCGTGAGTAATTTGTTGAACATGCCGTGCGTAACAAAACTGACGTGTTTGTAACGTATTCAGGCAGTTGTGAGGTTGGCAACTTCAAACGAAAAAACTTGCTACACGCTTGTGCAATATCCAGCGACAACTTAATGCACGCAGGTTGCGTGAGGTTTTTACTGTATCAGGCGAAAATGTATGCAAAGTTACATGTAACGTTTGCTGTCGGCGAGCCGTAGAGTTGTGCATCGACGCCGTTGATTGTTACGCAATAGCCGCTGCCCACCTGCGCTCTTCCGCCGTACATGTACAGTCTGACGTACATCAGCACCGTGTCGCCGCTTTTCAACTGCTGTGCCGACGACCAGTTGTCCGTTTTGGTTGCGCCGTCAAATTTGGAAATGTAGTACACGTAAAGTGTGTTTGTGCCGTCGGTAAGATAGATGTTTCCCAAATCGCCCGACGCCGAGCCGAGAATGGCATTGCTCACATCCTCCACCGTTGCGCTTACGTAGGCGGAAACTGCCGTGGCGGAAGTTTTTCCCTGTGCCGCCAAAATGGCTTCGCTGACGGTGTAGGGGTCGTCGGCAGTGCCTTGATGTACAATATCCGTTGTACCGTCATCGGAAAATTGTACCTCCGACGTAAGAAGGTTGACATCGGTGCGGTTGTTTGTAACGACGTAATCCGCCAAAGAAAGGTTGTCGTTTTCCAACAGGAAATCACGGGTAATCAAACGGTAGTTGTAGATGTCTTCGCCTTCCTTGGTGAGGGGGACGGGGTCAAATCCGCTGGTGAAAGCGGAGGGGAAGTAGTCGTAATCTCTGTTGGCGTTTTGATGGAAAAGCAGATAGTCTATCAGTGCAACGGTGTAGTACTCGTTGTACTGTATCGCCCTGCCGCTGACACGCCAAATTTCGTTGTAATTGCTTTCGTACAGTATGTCGCTTCCCTTAACCTTGGCAATGTACACCTGGTTGTCGAAGGGCAACGCCTGGTACAAATCGGAATAGGTAACGGCGTAAGATATGCCCGAACGTCCGCTGTTGACCATGGCAAGGTCTATCGCTCCGTACGTTTCCTCGGCGTAGACGGCAATGGCGTGGCTGGCAAGACGGGGAACTGCCGTTTGGGAATCCAGCGAACCGTCAAAGGTGGCAAGCACCCTGTTGGCTTCTTCTTCCACAAGGCTGTTGGAATTGTCCACAAGTTGCTCCACCGTCAGTTTGTTGGGCCAAGTGTAGTCGTAGGATATGTTTTCCACCTTTTGGCTGTCGACGTTTCCCCTTTCGTCCACCGACAGTTGAATGTGCGAAACGTAGTTGCCGTAGGAACCGCCCTGTATGAACGGCACCCCGTTGACTTCGCTGTCCTCACGGTAATGCGTGTGAGCGCAAAATACGGCGTCGGCGTACTCGGTGATGTCGAAACCGTCAATTTCCAAAAGGGAATCGGCATCGGTGTGCGCACTGACCACCACCACGTCGCAATTTTCCTCGTTGCGCAGTTCTTCCGCCAGGGAAGGTATCACTTCGGCAGGATTTTTGAATCCTATCGTCTGCACGAGTTGGGAAGATATGGAGGTTATCTGCCTGTCGCCTATCACGCCGATGATGCCCACTTTTAAACCGTTGTCCAACGTTTTTACAACGTAAGGTTGGGCAATTTCCGAGGCAAATGTTCCCCACGTTTTTGTGGCGGCGTCCCAATGATAGATGTTTGCGCCCAAAAACGCCGTGTCGCTGCTTTGCATAAGTTGCGAAAGTTTTTCCAACCCCCAATCGAACTCGTGATTGCCCAAAGTGAGGCAGTCAAACCCGACGTCGTCCATGCAGTCGGTTAGAAGTTTGCCGTAGTTGTAGTTGGACTGCAACGAACCTTGAAACATATCGCCGGAATTTATCAATACGGTGTTGGGATTTTGGTTCTTCGCCTGTGTCAAAAAGCCTGCAACGGTAGAAATTTTGTCCACTTCGCCGTGGAAGTCGTTGATGGCGTAGAAATCTACTGTGCGTGTTGCAGAGGTGAGTTTTTCGATGGTTTGCGTTTGCAAAACTCTTCCGCAAACGGTACATTCCGTGTGCTTTTGCCCCTCTTGCGAAGTTGTGGCAGGCACATCCACAATCCAGTCCGATTCGACGTGCGCCCCTTCGTCTGCCTTTTCACCGCAGGAACACTCGTGCCAATGGCTTTGCTCGTTACTGAACCAATTTGACGGATATTGGTGCGTGTGTTGGGAAGAAACGGGGGGAATTTCCACCGTCAGACGGTAGCCGCACACGTTGCAATCGGCGTGTTTAGACCCCGACTGCGTTTCCGTTGCCTCTACGTCCACCACCCAGTTGGCAAATTCGTGTTTGCCCACGGAAGACTTTTCACCGCAGGAACATTCGTGCCAGTGATTTTCGCCGTCGGCTTTCCAATCCTTGCCGAAATTGTGCACATGGTCGGTAATGCAAGCGGACAATGCAATGCACACCACCGCCATAACCGCCAAAAGCAGTATCAAAATGCGTTTTTTCATTGTTTTCTCCAAATAACTTTTCAGGCTTTCGCCGTAGTTGTTCTTATTATAATTGTTGTCCGCAATAAAAGCAAGCCGTTTCGCCTTGTTTGTGTTTGCGACTTACATTCAGGCAAAAACCTGCGCATTGCAAGTAAAATTGCCTTGGGGGTTGCCCAAAGCCTGCACAAGCAGTCCTTTTGCAACGGACGAAACATTTTTGCGGATATTTGTATTTGTTTTTTGAGATGCGGTAACAACATTTCAAAGTAACGGGATTACAATTTCACTGCTGTACACCTGACGAAAACGTAAAAATTGTGAAAAGTTGATGTAATTGCAAAAAAATGTCAAAATTAGGCAAACGGCGTTTAGGCGACAGTAAAAAACTACCACCGCAAAGTTGAACTAGCGTACAACCGCAAAAAAACGTCATTTATCGCACAAATGCACGAGCAATTTTTTGTTGCGAAAAAATATGCGTATAATTGACAATGACGTGTTTAGTTGGTATAATGGAAAGGCTCAAAAGCACCGTGGAAGCGTATCGAAGTGGTCACAACGGCCCGCACTCGAAATGCGGTTACCGAGCAATCGGTACAAGGGTTCGAATCCCTTCGCTTCCGCCAACGAAAGGCACGGTAACAGCCGTGCCTTTTTTAACGCTACAGCGAAGGGATGACGAAATAACGTATCGCTCCACTGCGCTCCGCTCCCCCTCGTTTCACTCGGGACGAATCCTTCGCTTCCGTTAATAAAAGCGGCTTGCTTAAAGTCGCAACACAAAAAGACACCACAAACGGTGTCTTTTTTCATTGCTTCGTGTTGCTTCACCGCACGCCATGTTACAACGAAGTGAAATTGAAATAATGTGACGGGATTGTTGCACAATCCCTATTCCGTCGCAACTGCGTTGCTCCTTACGAATCCCTTCGCTTCCGCCATTAGGGAATAATACGAACCTTGATTTCGGGTTCGTATTATTTTTTGCCGTCGATACCTTCGGGATCATTGTTGAACGAAACTAAAACAGTCAGCCCATTGCAACGGGCTGACTGTTTTAGTTTAAGACTATTTTATGACTTTTTGTCAAACTGATTTTTATATAAGTATTTACAAATCTACACTTTGAAAACACCTCATTGAGAGTTTACAGCTTACAGCAGATAAAACAACATAGACAGCAATACCTATAACAAGTGCCACGAGTTTTGCGCCTGTATTTTCGGAATTGAGGCCGTTCAGGGTTGTAGAATAGAGCGACGTTGCCCAACGCAAAGCGATAAAAACGCTGATTAGCAAAAATACAACAACTGCACCGATTACGAAAGGGACTCCGATTTTGTCGGGGTTTTTGAAATAACAGGGGAAGAAGATTAGATTGAATATGCCGAGCAAAATCGCCCCGTTGCCTACCAAAACAAGATTCGCCGATATCCCTGCTTGATTGACATATTGCTCCGCAGGCAATACAGCACCTTTTATTGCGCCTATGACACCGACAAGAAATAAAATGATACACTGTAACCCGAATACCACCAGCATTTTTGCAAAGGGAATATGCTCTTTTTTTACAGGCAATGCGCAGGAAAAAGCAATATCACCGTTTTCCCTTGTCATCATACAACAGAAAAATATCGAAAGGCATGAGAAAAAGAAAATGACTTCATATGGATAATTCGGCATAAAAACGAGCACGGCAAAAAAGAGAAAGATAAAAGCCGTAGGGTGCATACAAAGAGCAATTTCTTTTTTAATTAGATTTAACATGTTTCTTTTCCTCGTTTTCTTTTTCCAAATGTACGATAATATTGTCGATCGTTGCATCTGTCACGGCTATACTTTCCGATATTTGCATGTCACGGGGCAGCAAACCTTCGTAGCCTTCTTTGACCGCCTTCACGCCGATAGCGTTGACGGCAGATGCGTCGGCAAGAGAAGAAAAATGTGCCAACTTATATTTGCATAGCAATTCTTTCAATGGACACGCCGCAAGAATTTTCCCTTGCGAGATATAAACGATATCGTCTGCAATTCGCATCAGGTCGGACGTTATGTGCGTAGAGAAAAGAACCGATACGCCTTCTTCTCGTACAAGTTGTAAAATAATGTCACAAAACTCCTCGCGAGAAAGCGGATCAAGGCCGCTTGTCGGCTCGTCCATAATGAGCAACTTTGCACCGTGCGAGAGAGCGAGGGCAAGCGCAAACTTTACTTTCATTCCTTCGGAAAGCTCTTTTACCTTTTTACTTTCAATAAGCTCGAATTGCGAAAGGAATTTTTCATATCTACTTTGATTCCAACTCGGATAAAAAGGCGCGTATGCTTTGCGTATTGCGGCAAGCGTATTCATAGGATAATATCGAAAGCCGCCTCCGACATAACCTATCATTTGTTTAACGGTCATTTCCTCATTAAGAAAATCTTTTCCAAAGACAGAGACACTTCCTTCTGCATTGATAAGACGTAAAATACCTTTAATTGTCGTGCTTTTCCCTGCTCCGTTTCTTCCAATAAGTCCGGAAATATGCCCTTGTTCCACGCAAAAACTTACCTTATCCAACTTGAATTCTGGATAGACTTTTGTTAATTCTCTGACTTCAAGCGCGTTCATTTTTTATCTTTATCTCCGTTTTTAACATTGTTAACCGCATTCCACAGCGTTTCCATATAAGAAAACGGCTGCAAGGCGATACCTTGTCCTTTGTCCGCCATTAAAAGTAATGAATCGCCAGTATTCAGCGAAAACATATCCCGTACCTCTTTAGGAATAACAATCTGTCCTTTGGGACCGATTTTTACCGTAGTCAGAAACTTACCTTCAGGGAAATTCTCCATAATACACTCCTTTGGTATAATTAGTATTACTTTTCTTACTTATTATACAAACAAATTAACGAAATGTCAATAAATAAAAAGTTTTTAAAGATAAGATTACAAAAAGATCGTCAATAAGATTTAGCATTATAGAAAGAATAGCTACTACTTCTCCGATCCGCTCAAAAAGCACAACAACTCAATCGAATCGGTAAAGGAAACAGAAAAGCAGTCCAAAGAGGCTGCTCCTTTATCTGACTTTCTAAGTTCGTACAAAGGCGATAACTCGCCGCCAAGCGAAAGGCACGGCAACAGCCGTGCCTTGTTGAGGTTTTTGAGAAATTCCGACGCCGTGCCTACCGTCAAAAATATATCTGCGGTGTTAGTTGAGTTTGAAGAGTATCTTGACGATATTCAAAGCAGATACTGCCCAGCCGAAAACGCAAAAAATAACGACACACAAAAAATTCTTTTGCACACGACACTTGGGCACCGGCATTTTTGCATTTGTGTATTTTCCCTGACAAAACACCGCAAACAATGCATTTGACGGCAAAAACCGTACCCTTTTTGAAACGATTAAAACAAAGTAACTGATTTACTCTACTTCCAAATCGTCCGATGTAAAAACGGGGTCGTCCAAAAATTCGATGACTGTCATGTTGAACCCCTTGGCAATCATCATTACCGTGTTTAGTTCGACGCCTTTGTTTCTTGCGCTCATTATGCTGTTCATTGTGCCGTGCTGAATACCGGAATTTTGCTCCAAACGATACTGACTCATTTTGCGCTCCGTCAGCAACCTGTTTACACGTTTGGCAACTGCCTGACAAACTGTCAATGTAATGCTCCTTTTTACAGATAGTTTATCAATATAGGGCGTTAAAAATACGGATTTATACCGCCGTAAAGATTGATTTTTTGCAAAAGACAGTCTATAATATAGGAAGTTACAACGTCGTATTTAGGAGTGAAAATTGATAGCAACTTTTATCGGGCACAGAAAAATTCAAGCAAGTCAGGAATTCTTTTGCAGATTGAAAAAATTTATTTTTTGTATTGCAAACGACATGAATGTGGACACTTTTCTTTTTGGTAGCAAAAGCAACTTCAACGATTTGTGTTTGCAGGCTGTGACGGAAATAAAACGAACTAAGAATGACATACAACGAATCTATGTAAGGGCAGAATACCCGAATATCAGCACGGAATACGAAAAGTATCTTTTAACCGTCTACGACGCTACTTATATGCCACAAAATTTGCTTAATGCAGGAAAAGCGTCTTACGTTAAACGCAACCGCCACATGATTGAGAAGTCCGACATTTGCATTTTTTATTACTGCGATACCTTAGTTTATCAACAGACCTCAACAAACATATTTTCACGACAGATAAAAAGCGGTACTCAGATTGCCTACGAATATGCAAAAAAACTAAATAAAATTGTGCTTAACACTGCCTGTCTGACGTAGTTGGACAAATAAATGTTGAAGCATCATAATTTGCTTTTCGGTACAAACCCCTGAATATTTTGATTACCTTGAAGGGAACTTATGTTTAATTGACATTTACTGCATCGGCATATTGCAATTTTTGTACAGCACAGCCTGCTTTCAGGCATTACTTGTAAAATTTTGTTATTACCTTGGGGACAAAATTCGCAAATAAAAACTCAATTTCTCTTATTTACGCATTAGCCTGCAAAGTCAATCATATTGTTT
Organism: Corallococcus sp. CAG:1435; assembly: GCA_000433775.1. Taxonomy (GTDB): domain Bacteria; phylum Bacillota; class Clostridia; order Christensenellales; family CAG-314; genus Fimimonas; species Fimimonas gallinarum. The sequence goes on along the minus strand of HF998454.1, from coordinate 13,210 downwards.
TGTTTTTTATTGTGTAGTAAATAATATCTGTTTTTTCCTGAGTAGCACGCCTGCACTGAAATCATATTGATTTATTTTATATTGTCTAGCAGATAATACCTATTTGTTTTTTTCTGAACTAATGACTTCTGCAACCGCATTACGCCTACGATGTCAATCATATTGTTTTGTTTTTTATTGTGTAGTAAATAATATCTGTTTTTTCCTGAGTAGCACGCCTGCACTGAAATCATATTGATTTATTTTATATTGTCTAGCAGACAATACCTATTTATTTTTCCTGAACGAATGACTCATGCGACCGCATTACGCTGTAACCGCACTACGCCTGCGGTGTCAAACATATTGTTTTGTTTTATAATGTATAGTAGATAATATCTATTTGTTTTTCTGTCGCAAATTGCAAGTTCGATAAAACAGTGTCAGACAAAATCGAAAGGGACAATTTGAAATAATAACTTAAAAATTTTTCATATCAACGGCAATACTGCTCAAAACAATTTTCACGTGTTGACAAAAACGTGCCGTTTGCTTATACTTTTAACGGAGGTGTTTTTCATGGATGCCATAAACAAGGATCTTCGCAAAAAATTTATTGTTTCCATCACTCTTACCATAATGTTTGTGGTGGGGATTCCGTCCATTGTGCTTGGTGCAAGTAACGAAATCTGGGTTGTGATGGCAATCGGCATTGCCTTTACGGCGGCAGGTTTTTACGGAATGCCCATTGCATGGGTCGGATACGGCAACACAAAGACGCTGGAACGGCTTGTCAGCGCAGTTGTGAATGAAAATTTGCACACGGTAAACGAACTTGCTTCGCAATTTTCCCTTTCGGAAAAGGAAGTAAGAGACAAACTTGACGTGTGTTTCAAAAAAGGGTACTTTGTGGGCATAAAACGTGACGGCGACACCCTTATTCTCAATGAAAACGACCCGTTGGGGCAAAAACAGTACGCAGCGGAATGTCCCCACTGCGGAGCAAAATTTTTGTACACAAAATCTTCGCCACGCTGCCCCTACTGCGATTCGCCCGTAAACGAAAAAAAGTAACGCAAACAAACAGGGCACACAACGTCTTCCGCAACGGAAGGCGTTTTTTTGTGCTATCAAAGCGTTTTTATGTGCCGAAAGGTTGGTACGAAACAAATAAATTTTGTCGCAAAAAGGCGATTTAACGGAAATATTTTCGATGACCGTTGTTTTTTTCTGCGTCTTTCATTATTGGCGAGGGGCAAACATATAACAAACCAGAGGCGTAGGCTTGCATTGTGTTTACAAGAGGTTGCAAAAAGCCAAAAAAACTACAAAAAACAAAAAAATTTTTACTTTTGATATTGACATTGGTATTTGCAAATTGATATACTGACAGTAATTTATTAAGTTTCCTTTAAGTTATAAAAAAACGTATGACGGAATTGAAAAACAATTTACCGTTGCGCAGTAAAAATTTTTCGGCAGTTACGCAATCGCCGTAGAAGCGTTTGCGACAAAAAATTTAAGGAGGACTACATATGGACAAATCCAAACTGCAAAACTTGTTTGGCAAGGATTCCAATAAACGTCCGGTAATAATGCTGGCTATCTGCCTTGTACTTATTATTATCGCTACGTTTTTCGGCGCCCTTATCCAGACCGGCGGTTTTTCCGCCAAAGTGGAAGATCTTCGTAATGCCAGAAACAGTGGCACAATTACGTTGACCCCCACCGATACCGGAGTTGAAACTACCTACACCGTTTCCGGCGTTGTTACTTCCGGTATTCTGTTCACCCCCAAAAAGGCATCGGCGGAAAACCCCGCTCCCGCAGTTGTGTTTACACACGGCTTGTACAACAACCGTGAAATGCAACTTCAAAACGCCATCGAAATGGTAAGACGTGGATACTTCGTGTTGGTTATCGACCGTGCCGCTCACGGACACAACACCAACGCTTCCGACAGTCCCTACGGACTTCCCATGTTGCAGGCTGCAAAATACCTGTACAACCTGCCCGGCGTTGACAAAGGCAAGATTGCAGTTTCCGGTCACTCCATGGGCGGTTCTGCAACAAACGGCGCACTGCAAATAGACGGTATCGACAATGCTGCTTTCAGCGCAGGCGGAACACGTTACGAAGCAAAAACAGACGCTTCCTACAAAGCAGGATACCACATGGGTATCATCTCCGCAGCATTGACGCAAGCCAACAACGCTCCTTCCGCATCCTACATCGGAAGTAACGTAATTGCAGTCGGTAACGTAAAGGCTTCCTCCGACGAATTCTTCTATTCGTCCACATTGAAGGAACCCGCCTACGTTGCAGTTAACAAAGACAGCGTAACGGAACTCAACTACACCAACTACTACGTGAAGAAGGGTGATGAATATGTAAAGGTTACCGCTGAAGACAAATTCCGTCCCAGCACCCAATACTACAACTACACCACACGTGGAAACTCCACCTTCTACCTGCAATCCAGCCAGGCATTCACCTTCACGAGAGGCGTTGCCCCCACAGCAGATGAAGATTGGACAACGGTTAACGGCGGTGTTTACGCAAACGGTCAACTTATCGCTCAACCCGACGCAAAAGGAAAACTTGCAAGCGTTGCAACGAAGGGACAACAACTTGCTTCCGCTACAAACAGCATCCGTGTTGTTTACGAAGCACGTGAAACTCACCCCATGAACCACTTTTCCGTGCTTACTGCCGCTCACGTAATCGACTTCTTCTACAATGCATTCGGCAATGTTGAAGGCTACAACTACAAGGCTCCCACAAACCAGACATGGTGGATGAAAGAAGGTTTCGCTCTTCTCGGCTTCCTCGGTTTGTTCGGATTGCTCTTCCCCGTAACGGATATGCTTTTGAAGACAAAGGCGTTCGCATCCTTGAAGGGCACAGTTGCAGAGGCTCCGTTGCTTCTCAAAAAGCCCCGTAAGCACGTTTCCTACTGGATTGGCGGAATTCTTACCGCTTGGTTCGGCGCATACAGTTTGCAAAACGTAAGTGCAGGCGACGCTTGGATGTCCCGCACCGGATTCAATTCTCTGTTCCAGGGAAGCGAAGGTTACATCTACGCTAACATCGGACCCATCGCTTTCTGGGGAATTTGCTGCGCTGCATTTGCAGTTGCCGTAACGGCTGTAATTTGGATTATCAACCACTGCATCAACGTGTTCGTGTACGGCGACGAAGCCGCTTTGCACGACGAACATCCGTTTGCAGGCTTCCAAATCAGAAGTTGGCAAAACGTTTTGAAGACCATCCTGTTGGCAGTTATCCTCGTGGCTATGTTCTACGGCGTTGTTAACTTCCTGTGGGCAATTGCAGTTGTTGACTTCCGTATCTGGACATTCGACATCAGAACATTCAGTTTCGTACGTATTGTATCTTACATGAAGTACGTTCCCTTGTTCTTCATCTTCTACATGGTATCCGCTGCATTCAGCCAGAACTACCGTGTGAAAGACCTTCCCGAATGGGCTACAATCGCTATCAACGTGTTCTTCAACGTTATCGGCATTATGTTGCTGTTCTGGATTCAGAACTCCTACTTCATCAACACAGGTGCTATGATCGACAGTGCTAACAAGCTGTTCTTCATCGCTTGCTACCCCATCATTCCTTGCGTTGCCGTTGCTACGGTTGTTGCAAGAAGAATGTACACCCGCACAGGAAACGCTTGGCTTGCAGGTCTTGTAAACGCAATGATTATGACCTTCATCGCTTGCGCAAACACCTCTTTGAGCGGTGGCACGGTAGGTTGGTTCTACGGAGCATAATCTCACTTGCATTAAGGGCAGGTATTCGAAAGAGTACCTGCTCTTTTTTTGCGCTATCATTTCCCGCAACACAAATTACGCTTGCATTTGCACAAATTTACATTACCAAACGCAAACAAATGCTTGTTGCACTTGCAAAGACGCACACCGAAACGCATCGAAAACATTTGCAACGTTCCGTTTTCTTTACACCGTGAAGAAAAAACTTGTCCGCAAAACAAAAGAATAACAGAAAAAAGGGTGCTTTGAAAGCCCCCCTTTTGCTACGTTGTTTGATTTTATACCGAAGGAAAATTTGTTTGCAAAAACAATTACCACAGCGGCGTTTCTGATACACTACTGCTTGCCGAAACAATAAAACACGTCAGTCTGCAACGACTTTGACAAACCCTTGCGCAATGTCGCCGTCGGTGCTTACGGTGCCTCCGCAACGCAACGTTTCCGCCACAAAATCCGCACACTGTCGGGAAATGCGTTCGCCCTTCAACAGCAGCGGCACTGCCGGCGGATACACCCACACCGTTTGTGCGCAAGTTTTACCGACAGCCTCGCCAAAGGGCAAAATTTGCGTGTTTGGCGACAATTCCCACGGTAGACACACACACTCGCACGGCGGACAATCGCTTACGAAAGGGCTTTGAGAGGCGTTACACTGCTTGTCAATCTGGTTAAGTGCGTGCAACAGTCTGTCAAATTCCTTCTTGCCGTCGGCAAGAGTGGCAATGAACAGCACGCCCTTTGCCGAAGCGTACTCCGCTTCTATTGCGTAGCGTTTGCGTAAAATAGTTTTGATTTGAAAACCGCTTTTGTCCGTGTGGGAACAGTCGACATAAATTTTGGAAAAATCGTAGGCAAAGGCATTTTGTCCGTTGTACAGTTTCAGGTGGCGAAAGCGTTGCGCCTGGTGGCGAAAGTTGTTGAGATGAAAACAAAACTCTTCAAACGCCTGCTTGCCTTCGGTTTGCAGATATTTCGTCATGCCGTCCACGGAACTCATGAGAATGTAGGACGGACTGCTGGTTACAAACACCGACATGGCACGGGCTACGTCCTCCGCAGGTATTTTCTCGCCGTACAGATGCAGCACAGCCGTTTGCGTAAGCGCAGGCAGTGTTTTGTGCAATCCGCGCACTGCAAGGTCGGCATTGTTTATTGTTCCGCTTGGCGGAAAACACGGGTGCAAATCGAGATGCGCCCCGTGCGCTCCGTCTACTATCACCACGGCGCCGTTGGCATGGGCAATACGGGAAATGCTTTCAACGTCGCTGATTACCCCCTCGTAGGTGGGGGAAGTCAACACCACGGCACGGTACTTTTCACTTTGAAAGGCTTTTTCCACGTCGGAAACGTCAACGTGAAGGCAAATTCCAAAGTCCTTTTCCGTCGACGGGTACAGCCACGTAGCCTGCAAACGCAACAATTCGATGGCGTTGCACAGCGATTTGTGGGCGTTGCGTGCCACAAGGATTTTGTCGTTGGGTTTGGTGCAACACAAAAGAGCGGCAAAAAGCGCCCCCGTACTGCCGTTTACCGACAAAAAGGTGCGTTTGCTTTGCCACAAAGCCGACGCTCTGTCGCAAATGTCCTTGATAGTCCCGTGCGCATCGTGCAAATTGTCGAACCCCTCAATTTCCGTGATGTCCAACGCTCCCGCCAACTCGGCAAGATAGGGAAATTTTTCCGTTTTCCTTTTGTGTCCCGGCATGTGCATTGCCAGCACGTCCTGTTTGGAAAATTCTTCCAACATTTGCAAAAGTCCCTTTTTCACCGTATCCTCCGCCCTGCTTTTTTCATTGTGCAGTGTAATTGCAAACTTTGTTTAATATTATAATGTAATTTACGTCAAAAAACAAGCGTTACGCCTAAAAGCAAACAGTAAGAAAAACACTCGGGCAAAACACCATTTGGACAAAAACAAAATGAAACTTTTGCATTGCTGAGAGTATCGCCCGAAGACGTCAGTTTTACCGTTGCCCAAAATTTTTCCGCCAAACAGCCAAATGCAACGCAAAAAACGTGTTTGCACTGCCGTTTGCCCTGCTTTTCTTTGTGCAAAATGCCGTTTCAGGCGGAAAGCACGCACGTACGTAAACAACTGCCTGTTTTTCGGCAAATTTGAAGCACCCCGAATAACTCTCACCCACGGGCGGTTTTCACGACGTTTGCGCAAAAGGAATCATGCCTTTAAAAATCTGTTTACGTAACGGTGTTTTTGCCTCGCAACACACTGCTTTTGTAGCAATTTTTGTGATACGGTAGCAAAAATCTTTTGCAACAAAAAAACTCTTCCGCTAAAACGGGAAGAGTTTTTTGAAAAACTTATTTGTCCAACGCTTGGGAAGCGGCAACTGCCAAAGCACATTCCATACGTTTGCGGAAAAGGTCGCAACCGTAGGCATAAACGCCGTTTATGTTTCCTGTAGCATGGTAGGAATTGGCTGCACAACCGCCGGAACAGTACAACCTTGCCCAACAGTCGTCGCATTCCTTGCGGGAATACACGTTGCATTTTTTGAAGTTGTCCCTCACCGCCGTGTTGGTAACTCCGTCGTACACGTTTCCCATGAGGTACTTTTCATCCCCTACAAATTGGTGGCAGGGGTAGAAATCGCCTTTGGGAGTTACCGCCATGTATTCCGTGCCGGAACCGCACCCCGAAATGCGCTTGTAAATACAGGGACCGTGTTGCAAATCCAGCATGTAATGGTAGAAAACAAAGGGTTTGCCCTCTTTGCGACGGGCAATCATCTTTTCGGCAAGCAATTCGTACTGACGGCAGACAATTTTTTTGTCCTCCTCCGTCAGCGCATAGGGAGAATTTGGTTCGCACACCACCGGTTCCATGCTGAGTCTGTCAAAACCCAAGTCGAGCATTACGTCGATATCCTTCATAAAGTCGGGGTTGAAATGGGTGAAAGTGCCTCGCATGTAGTATTCCCTGTTGCCCCTGGCTTTTGCAAATTTGACAAACTTTGGCACAATAATATCGAAACTGCCCACTCCCGACACCGTCTTGCGGAAACGGTCGTTGACCTCCTTGCGTCCGTCAAGGCTCAACACCACGTTGTCCATCTCTTTGTTGCAAAAGTCGATTACTTCGTCGTTTACCAACATTCCGTTGGTGGTAAGGGTAAATCGGAAGTGTTTGTTGTGCTGTTTTTCTATGCTTCGGGCATAGGCAACAAGGTCTTTTACCACCTGCCAGTTCATCAGCGGTTCTCCGCCGAAAAAGTCCACTTCAAGGTTGTGCCTTGTGCCGGAATTTTCTACCAGAAAATCCAACGCACGTTTGCCCACGTCAAAGGACATCAGTTCCCTTTCGCCGTGGTACTTGCCCTGCGCCGCAAAACAGTACTCGCAGTTGAGGTTGCAGGTGTGTGCCACATGCAGACACAACGCCTTTACCACTGTGGAACGTTTGGCAAGTTTGTCCACGTCGGGGCGGAATTTGTCCTCGGAAAAAAGCGTGCCTTCCTCAACAAGAGTTTGCACGTCGGCGATGCACTCTTCAATGTCCTTTTCCGTTACTCCGTGCCTTTTGGCAATTTCCGAAACGGTTTTGGCTTCGTTGATATGTTCAAAATTGTTTATTACGTCCAAAGCAATTTCGTCCACAACGTGAACGGAACCGCTGGCTGTATCCACGGCAATGTTGTATCCGCATTGTGTAAATGTATGTACCATAACAGTTAAATACCACTCGGGAAACTCCCGAGTGGCTTACTCCAAATGAAAAATTACGTTATTTATCCGTTTTTTCGCACTTTTGGTTAGCAACACCGCAAGAGGTTTTGCAAGCGGATTGGCAGGAAGTCTGGCATTCTCCGCAACCGCCGTTTTGTTTGCTTTCTTCGAGGTTACGGGTGTTCAATGTAACAATTCTTTTCATGGTAACACTCCTTAAAATTTTATTGTGCTTACATTATATTGCTTTTCCCCGAATTTGTCAACAGTCTGCAAAAAAGGAATGTGAATACACGTTTTGTTTACCGAACGCACCTCTGCAAAAGACAAACATTGCTCAAAAGTCGGACAAACATTTTACAAAAACTACCGTTAACATGCTTGCGCTGATGTACTTTATTATTTTTCGATAATACCTGCCCTTATTTGCCGTGTCGTGTTCAGGTAAATGTGTTTTGTAAGTATTTTGGGACGAAAAATGTATTCGCAAGTGATTGTTCTGCCGTTAAAACCTGCTGTTGTGTCCATTCCGTTGTTTCTTTCAAGACAACACCGAATAAAACTTTCCGACCGTACCGTTTATTTACGTCAGACCGCTTACAACAAAAAAACCGCAACTTGATGTGCGGTTTTTTTGTGAAAAGACTTGTTTTTAAGTTTAATTAGTCTTGCCTGTGTTTTGCGTTGTGCAAATGACCTTTGAACCATTGCCTGACGGGCATGTTTTCAGGCGTTTGCCTCGGCAGTTTTGTGCTCTTTGAAAGGCAAAACAATGTTGGACTGCAAGAAGGAAGCAGGCAACACCACCGAAAGCGCAAAGGCAAACAGCAACGCCAAAGCCAGCAATCCGCCAGCAGTTACTGCAATAAACAACGAATACAGCAACGGAACGAAAATGAGCAACGCAATTGCGTTTGTTACCGAGCAAAGCACATGGCTTGCAATGCCGTTTTCCGTAAACGCTCTCACAAGCAACACCGCTGCGCCCAGCAACGCAGGCCAGAAAAACAGGAAAGACGCCCCTGCAAGTGCAAACGTGGTAACGGTTGCAAACAGAAGATTCCACGCAACACCCGCCGTCAGATATTCCGTTGCGGAAGTTTGCGATTTTCCGATTTTTTTGAAGCAGAACAGCAATTCGCCTGCCAGCACCAAAATGAAAGTGAGGGCAAAGGGTACGCCTGCACCGTTAACACGCAGGTAGGTGAGATTCCACGGGTTGCCCACGATTAGCGCCGTAAGGTAGGAAATGACAAATCCCACAAGGGCGGCACCCACCACAGAAGCAAGCACCACTGCCATTGCCACGCCAAAGCGTTTTGCGCTTATTTTTCCCCTGATAATCATGAAAACAAGCGCCACGGCGAACACCGCAATGCCCAACAGAGTGAACACAATCGCCGTCGTTTCGGAATAGCGTGCCAAAACACCTGGCAAAACGTTGAAAAACACTGCGTCCTGCGTGGCATCGAAGTAGTTGATGTCGGCATACTTAGCGTTGGACGTGTATTCCTTCAAAATGGGCATTATTTGCGAGCCGTAATGCTGCATGCTGCTTGTGCTGATGTTGGAAAGGTTGTCCGACGGCACATGATAGTAGTTGATGTTGTCCAAAGTGGAAAAGTTGATGCCCTGTTTGCCGATATCCAGCATGGAAGTGAAGTCGGTGAAGTTGGTCATTACCGAGTACACCGCAGTTGCCACGGAATAGGTCATGGGAAGGTTGGCTTTGGCGTACAAATCCACTACTTTTATGTTGTTTTTGCTTGTTTCAAACATGTACGCAGGGCCTGCAACGCCACGAGCCTCAACGTTTATTACAAAATTTACGTTGTTCTTGACAATCTCGTTTGTGAGAGATTCCTGCAAGGAACCGTACATGCCCGTTTCTTCGGCATCGGTGAAACAAATGTAGATGCTTGTTTCCAACTGATCGGAAGGTACCTGCGAATAAAGACGGGCAATTTCCAGCAACGTTACTACGCCGAAACCGTCGTCCGCAGCCCCGTAGGAATTGCCGAGTTCGCCTGCACGGGCGCTGTGTCCACGGGAATCGTAGTGAGCCATCAGCAACACGCCCGTTTGACTTTTGCCAGGTATTGTTACCCACAGATTTTTGATGTCGTAGGTGATGGGCTTTGTTTTGTCGAGAGTGTTGTCCGAGTTGAGGGCACCCATGTAGTCGAGGTCTTCCTTGGCCCAATTGTGTTCTTCCACATTAAGCCCCATGTCAGTCAGCGTCTGCTTTATGTACAGACGGACATTTTCGTGCGCCTCTGTGTCGAACACGGAATGCGGTTGTTTGGCAATTTCCTGCAAGTAGGAAAGAGCGTTTTGTGCACTGAATCCCTGTGTGTCTGCCGAGGGAGCAGGCGTGATGAGAATGCATCCGCCCAAAACAAACGCCACGGCAAGCACCACGCAGGTGATAATTAACGAAAGATGCTTTTTTACCATATATAAATTCTCCGTTGTTTCAAAAGACTAAGTACAAAAATACTACTTTCCGTAAAATTTGTCCAGCATTTCAAAGGCTGTAAGCACCAATGCACAGATAAGCGAAAGAAAATACGTGAAAAAACTTTGACAAACAGAAAATTTCTATTTGCAATAAATTACCTCATTTAATACCGACGTTGCCCACATTGTAAAGCACAATTACGTTGCAGAAAATACGTTGAAAAACTTTGATAAATAGCAAAATTTTTATTTGCAATAAATTACTTCGATTAATACAAATATCGCCCACATTGTAAAGATTTGTACGTCAAGGCAATGTTCGGTTTGAGAAAAGGAAGTCAGCAACAAAAAAGAACGGTCTGACAAATCAACAGCCGCTGCAAACAACTTGCAGCGGCTGCTTTGAATATGTTGCAACACCATTTTGGAGCGCGTATTATTTGAACAATACGGAATAATACCGATTTTGTTCAACTTGTCCCGACCGAATTGTTTTTCCGACCGAGATCATGCATGATATTGCAATCATTCTCGAAAATTATTTGGACTACCGCACTTCAATGTTTTCGCAATAGTCCTTTTGCCTACCCCTGCCTGCAAGACACACCGTTCCGTTCATCTGCATCAAATCAAAAAGCGTTGCTGACTTTTCACTTTTCGTCGTACAAAATCAAGTCCTCATCTGTGCCGACAGGTTACTGCAACAACACCTTTGATATTGTTGAGGGATAGAATTTGTGTAACTGACGCACGGTTGCATATCGAACATTCCACCAATGCACATCAATTTTGCACTGCAGGTACCGACAAGAATTGCACTGCAAAAAATTTGCAACAATTCTTTCACAAAACATTTCTCAGTTTTGAGTATTTGTAAGCAAGGCAATCAGGCTTTCCAAACTGTGCTCGAAACAATCCACATGCAGGTAACATACATTGCCTTTGTACTGAATTTTCAAAAGGTAGGCTGCTTTCAGCAAACTAGCTTTTCCTTCGCCGTAATAAATTGTGTAATCGCCGACAACAACCTTTTCTGTAAGACTTTCGTAAATTTCCTTACCGACGAATTCATAGTTTTTGTCAAGATGGAACAGAAACGTTAAAAGATAATAATCGCCATCAAGCACCTCATAATGTCCGCTAATAGTTGCAAATACAAGTTTATTATCGCTTGTATACGATTCGCGTCCATTGAGAGACTTTAATGTTAAGTTACAGCCGATGCTGTGCAAATACTCGTAGGACTTTTCATCATCTATTAAAAGTCCCCACACTTCCGAATTCTCATATGTAGGAGAACCGGGCGTTTGCGTAGTTTTCAGCACAAAAGGAAGAGAAACTACAACAAAAATCAGCATGCAGGCGCAGGCGATTGCCCATTTTGCAAGACGATTGGGCTTTGTAACGGTTGGGCTGCGAAAGGGCGCACTGTTTAATTGGTCGTTGACACGCTGATTGTTTTGTTGCAACCACGATTGAAATTGCGGCGTTTCTTTTTCGGCAATTTGTTTTATTTCTTTTTTAATATTTTTAATATTTTTCATGTTGTCCCTTAATATATATTGACAGAATAGGCGTTATCGATATTTCCGAACCCGTACACCATCACATATTTGGTGGAACCGGAAGAGAAACCGTCGGAAACTCTCAGCAAGATTTTTTGACTGACAACAACATTGTACTGATTGTAGTAGGTAATGGTTTTTATGCCGCTTACCACCATTGTGTGAGCACCGCCGTATATTTTTTTAACATAAACATCGGTATTGCCGCCGGACGTTATTCCGTCTTGGTCAACTAACGCATATCCCGACACGAAAATTACAACGGGAATTTGTTCGCTGATTGACGCCGTTGTTTCTCCTACCGAAAAACTTCCGTTTTTGACGCTTTCGAACTCGATTGTTCTGTTTTTGGACTGCACGTATTGTTGCAAACCGTTTTGAAACTGACTTATGGTCGTTCCGCTTCCGGAAGAATTGGTTTCCATAAGATCGAACAAACTGTTTATCACTTCTGACACGGAAGCATTCTGAGGATTGTAAATGTAGATATCACGAATTACTATTCCTGCCGTAAAATTGGGGATAAGGTTGTCGAAATACCTGTCGTAATACCCCAACACAATGGCTCCCGCAACGGGGGCGCAATCATTTGCGGAAATGCTGTAATATTTTGGAATGTCGCTTGGTATAACCGTTTCGCTTTCAACCTTGCGGTAGTAACTTACCGTTTCGTTTTGAGTGTACAAAAACGTTGAGCCGTTGAAACCGTCGGCATAAGTTTTTTCCGCAGGTTTGGCAAAAACGCAAATTGACAGAGCAAATAAAATTGACAATGCAACACAAATAATTTTTTTCATAAGATTATCCCTTACTATATTGACGATTGAAAAAGGGAAAAAGTATCACAAAATAAAAAAATTGCAGAATTATTTTCCGCAATCGTTAATTTCGCTTTGCAACTGCTTGCAACTTTTGACATAATGTCGTTTGACCGTTGCCACAGACAAGTTGAGATTTTTGGCAATTTCCGCAAAAGTAAGTTCGTAAAACACATGCTGACAGAAAATTTCCTTGTCCGTTTCCGCAAGACTTGACAACAAATCCATCACGTCGTGGCTTGAAACATCGTTTGTAAGCACGGCGCTGTCCAACGTCTGCAAATCGGCAACATACAACGGTTTAGACCGCTTTAGAAAATCCCTGACAAGATTCACCGTCATCGTGTAGATGTATGCGTCGGGGTTTTTGACGGTCGTGCCTGCCAAACCGCACAGTTTGACAATTACATCCGACGCTATGTCGTGGGCATCTGCACCGCTTTTCAATTTCAGGCGTGCAACGGCATAAGCCTTGGGGTAGTACTCGTTGAATAACTGCTCCAATGCCGACATATCGCCCGAAGAAAGGCGTTTTAATAGATTGTTGAAATGCCAAGCCGTCATAGTTTTCTTTTGATTGCAAGCAAAAACTTGCTGTGCCGATAAAAATTCGTCAACACAGTACAACTATTATACCACAGCGTCAGATACCTTGCAAATAAAACTAGGTTCACACGCCTTAAAAACTTGTTGGCTGATTTGATTGTGATTTTGCAAACAAAACAACTTACTACGCAAACAACACCAAAATTTTTGTTACGTTGTTAAAATTTTGATTTTTAAAACATAAGAAATTGAAGCAAACAACAAAAAAGGAAAGGCAGTTTGCCTTTCCTTTTTGCAAGCAACTTGCAACAAGCCCGCCCTTGGCGGAGCAAATAAAAACCCAACCAAACCTTTTTACGGGTTCAGTTGG
>HF998453.1 GCA_000433775.1 Corallococcus sp. CAG:1435 | reverse complement strand
CAGCAGGTACAACCGCCAACAACACAAGCACTGTCAATACAAATAAAATTGTTGAAATTCGCTTCATTTTAACCTCAAAGTACAACATACTGCAAAGTCGGACATGTCGGCAACTTTCACGGCGCAACAATTGTTTTTACGAAAATGTCACAGCGCCACATTACAACGAGTTACCAAATGGCTTTGCAAAACTTTTGGTGTATCAAGTTTTTATATTATAGCAAATATTACTTGTTTTTTCAACAGTTTAAGACATAAATAAACATTTTTTGCACTTTTGATTTTTTCTCGATAATTTCTCGATAAAAAATTTTGTTTCAAGCACTTTTACTGTGTGTATTTTACGGAAAAATATCGTTTTTGTAAAGTTCCGACGGTTAAAAGCAACAAAGCGTCTGCGTGTAGCGTTTCAACCTTTCACGACACGTTGCCCAATGCAAAACTTACTAAATTGCTGTTAAAATGCGGACGAAATCACATTTCAAACACCTTTGTCGGACGGCGAAGGAAAAACTTCTTTGAAATGTAGCAAATTTAATCTTTCAAATTTTCCGAAAACAAAAAAAGTTGTAAAAATAAGCATAATTTTGAAACGTTGCGTTTTTTTTCGCTTAGGCACGATAAAATATGTCAAGTCTTTTTCAATGCAATTTTACCGTAAAATGTTTTTTTGAAAAATTACTCATATATGCCGTCAAAAACAGATTCGACAAAAAAACGATGCGTTGTTTTCCCACGGACACA
>HF998452.1 GCA_000433775.1 Corallococcus sp. CAG:1435 | reverse complement strand
GACTACGCTTTCGGCGTTTGTCGCTTCCTTTTGGATTTGTGACGGCTCGAGGACCGACTCGGCTTTTTGTGCTTCTGTTTCCAACCGTTGCAATTCGGCGGTAAGTTCTGCGGTATACCTTCGTGTTAGTGCCTTTGCAACTTTATTCCACCACAGCACAAAACGCCGACGTGGTAGCCAGTTGTGCACTTGGAATCGGAGTTCGAACCGTTCCCTACCGATAGACAGTTCTTTCGTCAAAAGTACACGTTCCAGGTCGTCGGCGTAAGCCTTTTGCAAGGCTTCCACCGTTGCTTTGTATTGTTTGTGCGGAAGCAACGTTCTGGCATTGTACAATTCGCCGTACAACTCGAAGTATTCTCTGTTTAACTCTTGCAATGTCATTTTTTGCCCCCTTTGCCGTAAAAGCCCGGCGGTGCAATTTGGCTGTACAGTTCCCAGGAAATATCTCTTCTGACGTCTTCCCCCATGGGGTGAACAAGATAATCAAAGTCCGAATCAAGAGGCGGAAGAAATACACTGAAGTAACTTTGGCTTTTGTAGTGTTCAAACACATTGCCTTCGAAGACTTCCTGCACAAGTTCGCCCAGGCTGTCGTCGCCGTTCAAGTACTTATCCACAAATTTCCAATCCGGAAACTCTCGCAATGTAAACACCGTTGAAATGATGTTGCCTGACTTGTCCTTGTTATGCTCTATGCCTACGACTTCCACAAACCGCTCGCACAGTTCTCGGATATTCAGGTCAATAAGCCCGGGGCGTTGGACATCGAGCATGATGTTCAGTCCGTAGTGGCGGTGCTCTTCGTAGTAGCGTGACACCCATTCCGGGAAGTCTTTACTGTTTCGGCTGTTGTAGTACCTTTGAGCCTCTGCCAGATACACCCTGGCGTTCGGCGGAAGATATAGAACCGGCACAAATTCGTTTTCAAATCCCATGTGGAAACCGTCAACGTAGTAACTTACACGTTGCTTGCCGTAGCCATGCGGAACAGTGATAGGGTAATTTGAATACACAGGGCTGTATTCAGGAGTGGTGTAACCAATTATTTCCTTTTTACTTTCCGCCAGCAAGTCCAGGCACGCTTCCGAACCGTTCATGTACCGCACTGCATCGGTGGTCATGTACGCTGTTTTTCCGCTTCCCGGCTTTCCGAAAACGATGGTAATCAAAAGTCAGGCTCCTGCTTCTTTTTACGCTTGCCACCCGAACGCCCTGTCATTTCTTCGTAAACGGATTTTTCAGCAAGCCAACAGGTGTTTTTGCTGCGGTTGTTACTGTCCGACCAAAATGCCAACATTCGGTTTTTCAGTACTTTGGGAACTTCCTTGCCCGTCATGTCATGCTTGAACTGTGGCGGTTGGCCTTGCTTCGAAGCCGGCTTACAGATATACGGCACACTTTTAGAAACATAACCATAAACTTCCGGGCGAAGTCGTCCGTTTTTGTAGGCATACTCATGGGACACGGCGTAAAGCCCGGCAAAGTTTCTGTCTTTTTCACGGTTTCTTGTAGGATTTTTCTTTTTAACCATTGACTGCCTCCTGAAAATATGTTAATATACTTTTGCCCTGGTGTGTTCGAAGAACCAAAGTTGCGGCAGAGATTGCGTGCAACCGAGCGGAGTAGTAGATAGGGCTGAAATTGATTCACCGTAGAGTGATGGGCTGTGAGGCTTCGCAACCGTCTGTACTTTTTGTACAGGCGGTTTTTTATTGCCTTTTGTTTCGNTTTTATTGCCTTTTGTTTCGTGCCGTCTGCACAATCCAAACAACCAATCTGAACGGTGCGGACACAATGTACCAAAGCAGTTTTATTAACCAAACAACGACGGTTGCAACCGGCTTTACAATCAGAGCCAAAACAAGCAACACAACTACAGCCAACACAACCCATACCCACCAGGGTATTTCCGGATATTGTTTGTTGCCGGGAATAAGGTCACCGCTTTGCTTATTGTCTACAACACCGAGATTGTAAACAACACCTTCCGTTTCAAACTTTAAGCGTAAAATGGAAACTTCCGTTACTTCCGTGTAATGCGTAGACGACGAAAGTTTCGAAGTATACATTTCATAAGGCGTCTCGTAAAAACGTAAAACCCAAGTTTTACCAAGTAACGCCGCTTTTGCCGTATCGGTCAGATTTTCAGTAGCAATAAAATCACTTACGGGTGTTATCCGAATCCATTCGTGTTTACTAAATCCCCAATTAGTTGTAGAGGTAACTTTACTTGGAAAAATAGTCAACGGCTCATGTTCGACAACGTCTTCACGACTGTAAGTAGTGTTACCAACAACATAAACTGTTTTTGCAACTTTCTGCGTATTGAAAATAACGTCGGCTTCCATCAAGTTTTCAATCTTTTTATCGGTATTGAACGCTATGTAATGACTGTCAACAGATTTCATTCCCAAAAGCGGAAAATTGTCATAACGCAAAAAATCCACATATTTGTCCGTAACTTCAATAGTGGTAGTATCGATGCAATGAAATTGAGTATCATCACCAAAACCGTCAAGAATAAATCTTTTGCCAACATTGAATGTAACGTAATCAATAGTGTTATCGTTACCGGTATCCTCATCGATTGCAGAGTCCCAAGGTCGAAAAACAGAGATTACTTCGTAATAACGTCGTGAATCTTCCTTAATCTTAAAATCTTCAACAACATATTTGAACAACGTTTCGTATTTATTGACAAACTGTAATTTATAGTCGTTCGGAGCCAACTCATCGCCAATCGTTGTTGAAAAACGTATGTGCGAAGCCTGCAATGTACCACATGGCTGATATATATAAACAAGTAAATCCCCTTCGGAAGATTCCGCAATTTGAATAAGTTGCAATGAATAATCGTTTTCGATTTTGGGATAATCGACAACATGAAAATCACTGTCTTTTTGTAAGTCATTCAAAACGTTGGTGTAATTACTTGTGGCAAAGGCTGTGGGAAAACCACAGCCAAAAACACAAAATATTACAACAAGAAATACAAGTATCTGCTTTTTCAAAATACTACCTCCGTTTTGTCCAAACTAATCTCTCCGACACTTTTAATCAACGTAGAAAAATAAAACTTCACTTGACTGTTGCCGGTACCGGAAACAACACTTAAACAAAAAGTGTCACCGGTAGGTAACGTAGTATCTTCAAAGATTATTTCAGACGTTTTATGGTAATCCATAAGCACATTTTCAATAGAACGTGCATCAAAAGTAATTTTATTAGACGCAATGTTGACATTGAAAAATGATGCCAAATTTTCCTGAATATCTGAAAAGTACTTTTTTTCGCCATGCACAAAGTACACGAAGTCAGCACACGGAATAATGCTAACGTCAAACACGCCGTCTTTTTCGTTCGTTAAAAAGGGAAAAAGATAAACTACCTCAACGGAGCAACTTGTACTAATCACATTATTATGCGAATTATTAACTATGTAATTTCCGTTATAACGTAACAACATTAATTGCGGTGCAGTCTGAAATTTGTCTGTTATTGTGTAGCAAAAAAACACCAACGCTGCAAGGATGACAAGAAAAAGCAGCATGGCTATTACGGCAACTGCTTTTTTCATATTTCACCTCATCAGAAAACAATTTCGTTTTTGTCAACAGATACGCTCGTGCTTTCAGTAATTCTGAAGTATATTGTTTTAGACAGCCCGGAAACACTGTCAGAAACGGTTACACCAAAATACGGAGCAACAGCGGTTCCGTTTGTGTCGGCATCGGAAACCTGATGCGAATACAACTTCATATAATTGTAACCCCAGCCTTGGAACGTTCTGGATTCGTAGTAACCTTCAATTGTACGTTTAGCGTTTATTGTCAAAGTAGTACCGGAAAGAGAAACCGTGGCAAATTCGTTCTTAATGGTTTCGATGTCAATATTTGACGTAGCAGAAGTACCTTTATGACCATCGTTGTAAACAGCAATATTGTTATAAACAGCGATTGTACCGTAACCATTAAAAACGTAAGACAAATTACGGTTCGAAGTAACGTCGTGGAAATAGTTGTCCAACGACACTGTTGCGGTCATAGACTTATTTGTATTGATTGTGTAATACGTAATTTTACCATCAGAAGAGGTAGACGCAGTAGAAGTAATGTTCATGACACTGGCTTGACCTTCAAATGATACGACACATTCTGCCGTTGCTTTCGAATCACGAGAAGTACATGTGATTATCACATATTCGTCACGGTCAAACGCTTGCAAACAGGTAACCGTTGCTGTCAACGCACCGTCAGATGTAGGTACAACGGTGACATACTCTTCAACGTCTTTGCCGGAAGCAAAATCACTGTCAGGATTTGCCCAGGCAACCGTCCAATCAACCAACTTGTTTTGAGCAGTGGACGGTGTGATGGTTGCGGTCAACGTCACCGAAGGTGCTTCTGTTGCCTGCTGTACAACGGCTTTTTTAATTGCAAGACGATAAACGCTGGCATTACCCTCGACATCTTCAACGATATCTTCCACCGGTTCTTCTACCGGTTCCTCGGCAGGTTTTTCCTCACCGCATTTTGCGCAAATGCCGTTTTCGTTGTATTCGTGACCAAACCAGCAGTAAGGATTTGCGTCCTGGAAGCCGTCGGTAATTATTCCTGCAAGAATAACACCAATAAGCAAAATTGCCAAAGCAGTTACTGCCCACTTGGTGGCGTCACTGCGTACATGTTGTCTGTAAGTTTTCATAATTTCCTCCTATTTATTTGTTTTATTGTTACCCTTTCGGGGAACAGGCTGTTTATTTTTTTCAATTGCAAAATACGCAACGGTTTTTTTATTCCGTTTGCCGTTGTCATCGTAAAAATGGCTCACCATCTGTCTTTTTGCAATACTGTTAAGATCATAGGTGTTTCCTTTGTATTTCGGCTTTTGCTTATCCGAGGCAGAAATAATCACATTGGGCAATTTCGTATCTACTTTACCCACAAACGCATATTTTGGATTAAGATATCTCTGTCCTTTTTTTCCTGAAACCCATGCTTTATCAGCCGGTACGAGTCTTACTCCACGATTTTTCAAACTGTAATTTACCGTTGACATTTTTTCAAAACCACGCTATAATAAATTTAGCCATTAGCCCTATGTAACAGGGCAGCAACGGGATTTCCGCGTTGACAGAGAAGAACGCCTGGCTGAAAGCGTAGACTTCTCATCTAACCGCTTGTATTTTACAGGCGGTTTTTTTTATAAGAAATTACCGATTGATAAGTTCAACCGGCAAAAACTCTGCAAGTCCCTACCGAAACGCCCTTGCAGTGGCGGTTGGGGCGGTAATGTTTCCGGACGTCACCGCTAACCGTCTTACACGACCAAGTTTAAAGTCTGATTGTCGAAAGTGAGACTCCGCAATTTGTACTCCCGTCCTAAACTCTCACCTCTCAGTTGGCAGCGGGCTCCTTCTTATACAAAGGAATTGAATTTCTCTGCCGGCAGTTGCGGTCATGGTGTACGCTGTTATCGCACAGCGTACGAAGCAAAAAAAGGAGAATCAACCGACCAATGCAAGGTATTGGTCGTACTCAGCCTTTGTGAGGAATTTATGTATACGTTACATTTGATCAAAGAGGCAATTTAATTATTAATCCTTCAATGAAAGAAAATCAAATAAATTTTGTTAGTCATATTACGGACGTTATGAAGATTAAAGACGAACATATTACAAAAAAAATGCTTAACTATTTAATGATACATAATAAGAGAGTTAACTTTGGTTTATAATAAATTTAAGTTATTTTTCATACCTCGTCATGGAAAGGCTTGCTGACGCAAGCCTTTTTTTAATAAGTAAAAAGTCGAACTATTGTTCAAGCGGTTCAATGGCAGGTCGTGTTTTTCTCTCCATCAAAAAATTTTTTCTTAAAACACACTTTATAAAAGTCTATTTTGCAATATTTTTTCTTTTGCGGGGGACAAAATTGTATTTTGCCGTGTTGTAATGTCGGTAGACAGAAAGTTTTTTTGCCTTTTTGTTGCAAAAACTTTCGACGGAAAGTATAATTGACGTATGACGGATTTTGACAGACAACAGATAAATGCATACATTGTGCAATTGTCTCACGGCAGCGAATCGGCGTTGGATGGGTTGGCGCAACTCCTTTCAGGTAGAATGCTGTCGGTGGCGTTGGCTGTGGTAAAAAATCGTGCGTTGGCGGAAGACGTCGTGCAGGACAGTTTCGTCAGAATTTTGCAAAAGGCGTCTTCGTTCAAATCAGACACAAACGGGTACGCATGGATATGCAAAATAGTGCAGAACGTCGCCTTGAACGTATTGCGCAAGGAAAAGCGTTTCCGCACGCAAAACATAGATGATTTTCCCTTCATTTGCGCCGACGTTTCCGTCGAGGAACAAGGGGCTGCTTCCGTCGCCATAAACGAGGCCATGCAAAACCTTACCGATACGGAAAAGTGGTTGGTCTACCAAAAGTATTTCATGGATTTTACCGTACGAGACAGCGCCAAAAGCGTCGGAAAATCCAAATCGGCGGTGCAGCGCATTTTGGCTCAGGCAGAAGAAAAAATAAGGCGTAACCTTTCGGTTACTTAACGGTAGAACAATGAAAAAACAAAAACAGCAAAAAGACATCAGAATACAGCAACTGTTTGACAGTTACGAACAAGGTGTTTCTCCGCAAACGCATCTTGTTGGGAAGGCGCAGGCGGAACTTTCCGCACGCAGGTCAAACGGTACAAAACAACGCACAAGGTGGGCTTGGACGGCGGTTGTTTGCTGTGCCTTGGCACTGCTTTTGATAACGGTGGGCGTTGCAAAAACAATTGTACCTGCCCCCGCCGACGTGCAGTACTACACGGCAAGCGAAGTGGTCAAAAAGTCCGTCGACGGCGTGTTTGCCGGTGAAAAAATCAATTTGTCCGGCTTTGACAATTCCCCCTACACATTGGTCAGTCAAAAGTATTACGCCTATTATTTCAAATCAAGCGGTCAACTTGCCTACATTGTGGCGCAACTTGGCTTTTCCACCGAAAACGGCATTGTGGAAATGCGTCTTATTGCCGAAAGCGACGGCTACGTCAAGTTGGATTGGAATTCCGACTACCAAAAACACCTCAAAAACAATTCGGCATTGTCCGTCCTTCCCGACTACGGAACCGACCTTGTCGGCGAGTACGTAACCAACGCCTATTTCCGTGCAAACGGAATGCACTTTTACGTCTACACGCAAAGCAACCCCACCGCAGGACAGTTTGTTCAACCTATTTTGCAAATTTTAAGTTAAATGCGGGACAAAACGCTTTTTCGCCGTGTTGTAAGGGCAGAAAGATTGAAAAGAGGTGATAAAATGAAACGTAAACTTTTTCTTACCGTAATACTTGTTCTGGCGTTGGCTGTTTTGTGTTCCTGCAGTCCGCAAGGTCCTTTAACGGGCGACACCGGAATGGTTCCTCCTGAAGGAATAGTTTCCGACCTCACAGACGAAAACTACCAGTACGGAGAGATAATAGAAAACAATTTTGTTTCCGCAGCAGAGCAAAATTCTTCCTACTTTTCCTTGGACAGAAACACCGCATCCTACACCCTCATGCGCAGACAAATTGAGGAAGGACTCACGGTGGGTAAAAATTCCGTTCGTCTGGAAGAATACGTCAACTACTTCAATTACAACTACCAACGTCCGCAAAACGGGCAGGCTTTGGCTGTTTCCGGCAGTCTGTTCGATTGTCCTTGGAACAGCGAAAACAAACTGTTTACAATAGGCGTGGCGGCGGAAGAAATATCCTTTGAAAATCCCACGCAAAACAACCTTGTTTTTCTCATCGACACGTCCGGTTCCATGTACGGCGATGACAGGTTGGGGCTTATTCAGCAAGCGTTCACCATGCTGTTGGAAAACCTTGCCGACAACGACTACGTTTCCATCGTAACCTACGCAGGCGATTGCCGTGTGGCTTTGGACGGCGCCAGAGGCACGGAAAAAACAAAAATTGCCAATGTGTTGCAGGATCTTGAAGCAAGCGGCAGCACCAACGGTTCGGGAGGAATTCAACTTGCCTACGAAGAGGCGGCAAAGTACTTTGTCGAGGGGGGCAACAACAGAGTTATTCTTGCCACCGACGGCGACTTCAACGTGGGCATTTCCAACAAAAACCAACTCAAATCCTTCATTTCCGAAAAACGCAACAGCGGCATTTATCTTTCCGTGTTGGGGGTGGGAATGTTCAACACCAACGACACCACAATGAAAACGCTGGCGGAAAACGGTAACGGCAACTACGCCTACCTCGACAGCGTTGCCGAGGCACGCAAAGTGCTTGTGGAAGAGATAAACGGCACCTTCAACGTTGTGGCAAAGGACGCAAAAATAGGCGTGGTGTTCAATGCCGACGTGGTGGATAGTTACCGTCTTATCGGTTACGAAAGCAAAATGATGTCGCAGGAAGAATTCGATGACGAGCAAAAGGACGCCGGCGAAATTGGCTCGGGACACACTGTAACGGCAGTGTACGAGGTGAAACTGAAAGAAAATGCTTCCGGCGAAGTGGCAACTGCGGAATTGCGTTACAAAAATCCCCAAACGGAAGAAAGTCAAAGCATTACCTACACCTGCACGACGCAGGACTACACACAAACGCCCGACGAGGACAGCGTGTTCATCGGCTGTGTGGTGGAGTACGGCTTGCTTTTGCGTCAGTCGCAGTACAAGGGCGATGCAAGTTTCCAAAGCGTGATTCAGCGTCTGGAAACTTTGAATTGCGTATCCACCGACCAATTCAAGGCGGAATTTCTCACCATTGTGCAAAAGGCTGCAAGACTGTACGAGTGAACATTGCCTTTCGGCGTTAAAAAAGGGTAACCGTCAATTTGTAGTCAAACCGACAACCGACTGTGGCAGAGTTTCTGTCCTCACGGTTTCTCGTAGGATTTTTATTTTTCTGCATT
>HF998451.1 GCA_000433775.1 Corallococcus sp. CAG:1435 | reverse complement strand
CTAAAACACCTGCCGTTACTTTGATAATAGTTTTTGTTGATTGTTTCATTTGTTTTACTCCTTAGAAAATGATTTGCTCTTTATCCAGTTCCACGCCGGAAACGTCCTCCGGCAATGTAAAGTAAAGAGTTACGCTCTGCTCACCGTTATACGACGTTACGATAAGAGCATACATGTCTTCGTAGCTTTTGCCGTCACAGTCTCCAATGGTATTGTTCGGATAAACCGCCTGTAACACTTCCGTGACTTTGCCTTTGGGAGCAACCGTAAAAGACGATTCCTCCCGCTGAATATCGAACCCGGCAGTCAGATCGGTTTCTGCTTGGAATGAGTACACCTGATCGTCCAGAGTGAAGTCAAAATCCTTGCCTTCCACAACGTGAGGTACGACTTTGACGGAATACCCACTTGCGTCTCCGCCTGCCGAATTGAAGATATATTTGACGTCAACTTTCAAGGGCTTTTCGGGTGACGCCAAGTAGCCGCCTGAGGTTGTCAAAACGTCTTTGCCGTCCACCGTAACGTAGAATGTTTTGAAATCGCTCGTTAATCCGCCTGTGAAATAGACAATTGCACCGACAATACCCACAACTACCATAACGAGCAGAACATATCCGATAACTTTTGCAACCGTATTTCCTATCTGCACGCTTTTCTTCATAGGCTCACCTTAAAACGAAAGAGTCGTTTCATCCAATTTGACAGAGGAAACGCCCGTACTTACCCAGAATTTGACAGATGTAGACAAACCACTTACGCTATCCGTTACCTTCAGAACGTAGTAACAGGAATCAATGTGGGATGCGTTATATGCGCCGCCCTCTTTATATTCCTGTGAATAAGCCGTTCCCAGTCCTTCCATCCATTCTTCGTAATAAACGTAGTCGTTGTAGTACCAAGTTCCAATGCCGTATTCGTCGTTCTCTGAGTGAGAATAGAAGAAAGTGTCCAAAACCTTATTCGTTGTAACAGTAACTACGTTGTCGTTCACGGTCGCAGAAATGCCGAGATATTCCAACAGATCCGCCAAGTCTACCATCCTTACATTTTCGATGGTAGTACCGCCAAAAGAGTCACCGAAATTATCGCTGACATAAAGTGAACCGACCGCTTCGATTTCCGCACTCAAATCATACGAACCTACTTCATTCCAAACATTTCCGAGATTGACGGTAAACACCGTGCTGCTTTTGCTCGGAAGGTCATAATATTCGCCTCTGCCCACATTGGAAACCGGCGAGGTCGCAGAGGTCAAATAAAGAGAAGAAGACACTCCTCTGAAAGATACAATACAGGTAGCCGTATAGCCTCCCTGCCTTGTTGTAACGGTAATCTTAATTTGGTCGGAACCGAACGGCTGGTAACAAGTAACAGTTGCTTCACTGCTTCCATCGTAAGTAGGAGTGACGGCAACATAGTCCGTTACCTCTTCCTGCTTAGAAGGATTACTCCATTCGATACTCCAGTCCACGAGTTTATTCGTTGCGTCCGTTGGATAAACAGTTGCCGTCAGCGTTTTACTGACCGAATTATCTGCGGCAAGCATAGCAACGGAATTCATTGCAAGCTTCACGTTAGCCGTACTGATACATTCAGCCGTAAAGTCATTGGCATA
Organism: Corallococcus sp. CAG:1435; assembly: GCA_000433775.1. Lineage (GTDB taxonomy): Bacteria > Bacillota > Clostridia > Christensenellales > CAG-314 > Fimimonas > Fimimonas gallinarum. The sequence continues at coordinate 8,070 of HF998451.1, read as the reverse complement.
CGCTTGTTCTTGCGCCTGCTCTTCTTTTTCTTCCTCTTTATCCGAAAGCGTCAAAGTTAAAGACGCAGCCATACCTACCAAGAGAACGGCTATCAGGATAAAGACGATAACCCACTTAACAGCGTCTGATTTTTTATGTTGATTCAAATCGTTATACATAGTAACCTCCTATTTTTTTGGTTAAAATACCATAAGCTGCGGTCTATGAAACTAAACCGCAGCCGTACAGTATCGTTGTGATTATGCCGTTATCTCAGAAGCATGTTCAGCATCGACTTATCCGAGCTTCTGTAAGGCTTGACGGCACATTCGTAAATTTCGCCGTTTTCGTCCACGGTCTGAACCGAATATGTATTACCGGCAATGATTTTCCCGGTCGCATCGTCCTTGATCTCAAAAGGCTTTGCTACGAGCTGTGCCGCCATCTGATCACCGAAAACAATGTCGAGTACGGTATAGCCGCCTCTGTCGGGCGGAACAACGGCTACCTTAACGTCTTTGCCACGGATATTGCCTTTGATAAAATACGAGAAGAAAGTTCTGCCGTCCTTCTCAAAAGTCTCTCTTTCAACGAAAATCTGTTTGTTATTGGTGTTCTTTGCCATTTTTTACTTCCTCCTGATTATTACTTCTTACCTTTCTGTCTGGAAATCCTCTTGGCTTCTGCCTTGGACTTGCCTTCTGAAAGCGCCTTTTTGTACTTGTAGGTGCCTGCATGGTCGCTCTGGCACTGCAAATAGCCCGAACGCATACCTGCTTCGTAGTCCGTAAGTTCCCTACCTTCCTTCGGACCGTGCTGGTGGACCTTCGCCTTACGTTCCTCTGCGTAACTCTTCGCACGCTTGGAAGGAACGGTCCAACGTCTTTCATCGTTTTTTGCCATTGCAAAATTCTCCTTTCTCAAATTTTATCCTTAACGCAGAATAACGGCGAATATAATCGTTGAGCGGTCATTGTCAGAATCTTACGTTTCAGCGATAACTCCATAGCGGTGGCCACATTGCGCTGTGGAAAAATATCCTTGTCTATTCGACCGTTCACGAATTAACTTAATGAATGGGTAAACGTCTACCCGAGTAAGCCTTCAGCTCTTGCGAAGCCGAAAACGTGTCCAGAAGCGGACAAAAAAGATACGAGACGAGCCAAAGCTCCACATCTAAATGCTTTTCTTTGCATTTATTGAAATACTTTAACGCCTTTTCATTGTCTTTGAAGTACCTGCTCCCGAAGTTACATTCAACTCTGTACCTGATCATTTTTATTCTCCTTTGACGCGCCCTCACTATTTAGGCTCGAAAATCGCATTCTGCTACGGTCTAAGTGCAAAATTTTTGCAATTTTATTTTTATCCGATCAATCCGCTGACTGATTGCCTGATGACAAACGCCCTGTTCTTCGGCAATTTCCGTGACTTTTTTACGCTCAACAAAATGCGCTTCAAAGAGTTCACGCTGACAATCCGTCAATTTTCCCAATGCGCTGTTCAGCAATTCTCGCTGTTCTGACTGTAACAATTTTTCAAAAGGATCCGCACGAAAATCTACAAAGGCAGCGCCTTCGTAATCAAACATGGATATCGGCTTATTGTGCCGATCGTAATTGTATTTGCCCTTGCGCTCTTCTTCGTCCATTTCTTTCAGAACGCTGTACCATTTATCCTCAATTTCAATCGTACTCTTTGTTCCGTCTACAAAATAATAAGTGTATTCTTTCATCGTATTGCTCCTTGAATTTGTTTTTGAAAAATCCGCAGAGCCGGTTCTTTCCGCAAACAAAAAGACGGCATAAAAAGCGTTTGAAATTTGCTTTCCATTGCCGTCTTGCGGTCTGCGGATATAGGTGATTTTTGGTTTTTATACCAATTCGACGTTTTTTATTTCTACTGTACCATCGTTATAAAATCGTATCGTGGTCTTACAACCTTTGATGACGATTTCTACAATATGTTCTGCTTTGTCTACACGACAAATCAGCTTGTTATGACTGTTCCTGATTTCTTCCATAACTTATTTCTCCTGCACATCTTTAAGCTGTTGCAAAATAGCTTCTAAAATTTTCTTTGTAAGCGGCTCCAATGCAGTTTTAGGAATATTTGAATAATCAACAGAGCCATTCACATAAATCTTATATGAATTTGTTTCCTTCATTTTCAGACTCCTTTTAATCCGAAAGTTTTGATGATTTCTCTCATAGTCGTTGCGTCTTTTCCGTTAAGATTCTGCAATAGTCTTTCCAACAACTCTTGCTGATCCTTTTTAAGATAAGATTTTCCTAACCTGTAATTTTCGTCTACATGAATACCGCCTCCATTGCCTTGGACGGTGTAGATCGGATATGTAAGCGACAATATTTCTATATCGTAACGGATCGTGCGCTTACTGACGCCGAATTCAAACGCAAGATTTTCTAGCGTTTCGAATCTACGCATAGACAAAATTTCAAGCAAAGCATTTCTGCGTTCGTTCGACGTCATGTCCGATTTTCACCTCCTTTCGCCTTTCTTGGCGCTATTCTAAAATCCAAACTGGCAAACTTTTTGCCACTTTGAAAAAATCTTTTTAATTTTTGAGAAACAAAAAAGCCGCCGATAAACGACAGACTTCTAATTTAGAAATCCATCATTTATCGGCGGCCTCTCATATATGTTTGGTTTAACCAACCGAAGATCTTACTTTTCCTATGGCTTTACAATATCTCTGTTTCAGACCGACCATAAGCCTACACAAGACCATATTAAATTGTATCGCTTACTTATGAGTAGGAATCGTCATCCATAAGCTCTTGTCCTTGTGGCGCGTACATATCAAACTGAATATGTCGCCTGCTCATCACTTTCGAAATGGTGACTGTTCCGCATTTAGCACATCGGTATTTAATCATACCTGTTTCATCTCTCAAACCAATCGTCTGTTGAAAACAGTTATTGCATATCACCTTAACCGCTTTCATCTTCAACTTCAGCCCTTTCATATCAAGCTAATTCTCCTTTTTTTCCCATGATAGATGGTGAGTGAATTTGACAAACTTGTGATACGGTCGGGAAACTCCAATATCTAAGAAAGCCACACCAAAGTATCTTTTGATACAATCGTCTTCGGGGCATAGACTATGTATCCTATATATAAAGCCAAACAAGGGAAAAATTTGGCAGTTATATCAATTATTTGTTTCTATCTTAAATCTTTAATGACTTTGACGGCAATACCAACAATCTCTATATTGTCGGCATAAAAATCTTTCATAGAATCGTTTTCAGGATGCAAGCGGAAGCGCTTCTGCTCGTCCTCACGATAAACTCGCTTTAATGTGGCGGAACATTCAGGGCAATTTTCGTAATCCTCAATCTGCACAACGGCAATTTGACCATTTTCGCAACTGTTTTGCCTTCGTATAAGAACCAGATCTCCGGGATCTATGCCTACGTTTATCATTGAATCCCCTTCTGCGACCAACGCAAAATATTCTCCGGTGCCGAAGTATTCCATATTGATTGGAAGATACCCTTGAATATCTTCAATAGCCGCTTGGGGTTTTCCGCAAGCAACAAGACCGAGAATAGGAGCGTAACCCATCGCCCAACTATTAACGGATGAAACAATATGCCTTCGTCCGGCAATGTCTATCAGACCTTCATCTTGCAGCCTTACCATAAATTTGTAGGCTGTTGAAACAGCGCAGTTAACACCGTTTGCTATCTCACGAACCGTAGGACTGACTCGGTTTGCTTTAATATATTCGTTGATAAACTCATACACGCGGTTTTTTGTTTCTTCATTCTTTGGGCGCATTGTTGTAATTCTCCGTAACACGAAATTATGTTCGTAATATGAGTATAGCATAAGATACTTCTAAGAGCAATGTCGATATGTCCCGAATAAGAGACAGTAGTAAAATATTTTATACACGAAAAAAACAGTCCCCGAAGGGACTGCCTTTAGATTCGGAATTGATTTTGATAATAATATTCAAAGTTTTCCGTCGTTCTCATACTATACTGTTGCTCTAATAATGCGTAAGCTTGATTCAGTTCGGAAACGATATCTATATCGTTTATTTTCGTATCTTGCTGTAACGCCTCACAAACCATCAAATATGTATGACACAGCGTATTGTAAAGCATTATTGAGATTTCAAAGTAATGCAAGATAGGATAACGTGAATGACCAATACTTCCGTGCGTATATCCGTGACACATCTTAAACAGTACGTTTAGGTTGTTCAAAAAAGTTTCGTCTTCCTGATTATAAATCGATCGTAAATACGTAACGATGCCATTTATCGAATAAGGCGTATATCTTACTTTTTGATGATAGTCCGATATGCAATCAACCCATCCGAAATGAAGATAATCTACTTTATTCTTGCTACTTTGATTTACCCTATTCAAAAATAAATTATTGAACTCATCCGAGTAGGTTTGAGATATACACGATTTTTCCAAATCAAATTTAGCGAATTTATCGTATAAACTTATTGCCTCTGGCTTATTTCTCAAAAGCAAAAGTTGAACATATAATTCAATAATTCCACGGCAAATAGGATAGGCATTGTCAAGAAAGTTATCCTCTAATAATGACAAAGCCGCCAAGCCTTTATTTACAATAGTTGTTATAATCGAGAAACACGACATTTGATGTGCTTTTTCGGTATTAAGAATTTCCAGCATCCTTATACACAAGACAAATAAGTAATACGGCACAGGAAAGAAAATAAAACTTTCACCAGACATAATAGGATGCAGCCTAAAATACGTACTGCCATAACCACGAAGTTTTACCTGATTGATTGTTTTCCTAACAAGTTCTTTTTGGTATTCAGCATCTCCTTCCATCTGCTTGCGTTTATCGATTGTTTCAAATATTAAGTTCGACCTATGAATACCTGTAATATGCCTACAAATATCATAATCTACGGCTTCATTCCCATTGCTTACAAGTTTTTCATCAGTCAAGGTTAAGTCATAATATTTAACAATTTCAACGCCCAACTGCCGCACGACACTTTCTTTTGTAGCAATAAGAAAATTACCCTTAATTTGTCCCGAAAACTTATGCTGTAAGGCCTTATCGCTTTTCCGCTTAAATTCATCAAAAGCCTTCTTTGCTAATTGCATATCTAACAGAGGATTATTCAAAAAATCATCCATTTTCCCACCTCAAATCAGTAATTATCCATAATCTGTTCTACAAAAGCGTTAAATTCTTTCTTAACACTATTAGGTTCGACTATCTTTGCTTTACCCAAAGTGCCGACTACCCACACAAAAAATGTTTTGCTAACTTGAATATCCAACACCGTTCTTAACATTCCGTCCGCTAATTTCTGAATTTTCAAGTCCATGCCGAATTTATCGTAAACATCACTCAATAGCTCCGGAGTAAAACGTATCGCAACCTTTTCCTGCGTACCGCCAAACATAGAAACAAGCTGTTTTCTATATACGTCGGGATCAAAATCCTTAAATTCTTCTTTATGGGTTCGTGGAGTATCTTCCACTATTACGTCTTCCATTTTATCTATTCTGTATCTGGAAATGCCGTCATGCGTATCGTCATAGCAAATTAAGTAATAGTTGTCTTTATTCCATATCATAGAGAGCGGATTAAAAACATATCTCTTCTTATCGCAATGATAAACCTTTTCTTTATTTTCATTCAAATGATAATAGAGAAACGAAATCTTTTTATCTTGCTTAATCGCCGTTTCAATCGCATCGATATTATATATGATACTTGGATTACCGGTCCTCTTTTGCTTGTCCAAGAAAATAATATTCTCAGAATTATGGTACTGATTTACTCCTATCGTAGAGTAAAGTTTGTTTATAATCGACTCTTTCCTTGTTTCCGTGAGTTTGGAGGCTTTAACTACGTCTACAAGCATTGTTATTTCCGCCGTATCAAAAAGTTGATGAACGGCATAATAATACCTCGCCTTTTTTATGTAGGAACAAATCTCATATCCGTATTTATTCAGCAAAGCAATGTCCGAAGGCAAGACTTTCCTTGAAACGGCAATCCCACGCTTTGACAACTCAGCTATGATTTCATTCGTTGAAAGAGCATGATCTTCGTCCGTCATTTTTGACAGAATATCATATAAAACAAGAAGTTTGATCGAAGTATCTGTATTCTTTGACATATACCGATGTGTCCTATTTAAGAGATACATAGAGTATATCATAAAATTAAAAATAATTCAATATAAAGGCGAGGATACAGAATAACACATAAACAACTTTCTTTTTTGGGTTGGCATTGGAAAGTCTTTCTCCTTTTTGGGGTATCAGAAAAAGCCTTGCTGTCAAGTCAAAAAAATATGGCTTAAAACTAAAAAGAAAAGAACCATAACGGCAATATTTTTTTACCAAAAGACTTTATAAAGTAATCAGCTTGACCGCTGGCACCTTTTTCTGATTTTCGATTGTTGTCGAAAGACAAGAGAAACAAAAAAAGGATTTTTTTCAAAGTGGCAAAAAACTTGCCAGTTTGATTATTAGAATGCTTTCAAAAGGAGGTATCCAATGAAAACAGCGGTCATATATGCAAGGTACAGCAGCGATAGGCAAACAGAACAATCTATTGAGGGTCAGGTCCGAGTTTGCAGCGATTATGCGGAGCGAAACGACATTCTTATCGTAAATTCTTATATAGATAGAGCCACAACCGGCACAAACGATAACCGTACAGAATTTCAAAGAATGCTACGAGATAGCAATAACCATTCTTGGGACTACGTTTTGGTTTACAAATTAGATCGATTCAGCCGTAACAAGTATGAAATGGCGATGCACAAAAAGACTTTGAAAGATAATGGAGTAAAACTCATATCCTGCATGGAGAACATCCCGGATACTCCTGAAGGAATTATTCTTGAAAGCCTCTTGGAGGGCATGGCGGAATACTACAGTGCGGAATTGTCACAAAAAGTTAAGCGTGGAATGAACGAAAGCAGACAGAAAGGCACCTTTACAGGTGGTTTTATCATATTCGGTTATCGTGTGGAAAACAAGAAAATCATTATCCACGAAGATGAAGCGGAAGTCGTAAGATGGATGTTCAACGAATGCGCGTCGGGGAAACTTGTAAAAACAATCATTGAGGAGTTGCACGAAAAAGGTATTTTGTACCGCGGAAAACCTTTTGCGAGAAATACCGTGTATCACCTTCTCGCCAATGAAAAATACAGCGGTATATACAGGCACGGGGAAGAAGTATTCACTAATATGTACCCACGTATTGTACCTCAAGATATTTTCGACGCAGTAAAAAGCAAAATTGACAGCAACAAATACGGCAAGCATAAACCCAATGTCGTTTATTTGCTTAAAAACAAAGTGAAGTGTGGGTATTGCGGTAAATCCGTTAATTCCGACGCAGGTACTTCTAAAAACGGAAGTATCATGCGATATTACAAATGTTCCGGCAAAAGAGTCAGTAAACAGTGTCAATTAAGACCTATACGAAAAGAAACACTTGAATCATTAATTCTTGAATCAGTGCTGGAAGCATTTGCAACTCCTCAAAATCTAATTAAGTTCGCAGACGATGTTATGCTCCTTCTTAAAAAGCAATACTACGATCACTCTGTTTTGAACTTGTTGCGGAACGATCTGGCAAAAGTTGAAAAATCTATTTCAAACCTGCTTGATTGTATGGAACAAGGCATTTCCACAGCATCTACCAAAACCCGGTTAGAAGAGTTGGAAGAAAAGCGTTCCCTATTGACCGAGAAAATTCTGATGGAACAATATAAGGAACGGCAACTTCTGACAAAAGACGAAATCGTCAAACATATCAGTACCGCCTTACGAAAAAATCCCAAACAGCTCATTGATCTATTGGTCAAAGAAATCCGACTGTACAACGATAAGATAGAAATCGACTTACATTTCACAGACAAGAAAAGTCCCGATGATAAAAATCATTGGGACTTTTGCTTTTATCAGTGTGAAAAGAGTTATATCGTTGATACTCACGTTTTCAAATCGAAACCGAAAGAATATCGCGTCAAAATCAAGTTAAAAGTATAAAAAAGCACCCAACTAAACCTTTTTACGGGTTCAGTTGG
>HF998450.1 GCA_000433775.1 Corallococcus sp. CAG:1435 | reverse complement strand
TTACCGATATTAAGTTGACGTTTTGCAAACTGCTGTGGAAGTTTTGTTTGCAAAAGTGGCACTGACCCCTTTGTCTTGGCATAAACATTTTTTGGCTGTGTAGGCAATTTTTCCCTTTTGTTGACAAATTTTGTAGTTTTGCATTGTAAATTGCACTAATATGTAGTAAATTTCCCGTATATAAAGGGGGTATTTGTTATGTATTGTAAAAATTGTGGCTGACAAATGGATGACAAAGCGGTGATTTGTCCGTATTGCGGAATGTCCACAGGCGTAGTGCAAGATGAAAGTTACAGCGGTTTGTCTATTGCTGCTATCATTTTTGCCGTGTTTTCGCCTCTCATCGGTTTGATTTTGGGAATTATTGTCATTTCCAACGGCAACGCCAAAAGTAAATCACTTGGCAAGGCGGCTATTATTGTTTCCGTTGCGATAATGGTGGTTTATGTGGTTGTTTACCTGATTTTCGGCGCCTACCTCATGGCATTGGTGCAATCTTTGTTGCAGAGTGTATCTCATTAAATATTTTCGCAAAAACAGCCGAAAAGTTCGGCTGTTTTTTTACGTAACGTGCCCAAGTTCCTGTGAGGGTGCGTGTTTAACTGTTGTGCCCATTGTCTTTATTTGCAATATTCGTCCGACATATTTCCGACATATTGTAATTTTATTTTGTTTGGTATATAATTTTATCATACGGAGGAATAACTATGATTTGTAAGAAATGTGGGGCGCAGTTGGACAATAACGCCACTGTTTGTCCGCAATGCGGAGTGCCTACGGAAAACTATTCCAGAGCAGGAGATGCGGGCTTGCTGGTAGTAGGCTTTGTGTGTGCTTTTATTTTTCCTGTTTTGGGGCTTATTTTGGGAGTTGTCGCACGCAAGCGTGCCGACTCGACATCACGGTATGCGCCCACGCTACTAATTGTCTTGTCGGTAGTAAACCTGGTGATAGACCTTGTTTTTTGTGCTATTTTTGCGCCTGTGCTGCTGGAAAAGCTGAGTGCGATTTTGCCGTCCGCATGACGGCGATTTAGTCGGTGTTTGCAAAAAAACTGTTTTGTGATGCCGCAATTTGCTTTTCCGTTCTTTGATTGCCAATGCGTTGCACGGTTGTGGTAATCACATTGTTATCGCATTTTCTTTGCAACGTATATGCGTTTTTTTACCGCAAAGAGTTGATTTTTGTCAAAATTTGAAAAAAAATACGTCAGAAACGTTTTTTTTACATTAAATTGTTGCGTCAAGCGTATCGGTAGTGTATAATAGTTTTAACCAACAAAGGAGGTTTTTTTATGTATTGCAAAAATTGTGGTTCGGAAATAGACGACAGAGCAGTAGTTTGCCCCAAATGTGGCGTTGCCACGGGCAAAAGCGGCGAAGATAAAGCCAGCGGACTTTCTATTGCTGCGCTTGTTTTGGCGTTTTTCATTCCTCTCGTGGGATTGATTCTCGGTATCGTAGCCAAGAAAGACGCAGGCGAAAAAAGCGCTAAACTTGCAAAGGCGGCAATCATCGTTTCCGTTGTATTTATGGTTTTGAACGTGTTGGTGGGTGTACTGTACAGTGCGGCAATCCTCGGCATGCTTCAAGGTAGCGGTGTCGCTCTGCTTTAATGGCAAATACGAAACAGTCAAACGCAAGTTTGGCTGTTTTTTTTGTAACGTTGTAAAGAATTTTGCTCCACCCAAAAATTTGCAGGCATTTTTTGTACGGTTTGAGTTTTCCCGTACAATCCGCCGTGCTTTTTCAAAACGCAGTCGGCGTGATTCGGCGTTAAAAATTTTGTCAAAAAAATTGCCGATTTGTTGAAACGGAGATTATTTTGTAGTATAATAAACTAAAAACACACGGAGGACAGGACAATGTATTGTAGAAATTGCGGTGAGGAGATTGACGACAGAGCCGTTGTGTGTATCAAATGTGGGGTGCCGACGGAAATTCATCCTGTCAACGACGAGTTAAGCGGAATATCCATTGCGGCGATAATCTGTGCTTTTTTTGTACCCCTTGCAGGCTTTATCTTGGGGCTTATCGGCATGCAAAATGCAAAAAATCAAAAGAGCAAAAGTCTTGCAATGGCAGGAATGATTGTGGGATTGGTAATCATGCTGATAATTTTGTTGGTAATAATTTTCGAATTCACTTTGCTTTTGAAACTTATGGAAACTATTCCCACGCAGCCCACCGCATTACTGTTTGTTTGAAATTGAACAGCCGAAAATCTTCGGCTGTTTTTTTCGGCTTTTTGTGTTTCGTGATTTTGCGATAATTGCTGTGACGGCGGTGCTTGTCTGCAACAAA
>HF998449.1 GCA_000433775.1 Corallococcus sp. CAG:1435 | reverse complement strand
GTTCAGTTGGGTACCGCTTGGCGGCACGAGTGCCACTCTCATTGAACTCTTGATTGAGTTTTGATTAGAATAATATGTTGCAATTTATCTATTTTTGTTTTAGACAACAAAGTTTGTCGTTGTCGCGGGTTCTGTAGAGAAGGTGCGATAACTGGGACTTCCTTTTTTGAGAGTCGTTTGTATTAAATTACACATCGTATGTTATTATCGTCAAATTATATCAAGCAAAGAAACAAGATTTGTATCTATTTCCCAAAAACATCTTGAATAGAATATTTTACAGGATCTGTGTCATCTAATGAAACAGCAAAATTCCTTATTTGACTTATTATTGGATAATCTTGGCCATCAAACAGGTGAGGTTGTTCGCACAACGCATCAATTGCAAACTCATCGACAATACCAATATTTTTTAATCCTATTTTTTTAGGATTACCAACAATTGAATGTGTTAAAAACGATTCCAAGTCTTTCAAATGGGTGTCAGTCAGCTGAGAAAGCCTATAATAAAGATCCTGTAAATATTTTTTTAATCTAAACTCAATTAAATCGCTAACATCCGACATTGTCGAATAAATAAGTTTGTTTCGGTCTTTATCTGTATAATCTCGAATTCTAAAGCCTCGATTTATGAGGTCGTCGTGTTCGATAGGGGATAAAAACCAAACTTCTTCATGTCTTCTTATCGTTGTAATAATATATGGTTTTTCATTGTTCTTTACACTAATTTCTAAACTACTTTGCACAAGTTTTTTTATAGTAGTTCCAATTGCTACATTATAAAATAGTCTTGCAATAAACCTATGATTTGTCATGCGCTTTGATAAAATATCATCACCAGAGTTTGACCATTCATAAATATCTGCTAAGATAGCAACAACTTTTTCGTAACATTCATAGTTGCTAAGTTTTAATGCGGCAACCATTTCTAATATTTCAGCATTAGTCTTTTGTGCAATTTTTTGCTGAACTTTTTTACTTTCTTCAAAGCCAAGAAAGTAATCGAAGCAATTATATTCAGTTGTGGTTTTAATATATCCTTCTGTAATTCTGTTTTTTATTTTTTTATCTGAAAGATATGTTTTGAGAGCGGGTGATTGTTTATCTTCGGTAGGTAACGCAAATTTTTTTGCCGAAAATTCGCAAGGTTCACTAGAAGAATTTAATTCTCGTCTAATGGTATCAAACTTTAAATTTTTTGTCTCAACAAAAAACCTGAAAATTCTGCCTTGAAGACAATTGCCCAACCTTCCAACTCTTCCTAAAAGATTCTTTTTATCCAACTCTGCATTATCAAAACGCCCCTTCTTCGCTAAAAAGAAAAGATTGTTTGCGTTTAAATTCACACCTTTAAGCAATGTATTTGTACAAAAAATGTGGTTAATCCCAGATTTTTCTTCTGCAAAGATCGTTTCAATTTGCCTTTTTGTGAATGTGTCCAAATCCCCTGTGTGGATAGCGATACCTTTTTTCAAAAACTCAATAAGTTCAAAGTGTTCATCGATGTAATCTGACAAATAGCGTATCAAAGCCCTCTTTCTTTTATTAGAGCATTCTTGACCATCTAACAGTATATTAATAGCAAATAATTCGGCTATATCGCTTACATCATTTTTTTTGCAAAAATAAATGTTTTTTTCCTTTAAACTATTTATTTCATGAGACGCGCAGATTTTATATAAATCATACTTTATAGAATCAAACGTTTCACCAGGACTTACATCTTGAATATCGAGTTTTATCTGTTTGGATTCATTAAAAAAACCTCTATTATAAGTTACATCATATAAATTAAACGTATTATTCTCTTTTTTTATTAGATACTTTATTGAAGAAGTTGGTGAATAAAGCTCATCAATTATTAGCGTATTATTTAAATCCAAATCAATGAATTTTCCTATAAACGAATTATAGGGAGCATTTATATATGGCATTAAAAAAGCCATTGGAACATTTTGCGAATCTAAAACGGCTATTGCTTTGGCTAAAAGAACGCTTCTCTCGTTGTCGCTGACCTTTACAACATTGATTAGATCCTGGACTTCGTCAAGCACAACATAATCAAATTTATAATCAGGGAAACTGTTATTATAAATTAAGAATCTCTCTTGCGTAAAAAGAAATATCGCTTTTTCAGGTTCTGGTCGCATATAAGGTGTTTCTGTAATAACTATTTGATCAAGTTGATTATTAAAATAGGAGTTTATGTTTTTCCTGTATTCATTAATTAGTGATTTTGTCGGCAATATAACAATAAAATTTTTAATAATCCCTTTTTCCAGCGCAACCAACAGGGATTTCAATACTGTTCCAGTTTTTCCATATGATGTGGGAGCAGAAATGATTATATTTTTTCGTGCTAAAATGGAAAAAAGAATATCTATCTGGGCATCCGTCAATGCAGTCTCATTATCAAAGACTTTTCGTACTTCGTAATTAATCTCTGCGGAAAAATCAAACGGTAATAATTTTGATGTATATTTAATTAATTGCTGTAAATCAAGTTTGTCTATGATTGTTAATATTGTGGTTAATAGAGGTTCTTCAATTTGTCTATTTCGTAATTCGATTATAAAATTCAACCAAAAAACCAAATACGCCACCTTTTTTGATTTTATTTTTTCATCGGATTCAAAAAGAATAGAATTAAAAATTTTAATGAAAACCAAATTGCAGTTTTCAGATGAAAAATTTTGGCAATCAGTTTCACATAATAAAAAATAATTAGTGTACACTTGAAATTTTTCCAAATATTCAAATTCATTCTGCATTTTTTTGCTCATAATCTTTTCCTTCCATTTTTTTAATTATTTTATCGTATAATCTTTCTAAAGAAAAATCCGTAGGTAATTGGACATGAAAAGCGTTAAATATCTTTATTTTTTCAAATCTTGGGCAAGTGAACTGTTTGCAATCAGAGCCGCTCGCTATGCAGTTTTTACAATCCAAATACTCCTTTTTTATATATTTTTTTATTTCTTCCTGTGAAAAAGTGTCGCTAGGAGAAACGATACAAACATTAAAAACCAAGCTGGCATTGCTTAAGAGCTTTTCAGTATCGCTACGATTGCTTATTAGTTCTTCAGTAACCTCTAGTAATTTGGGATCTAAATCATTATTTCGAATATTAGTCTTACAATCATATAGCGAAGCTGTTTTTATATCCCCTTTACAAAATAATGATTCTACGCCTTCATAAACTTTCTTTGCTGTCGCGTTTTCATTAAGTGTAGATGTACTGGTTTTAAATTCAAATACCCATATACGATCTCCTCTGTAGAATACAGAGTCAACGCCAAATTTTGGATTTTCAATATCACTACGTTGTAATAAATAAAGTGGTAAAACATCATGGAATTCTTTTAGGGCTTCGTAAGACAGCAAGTTCATATATATTCCATCATTTTTTTTATATCCTTCTTTTGGGTTTTTTAATGAGTTTTTAAGTGTTTTTAGCTTATCTTCTAAATTGGTTTTTAGAAAACTTAATGAGTCTTGATCGTTTTCTTTCATGTATGATAATATTTTGTTATTTTTTATTAATTCATCTGCCAAAAATTCGTGTATATCGCCCTCAAACTCATATGTACAATACCAAAATTCATCTAACTTGTGATTAGATAGAGGAACCTTTGATAGATTTCTTGTAAAATTGTTTAGCACAGTTTACCTCCTTACATGTTAGTGCTGCAGCATTATATTTATCAATACTCTATACTTTCTTCATCGAGTAAAAAGTCGTAAATGCTCATAGTGACTATGCCGTTTTCATCGCGTTTACGCTTGATATCGTCTTTTACGACAATTATTTTTTTGAAAAAGTCTTTGATATTCAGTAAAGAATTCTTTTCTTGGGCTTGCTTTTCTTCTGTATCCATTGCAAAAGCCGATTGAATATAGAACTTATTATTTCCGCGATTAGCGATAAAATCTACCTCGGCATAGTTGCGGACGATTTTTCCTTCTGCGTTGCGTTTTGAAGTTTCTACGATACCTACGTCCACAGAAAAACCACGCTTCAAGAGTTCAAGATAAATCACGTTTTCCATAATGTGATTTTCTTCTTGTTGGCGGAAATTGAGAGTAGCATTTCTAAGCCCCAAATCGGTGAAGTAGTATTTGGATGGGGTAGAAAGATATTTTTTACCCTTAACGTCATAACGCTTGGCTTTGTCAACCAAAAACGCATCTTCTAAACACGCAAGGTAGTTTGAAACGGTTTTGTCCGCAATCGGCAAATTAGCCACGCTTCTAAAAGTATTTGAGAGTTTTAGGGGATTGGTAAGCGAGCCAATACTTGATGCAAGAATTTCCAATACAGCGTTAATTTGTTCTTCGTTTTGAATGCGGTTGCGGTCGATAATATCGTTTAAGTAGACGTTTTTGAGTTGTCCTTTCAGATAGTTCATTTTTGATTCTTCGCTTTTTTGCGCGAGAACAAGGGGGAGTCCGCCGTAAGTGTAATATTCTTTCCACCCCTGTATAGCCGAGCCATTATAAACAGACATAAACTCGGAAAAGGATAGTGGCAAAATGCGGACTTCGTCGCCACGACCGCGAAACTCGGTAACAATATCGGTTGATAAAAATTTAGAATTACTGCCGGTAACGTAAATATCGACGTTCGGGAGCTTTAAAAGCCCGTTCAGTACTCCGACGAAATTATCTGCAAGTTGTATTTCATCGAGTAGAACGTAATATAATTCGTCGTCAACAATCAGATTTTTAATGTAGCGGCTTAATGCTTTTGGTAAAAGCAAGTCGCTGTTTTCGTCATCGTCGAGCGAAATTTTTATAATATGATCGTCTTTTACGCCTTTTTCTTTAAGATATTCGTAAAAAAGAGTATTAAGAAGATAGGATTTACCGCAGCGACGAATTCCGGTAACTATTTTTACCAAACCGTTTTGTTCTCTATCTTTCAGTCTTTGTAAATAAGTATCCCTTTTAATGCTCTGCATATTGCCTCCTTTACGAAAAATTGCAACAATTTGCATTTTTATTTCCAGTATCTATTATAGCCGTTATAACCGTAAAAGTCAATAGGGCTTTACGAAAAATTGCAACAATTTGCAAAAATTTTTCGACAAAAAATCTTTCCACTAACAATACACATTGATTTTTATCAAGATTTATGGTATAATACACCTAAAATATGTTCCTATAGTTTTTGCTATAAGGAAACGGGAGAACATTTATGGCTAAAGAAAAGGTCGAAAAAACTCAATCTCTTGAAAAAACACTTTACGCGGCTGCAGATAAACTTATCGGCGCGGTTATGCCGCACGACTATATGAAAATGGTTTTGGGACTTATTTTTCTTAAATATGTTTCAGACCGTTTTGATGCAAAATATAAACAATTAGTCGCTGAAGGTGACGGGTTTGAAGAAGAAAAAGACGCCTACGCAGAAGACAATGTTTTTTGGATTCCTGAAACCGCACGTTGGGGATATATAAAAAAATTTGTTAAAGACGAAAAAATCGGAACTATTCTCGATCAAGCGTTGATTGATATAGAAAAAGAAAACGATGAGCTTCGTGGCATATTGCCGAAGGTTTATTCCAAAGGCGACGTAGACAAACGTCGTTTGGGCGAGCTTGTAGATCTTTTCTCTAACAATCTTTCGACCGAAAATATGACCGGCGATTTGTTTGGCAGGTGCTACGAGTATTTCTTGGGCGAGTTTTCAAAAAAATTCGGTCAAAAAGGCGGTGAATTCTATACTCCCCGTTGCGTAGTTGACCTTATCGTCAATATGATTGAGCCGTTTAATGGTCGTGTTTACGATCCTTGCTGCGGCTCAGGCGGTATGTTTTCACAATCTGTCAACTTCATCAAACAACACCAAGGCAACATAAACAACATTTCTGTTTACGGACAGGAACTCAACCCGGATACGTGGCGTATGGCTAAAATGAATTTGGCTATTCGCGGTATTACTGCGGATTTGGGCGATTCTTACGGTGATACGTTCCACGATGATAAGCACAAAACTTTGCGTGCCGATTTCATTATGGCAAATCCCCCGTTCAATATTAGCGATTACGGTCAACCATCGCTTTTGGAAGATCCGCGTTGGATTTACGATATTCCCCCGCAAGGTAACGCAAACTATGCTTGGATTCAGCACATTATATGCAAATTGTCGCCGAAAGGTGTTGCAGGCTTTGTTTTGGCTAACGGTTCGCTTTCAACTTCTTCAAAGCAAGAATACAATATTCGTCAAAAGATGCTTGAAGAAGGAATAGTTGATTGCATTATTGCACTGCCGACAAATCTTTTCAGCACAGTTACGATTCCCGCTTGTTTGTGGTTCTTGCGTAAAGATTGCAGAAATAAAGGCAAAACGTTGTTTATAGATTGCCGCGAAAAAGGAATTATGATTGACCGTAAAATCCGCGAGTTGACTTACAACGACGTGACGGTCGGTCATAAAGACAATGACGAACTCATTGAAAAAGTTAAAGCATACAATCTTGCCACCTATGGTGATGAAAACAAAGGCGATATTGAAAGTATTGCCGCTGTTTATCACGCTTGGTTGAAAGGCGAAGGTTACGAAGATGTTAAGGGCTTTTGTAAGTCCGCAACAATAGACGAAATCAAAGAGGCCGACTATTCTCTCGTTCCGGGAAGATATGTCGGAATCGATGATTCCGGAAAAATGTCTGAAGAGGAGGTAAAAGCTGAGATAGTAAGAGTTAAGCAAGAATTGAAAGAATTGATGGAAAAAGGCAGAGAACTTGACGAAAAAATTTATGCGATACTAAATAGCGACGATTAACACTTGGTATCAACTATGTGGCATTGTTCTTCAGATTCGTGCACATCGAATACTATGTTTTCAAGTTGAGTTTTTGATATAGATTCGTAGATTGTGCCTGTAGAGCAAGATGATAACTTTTGTCTATTTGCCATAAGCAAATAATACAAATAACGGTTATCTCCTTGTTTCAAAGATAATGCTGCTACTCCTCGTCCTAAAGCAATAACATCTCGACTCATATTCAAATCACCAACAGGTGCACGGACAGACATCAAAACATCATTGGGTTTACAAGTCCTTGTGTATTGAGTCGTCCACTTATCAAAGGTTGGAAACATTCTTCCAAAGGTTGTGCAGCCTTGTAAAAAAGGCAAACCTTCACGATTTGAGTTGTAGAATTGAGATGATGGAGATTGTCCCATTACATAGTTGCAAAAATCAGGCAGTTTATAGGTGTTCATGCAATATTCCTCCTAATATCAACTATGTGTTGTTGTTCCGCAAGTGAATAGTTCGGAATTTCTAACTCATCAATAACGGT
>HF998448.1 GCA_000433775.1 Corallococcus sp. CAG:1435 | reverse complement strand
CGTTAAGGTCGCACCCAAAAGACGTGCAAAGACGCACGCCTTTTTTGTTGCTCCGTGTGCGTGCGTCGCCTTAAAGTTCCGCTAATGTGAACACGAAATAACGTAGCGCTCCACTGCGTTTCGCTTACCCACTGCGTGGGACGAATCCCGTCACCGTTAAAAACCGCATTTGTGCCACTTGTTACTTTTGCCCTCTTTTCCACCTTTGTCCACGTCATGCACTTCGCCTGTAAGTCGCAACAAAATTGCACCGTTTGTGAAAATTTTGACAAGTTTTTTGCAATAGGCGTCTGTTGAAGTTGCTTTTTTCCTGTTGTTACTGTACAATAGTTTCAATTACGGAGGTGATGACAGTTATGGTAACCAAAGATGTTGCTACAAAAGTTTTGCAACGGTGCCTTGAAACGGGTGCAGATTTTGCCGAACTTTTTTGCGAAGATACCGTCAACGGCAGAATAGAACTTGTCGGCGGTAAAGTAGACAAAAGCACAACACG
Source organism: Corallococcus sp. CAG:1435 (assembly GCA_000433775.1). Taxonomy (GTDB): domain Bacteria; phylum Bacillota; class Clostridia; order Christensenellales; family CAG-314; genus Fimimonas; species Fimimonas gallinarum. The sequence goes on along the minus strand of HF998448.1, from coordinate 10,380 downwards.
TCATATTTACGGTGTGGGAATAAGGGTGCTGAAAGACTTTCAGGAGGTGTACGGCTACACTTCCGACTGCTCGGAAAAGGGGCTTTTGGCTTTGGCTGCAAAACTGTCCGCAGCCTACGACGGGAAACCGCTTGGCATTCAATTTGAGTTGCAGGAAACGACGGCAGAAACCGACCACGTAAAAATTTTGCGCCCCAGCGACACCGTTCCCGTTGAAGAAAAAATATCCTACCTGCGCACGGTGGATGACGCCATTGCATCCGTTGAAGGGTGCATTGTGCAACGCATCGTCAACATGGAAGAACACACTCAACGTGTAACCATTGCAAACACCAAAGGCAAATTCGTGCACGACTTGCGCAATCAGCAACGCATTGCCGCCAGAGTTGTGGCAAGCGACGGAGTAAAGTCGCAGGCTAATTCCAATTCCATCGGCGGAAACTTCGACATTGACGAGTACAAAAAATACGATTTGGCAACCTTCGGCAAGGAAGTTGCCCAAACGACGCTTCGCATGCTGACAGCCGACGAAATTGAAGGCGGCGTGTACACGGTGATTATTCACAACGGCTTTGGCGGAGTGCTTTTCCACGAGGCATGCGGACACTCGCTGGAAGCAACCAGCGTTGCAAGAGGTCAATCGGTATTTACCGGCAGATTGGGCGAAAAAATTGCCTCCGACGTCGTAACGGCAATAGACGACGGCACCATCTTTAACGAATGGGGTTCCACCAACATCGACGACGAGGGCAACAGGGCAAGACGCAACGTGCTTATAGAAAAGGGCGTACTGAAAGGCTACCTCATAGACGACAGAAATTCTCGTTTTATGAAAATGCCCTCAACGGGAAGCGGCAGACGTGAAAGTTACCGTTTCAGCCCCACTTCCCGAATGACAAACACCTACATCGAAAACGGCGAAAGCACCTTTGAAGACATAATCAAAAACACAAAATACGGAATTTTCTGCAAATCCATGGGTGGCGGTTCCGTAAACCCCGTAACGGGAGAATTCAACTTTTCCGTTTCCGAAGGCTACATGGTGGAAGACGGCAAAATAACACGTCCCGTGCGTGGGGCAACGCTGATAGGCAACGGCGCAAACGCTTTGCTCAACATCGACATGGTGGCAAACAACAGGTCTTTCGGGTACGGAGTGTGCGGTTCTCGCTCGGGAAGCATTTTCGCATGCGTGGGCGAACCCACTATTCGCATTCAGAACATGACGGTAGGCGGCAGCGGAGGTAAAAAACAATGAACGTATCTGAATTGAAAAAGGTTTTTGAACAAAAAGGCATAAGCGAATTTGAAGTTTACCACGTTGCGGAAAAAAGCACGGAAATTTCCACCTTCAACATGCAGGTGGACACGGAAAACATAGCCGAGAAAAACGAATACTACATTCGTGGCGTGTACAACGGAAAAATTGCTTCGGTGTACGTGGAAAAGGAAACGGAATCGGCGGAAGAAATTGCCGATATGATAATACGCAACGCCAAAGCCATCGAAAGCGACGACCCCTACGTTATTTTCGGCGGTTCGGAAAAATACGCCACTCTGCCGGAAAGCCAATCCGACTTCGACAAATACACCTTGGCGGATTTCACCAAACTCTGCACGGAAACGGAACAGGACTTCCGCAAAAAAATGGCGGAAATCACCACTACCGAATGCAGTTTGGAAATTTCCACCCAAACGGTAACAATTACCAACTCCAACGGACTTGACGTTTCACGGACGGGAACGATGGGGGCATTTTACATTTCCGTTGCCGTAACACGCAACGGAGAAGTCCGTCCTTCCTACGCATTTCAGTTTTTCCGCAAGGTTTCCGACATTGACAAGGACAGGTTGTTTGCCGGAAGTGCGCAACGTGCCTACGATTCCGTCGGCGGAAAGAGCGTGCCTTCCAAATCGTACCCCGTTGTTTTGGAAAACTACGCAGCATGCAGCCTTTTGAGAGCATTTGCGCCGATGTTCAGCGCAGAAAACGTCATTAAAAAACTTTCACCGCTGGGCGACAAACTGGGACAAAAGGTGTTTGGCGACAACATAACGCTTACCGACGACCCGTTTGCGGAAAAATCCGTGGAAAAATACACCTTCGACGATGAGGGCGTGGCAACTTTTCCCAAAACCGTGGTGGAAAAAGGCGTGCTGAAAACATTTTTGCACTCGCTGAAAACGGCAAAAATGATGGGCGTGCAACCGACGGGAAACGGCTTCCGTTTCGGCAACGGAATGCCTGCCAATTTGTGCCTTGAAACAAGCGGCGTCGGGTTTGACCAAATGATAAAAGATATAGACGACGGTTTGCTGATAACAAGTTTGCAAGGCTTGCACGCAGGAGTATCGGTAACAAGCGGTCAATTCAGTTTGCAGTCTTCCGGCTTCCGTATCGAAAAGGGAAAAATTACCTCTCCCGTAACGTTGATTATCGCCTCGGGAAACATTTTCCAACTGCTAAACGACGTGAAATGTGTTTCCGACGACGTTGTGGCGCTGGGACACATTTGCACGGGAAGCATTTTTGTGGGAAGTCTGAGTATTTCCGGCAACTGACATTGAATTGCTGCGTTTCGCTTTGCCCTTTGTTTTTGAAAAAAGCAAGCGGTACCTTTATGTCGCACCCTTGAATGGGGAAACTCGCTGGCGGCAAAAGGGCACGTCCCTGCAAAAAATTTTTGACGCAGTGTTTACTGCAAAGTTTCACCTACAAAACGGCATGATGAACAATACAAAAATCCTCTGTATTTGCAGGGGATTTTTTTGTTTGCTTTTTTGTGTTTTTGAATAAATTTTGTTTTGCCGACGCACTGTACCGTTACAAAATTTGTTGCCCGTGGTTTTTACTCGATAAAACTACGGGCAACACACTGTTTGCACATTAAGACTTTGTTTCGTTGCGGATTTTGTCGCGAAAAATTTGCAACTGCGTGAAAGCACGGTTTTTTGCAACGTGTTACTGCAAAAGCACAACAAAAAAGACGGTTTTTCAACAACCGTCTTGAAGTTTTTGGTTTATTGAGGGTACACAAACCGTTTGTGTTGCGTCAATTCCTGCAAGTACTTTTGCGTGTAGTACTTTGCCATGTCCAGATTTTGCGAAGAAAAATTTCCGCACTCCGACGGTGTTGCACCGGGGATTTGCCCTTCAAAAGACACAATAAAACGGCACATTTCCACTACCAGCGGGTACACGTCGTCGCTTTGCAAATCGCCGAACATCACAAGGTAGCACCCCGTGCGACATCCCATGGGACCGAAGTACACCACGCTGTTTTTTTGGGGACAATTTCGCAAAAACGTTGCGCCGAGGTGTTCGACGGTGTGCAGGGCAGGCACGTCCACAACAGGTTCTTTGTTGGGGGCGGTGAAACGCAAATCGAATGTGGTTACCGTAACGCCGCTGCAAACATCCTTGCGTGAAACGTACAAGCCGGGCAAAAGTTTCAGATGATTTACTGTGAAACTTGCAATTTTTTCCATAACGTACCTCGTACAAAAGGCTTTTGAAACGGCGTTTCAAAAGCCTGAAATTCAATCTACCTTGATAACTTTGGACTTCAACGCCAAATCGCCTGTTTTTATCTTTGCCAACTGTTTGTCCAGAGTGTTGAAGTTGAGCGTTCCGCCGATAAGTTTGTCCACCTTGACGGTGCCGGTAACAAGCAAATTGATTGCCGAAGAAAAGTTGCCCACGCCGTTGTACACGCCGAAAATGGTTAGGTGCTTTTGACTTATCTGCGAAAGAGAAAATCTGCTGTCCTTGTTTGATGCCCCTGCAAGACAAATTGTGGCGTTTTTTGCGGCGGCATTGTACACATCCCTGACGCTGAACTCGCTGTCGCTGAAAAGCACCACTTCACGGCACATTCTTCCGCCCGTGATGGTGAGAATTTCTTCCTCTATGTCCAGTTGGGTGCTGTTGAGGCAGTAGAAAATGCCAAGTTCACGCGCGCTTTCCAAAAGGTCCTCGTTGTTGGAAACAAGAATGGGAACACCCTGATAGTACAGTACCAACTGCGCCAGAATTATGCCTGTTTTGGTGGATGCGAAAATGGCGACGTGTCCGCCCTTGTCCATTTTGATAGAATCCACAATGTTGAGGCAAAAGGCAATGTAGGAAACAAACAACGCCTGTTCGTTGGTCAGATTGTCAGGCAGACGATGTGCCTGATTTATTGATACGTCAACAAAATTTTTGAACAACCCCTCGCTGTTTTGCCCCATGTACTGCAAATCGGTGCATCTTTCGAAGTCCCCTTCCAGACACTCGGCGCAACGGTTGCAAACAATGTAGGGTTCGATGACCACCCTGTCCATTTTTTTGAGCAACGACTTGTCTTTGTCGTACACCTCGGAAACAACGCCGACGGCGTTTCTTCCCAGCACGAAAGGATACTTGCGCTTGAATGTTCCGTTGTACAGGCAAAGGTCCAAGGAACTGAACAAAATTTCTTCCACCTTGACCTTGACAAAACCTTGTTGCAAAACAGTCGGCGCCGATTCTTCCATTGTAAGTTGTCCCGGTCCAACCAATTTCCAAGATTTCATAATCAAAAGCCCCCTTCTTTACGTTGCCGAAGTTCACTTTATTGTGAAAACGGACGCCTCAAACAGAGGCGAAACGTTACTGTTTCAGCAATACAGAATCATTATACCAAATAATACGAAAAAAATCCACACTATTTTTACAATATACAAAATTAGTCAAAATTCCCACAAAAATGTCGTGATTAAAGCAAAAATCTTTTTGCAAGGTGTTTTTGACGCACACGTCCCCCGTTGTAGAGCCAAAACGCCTTTGCACCTTGACACAAAAGGCAAGTAGTTGTACAATACAAAAAAACGAGGTGAAGGATGAGATTACAGTACTTGGGACATTCCTGTTTCAGAATAATCAGTCAGATGGGCACGGCGATAATTTGCGACCCCTACAACAGTCAGATGGTGGGCATAAACATGCCCAAACTCAGTTGCGAAGTTGTAACTGTTTCCCACCATCACGACGACCACGACTACACCGACGGCGTAAAGGGCAACCCCGCCGTGTTGGATGAAGAAGTGCATGTCATGGCGGACGATATCGACATTACAAGCATACCCTGTTTTCACGACGACCAGAAAGGCAAATTGCGGGGAAAAAATCTGGCGTTTTGTTTCAACGTGGACGGAATACGTGTCGTTCACATGGGCGACATAGGCGAAAGAGACGCTTCTCTTGCAGAAAAACTGAAAGGAACAAACGTGTTGCTTGTGCCTGTCGGAGGCAAGTTTACCGTGGACGCCTCGGGTGCGAAATGGTACGTGGACAACATCTGCCCCGACATTGTCGTACCGATGCACTACAAAACACCGCAACACAATTTTGAAATAGACGGCGTGGAAAAGTTTTTGCAACTGTTTGACAAAAAACAGATAACTTTTGCGCACAGCGAAACGTTACAGTTGGAAGACGTACCGCAAAACGACGTTCCGCAAGTTGTTGTTTTGGACGTGTACGAAGACAATTGACATTACCGTTTTTTACTTATTGGCGAAAAATGCACCGATAATGCACAAAAATGCACTTATCGGTGCATTTTTGTGTTATTTCGAGGCGTTTCTCGACAACACAAGAAAACAACGCAAAACCTCAACCGCAATTTTCCGCTGTGCCTCCCTTTGGCACGAAAAAACACAACCTTGTAACGCCGCATTGCAAAGCGTTTTTACGGCTCGTTTTACACCTTTTTTGTATTTTTTACAACAACCGTCGCAAAGTCGGTATTGACAAAGGCAAAATTTGCAATTATAATTTTAGGTGGCGGAAAACAGCGACTTTGCCTGTTTACGACGCTTCAACTACAAATAAAGGAGAAAAACAACATGCCTATTCCCACCCCTCACATTGCTGCAAAAGAAGGCGATTTCGCAAAAACCGTACTTATGCCGGGAGATCCGTTGCGTGCCAAATTTATTGCCGAAAACTTCCTTACCGACGCAAAATTGGTAAACAACGTGCGTGGCGTTCAAGGCTACACGGGATATTACAACGGAAAGAGAGTTTCCGTGATGGCAAGCGGCATGGGAATGCCCTCTATCGGAATTTACAGTTACGAACTTTTCAACTTTTACGGAGTGGAAAACATAATCCGCATAGGTTCGGCAGGGGCAATACACCCCGATCTGAAGGTGAGAAACCTTGTTTTTGCGCAGGGAGCATGCACCAACAGCAACTACGCACATCAATTTGAAATGCCGGGGACCATTGCGCCCATTGCAAGTTACTCGCTGCTTAAAAAAGCCGTGGAAGTTGCCGACAGAGAAGGCTACACCTACAAGGTGGGAAACGTCTTGTCCAGCGACACCTTTTACGACGACGGAAAAGGCTCTGTCGTGTGGGGAAAGATGGGAGTTCTGGCTGTGGAAATGGAAGCGGCGGCACTCTACCTCAATGCAGCACGTGCAGGCAAAAACGCTCTGTGCATCTGCACCATTTCCGACCATTTGCTGACGGGAGAGGAACTTTCCTCCGACGAAAGACAAAATTCCTTCACGGAAATGATGAAACTTGCTTTGGAAATTGCCTGATTGCCCGTTAAATTGCAAACACAAGCCCGCCCTGCAAATGCAGGACGGGCGTTTTTTAGTTGCAGATGAGAAAACTCGGCAAATGTTGCCAACGTAAAAACTTTTTGTGCATTTTCCTGCCTTCCGTTTTGCAACAATTTTTACAAAACACTACGATATTTCAACTTGAAAAACAGCCCAAAACGTCGGGATTAATGCACCGATTGTCTGTAAAAACAATTGTTTTTCACAGTTAAACACTACTTTTTTTGTGTGAAAATTTGTGCAAATTGTACACAAAATCACCAACCGTATGCAAAAAATCAGTCAAAATACACACGTTTTGTAGGGTACACCGCATCGCAGGTGTACTGCACGCCCAACTTTCGCATTGTTTTTTCGTCGGCATGCGAAGCAATGGCTGTTATGTGTCCCTGACAGTCACGCAACTTGCCCAACTGTTCCAGGGCAAGTTCCGCCATGGGGTTGACGGAAGCAGATACGGACAAAGCAATCAGCGCTTCATCGGCGTGAAGTTGCAGGTTCTTTTCCCCCAGACAGTTCTTTTTCAATTTCTGAATGGGCTCCAACGCCTGCGGCGCAATTAAATTGACGTCAGGCAACTTGGCAAGTTTTTTGAGGGAATTGAGCACCAAAGCCGCAGTACTGCTGAGAAGGGAGGAGGATTTTCCCACAATAACGGAGCCGTCGGGCAATATCAACGAACTTGCCACGCAACCGTTTTCCTTGGCGTATTGCCTTGCGTAACCCACCACAAGACGGTCCTCTTCTTTCAGGTTCAACTTGGACATTATCAAATCCAACTTGTCCACCACCGAAGAATCGCACTTTCCCTTGCGTGCCTGCGTTTTTGCTTTGAGAAAACGGCAAATGACTTCCTGTTTGCTTGCCTCGCAACACACGTCGTCGTCGCAAATGCAGTAGCCTGCCATGTTCACCCCCATATCGGTGGGCGACTTGTAGGGAGAAGCGCCCAAAACCTTGGTGAAAATGGCGTTGAGCACGGGGAAAACTTCCACATCCCTGTTGTAGTTTACGGCGGACTTGCCGTACGCCTGCATGTGCCATGGGTCTATCATGTTGACGTCGTTGAGGTCGGCGGTTGCCGCCTCGTAGGCAATGTTTACGGGGTGGTTCAAAGGCAAATTCCAAACGGGAAAGGTTTCGTACTTGGCGTAACCGCTTTTTATTCCTCGTTTGCTGTCGTGATACAACTGCGAAAGGCATGTTGCCATTTTGCCGCTACCGGGGCCTGGTGCCGTTACCACCACGATTTTGCGGGAAGTTTCAATGTAGTCGTTTTTTCCGAATCCCTCTTCCGACACAATGTGCGCCACGTTGAGGGGATAGCCTTCGATAGGATAGTGACAGTACACCTTTACGCCGTAATTTTCCAGCCTGCGTTTGAAGTTGACGGCGGCAACGTTTTCCCAAGAAAACTGCGCTATCACAATGCTGCCGACAAAAAGTCCACGTGTGGCAAGTTCGTCGTAAAGGCGAAGCACGTCTTCGTCGTAGGTTATGCCCAAATCGGCACGCAACTTGTTGTTGGCAATGTCCACGGCGTTTATTACAATTACAACTTCCACTTCGTCCTTGATTTTGGACAGCATTTCCACCTTGGTGTCGGGTTTGAATCCCGGCAACACCCTGGATGCGTGGTAGTCGTCAAACAATTTTCCGCCGAATTCCAGATAAAGTTTTCCGCCGAATTCCTGCACTCGCTTGGCAATGTTTTGCGATTGCAGCCTGATGTACTTTTCGTTGTCAAAACCTTTCATTCTTCCTCCTCGCAAAAAGGCAAATCCTTCCTGTGTAAAAAATAAAAATCAAAAAGATACCTGCCGCTTGGCAAATTTCCTTTTGTCATGCTGTCTTCCACGCTTTTCAAATCATAGGGAAGGGCAAACCTGCTGTAACTGAAACTGTTGTCGTCGTAGGTTATCACTATTCCGCATGCCACGGGTTGCGGATGACAGCCGACGCTTCCCACGTCGACGTACAGCCTTTTTCCCGTCAGGTCGCAAGGCTCGTGCTTGTGTCCGAAAAACACGGCGTCGCAGTTGTAGTCGCTGTACATTTCGTCGAAAATTTCCGCAGAGGGATTGTTGGCAATGGGACGGAAAAAGTAGCCGTTTATCGGTTGCGGATAACGGCAGTAATGCTCAAAAATCACCTTTTTGCCCCCGCAGATACGCTCGACGCTCAGAGGGAATTTTTCGACAACATCTTCCATGCCCTTCAAGGACGCAAAAACAAACTGTTTGTGTGCCGTGGATACGTGAGAAAACTGTTTGTGCCGTGCGTTTCCCGTGACAAAATCCCAATCGTGATTGCCCATGAGGCACACCACGTTGTTTTCCGACAACATTTGCAGACATTCCGAAGATTGCGCTCCTATGTCCACTATGTCGCCTGTGTGTATGATTTCGTCGCAATTTGTGCTTTTGAGATATTCCAACGCCCTTTTCAAAGCGGGCAAATTGCCGTGCACGTCGGAAATTACACCGATTTTCTTCAATTTTACCCCCTGAACGGTTGTGTTTACACCTGCTTTCAAAGTTTTTAAACAACAAAGACCATTACAAAAACTGCCACCGACTGCCGTCGGCGCAACAAAACCCTGCGTCAGACAATGTTGTTGCAAAACAACTCTACAATAAATTATTATACCTTTTTTGCCGACAAAAATCAATATGCGCCTTGTTTTTGAAGGGCAATTTTTGCGGTAAAAATTTTACTTTTCAACAAAAAATTTATCTTGCAAAAACAAACTACCGCCGAAAACAAACTACTGCAACGGCACAATTTTACCGCCGCAAAAGTAACACAGACGCAAACCCTGCGGAAGGTTTGAAACAACTTGGTCAAAACCGTCGGCAAGCGTCTGCGCCGAATGGCTGTCGCTGTTGACGGTTACAAACTTACCTCCGAAATCTCGGTACTTGGCAATTATTTCCAACGAAGGCAAGGTGAAATGACGGGAAAAGTAACGGGACGTGTTTATTTCCGGCACAATCCCACGCTGTAGACACACCTGCAAAGTTTTGCAAAGCGTTTCCACGTCTTCCACGTAGTCGTCGTGATACCGTTTGGGCAAATCCATGTGTCCCAACACGTCAAAATCACCGTCGGACACCATGTCCGACACAAATTTGTCGTACAGACGCTGATACTCGTAGTTGGTGTAGTGCCTTTCGGGGAGATAACTTGCAGGATAATGCACCGAACCGATTATCATGTCAGGTTGCAGGGAACGCAAAAACCGCATTTCTTTGGGATGAAGGTGCGGTTCGCCAACCTCAAAGCCCAAAAACAAAGTCAGTTGCTTTCCGTAACGTTGTTTCAGAGAATGGAACTCTTCCGCACGGGCGGCAAAGGGAAAATCACGAAAAGTGTTGAAATTTCCACATTCGATGTGGTCGGTGAAACACAGCACGTCCACGCCTTTGCAAAGGGCGGCGTCTACGTACTGTTTCATTGTAGCCTTACTGTCAAAACTGTATTGTGTGTGAATGTGCAAATCGCACCGCTTTGTGTATTGCAAGTTGTGCCTCCGTCGGGAAAACTATACTCTTTTTGCCTCGGTTTGTCAACAATCGGACACTTCAACAGACAACATACGCAATGCCCAAAGATTCGGCAGACGCAAACGCAACATGCACGTTTTGTTAAATACAACCAAATTGTACAAAAAATGCGTTTATAAATACCGAAAACGACATTATAAACGCATTTTCAAGAAAATCATTATTGTTTTTACTTTTATATTTTTGCAAAACGAAAACCTCAACAACAAAAAAA
>HF998447.1 GCA_000433775.1 Corallococcus sp. CAG:1435 | reverse complement strand
TACCTTCTCATAATAGCGATTATCCAAATAGTATTTTGCGTCTACGATTGCTTCAATCATCATGGAATATGTGTCGTTCGTTAAAGAAATTTCTCACATTTTTTAAAAAAGGTACTTGAGTATTTAGCACTTTTTCTCTAATAAGTGAAAGGCTTTGTTTCTTTGAAAAAAGTAACAAATTCGTCAAAAAAAGGGAGCAGGTTAACGAGTAGGCGCAAAGTGCCGCACTGCGTGCTTCTGCGCCTACACAAAGCCTGACGGAATCGGGATACCCGACTTCATTTTTAAAAACACTGATTTATGATTAAGGGGGAATATTAATTGAAAGAAATGTTTGAAAAATATCCGGACGTGGTAACACCAGAACAGGTTTCAGAGATGTTGCAAATCGGACTTACTCTCACTTATCGTTTGCTTCGCAACGGGATTTTGCCCTCAAAACGTATCGGCAAAAAGTATATTATTGCTAAACGGACTGTAATCGAATTTGTACTTACGGAGCATGTTTCATGAAAGGGCGGCTTGTCGTAAAAAACGGAAAATATTATGTCGTCATCTCCTATCAGGACGAAAGTAGTAAGAGTAAACAAAAATGGGTTGCTACGGGTTTGGACGAGAAGAACAACAAGCGCGCCGCAATGGATATGCTGCGGACTGTCGAAGCAAAATTTGTAAACAGAACGCTCGGTGTGAACTCACAGCAATCGCAAAAAAGTTCGGTACAAAGTGCCGAACAACAAGAAGATGTTTCCTCGAATGATAGTCCGCTCTTTTCGGATTACCTCTATGAGTGGTTGCAGATCGCAAAGACGAATATACAGGTAACTACATATTCGGTCTATAAACACAGAGTCGAATATATTGCCGCTTATTTTGCGGAAAAGCGCACTCGGTTAAAAGACTTGAAACCCAAAGATATTCAGGAGTTTTATACCTATATGCAGCAGAACGGAAAAAGCGTACAAGAGGCTCATCATTGCCATACCGTTTTGCACAGAGCTTTGGAAGTGGCATATCGGAGCGATTATATCCTGACCAATCCCGCCGATAAAGTGGAGCGGCCAAAGTCCCCGAAGTTCAAAGCCAAATTCTATACGGCAGAACAGATGCTGACGCTCTTTCAGAAATTGCAAGGCGATCCTTACGAATACATTTACAAGCTGACCGCCATATACGGTCTGCGGAGAAGCGAAGTATGCGGTTTGCGTTGGAGCGCGATCAATTTTGAAAATGATACGATAACGCTTGACCATGCAGTAGTGCAATGCGAAGTTGACGGAAAGAGAGTTTTGGTTACAAAAGATAAAATGAAAAATCAATCGAGTATGCGCACTTTGCCGCTATTGCCCGCCGTAAAAGACATTCTGCTTAATTTGAAAAGAGAGCAACAAGAGCGCGCCGAAAAATACGGACAATACTATAATCGGCTGTATCGAGATTATGTTTGTGTAGATGAAGTGGGCAAACTTATCCGCCCCGACACCCTGACGACGCACTTCAAATCATTCCTTGTGCGCAATAATCTTCCCGTCATTCGTTTTCACGAATTGCGGCACAGTTGTGCAAGTATTCTGATCGCAAGCGGCGTCAGCATGAAGGCGGTACAGGAATGGCTCGGACATAGCACCTTCTCCACCACGGCGGACATTTACAGCCACTTAAATTTCTCGTCAAAACTCGGCATTGCCGATACGCTTTCGGACATTCTCGCGGGAAATACGTCGCTTAAAAGGCAAACTGCGCCCGATACGATAGAGACTATGCAGAAAATATTTTTGACGGCGGAAATAGAAAAGCCTGCAAACGAAAATCATTTGCAGACTTTTGAGGTGTTGGATGAGGACGACGAACCCGTTAAGGAAAACGCGGTTGCCGAGGTATCGCAAGACACCTCGCCCGATGATGCCGACGATTTATCTGTTTTCAAAAAAGCGAAAGAAGAAATGTCGCGGCTCGGTTTGGAAACGCTCGACGAATACTTTGAATACCTCGACTTTCAGGAACGCCTGCAAAAGCGCCGCGATAAGTCAAAGGATATGGAGATGTAATTTAAGACTTGATATTTGTTGGTAAATTTTGATTTGTCTCTTTTGAAATTGTTATATTTGAATCGCAATTAGAGTTAACTAATAACACATTATTTTTCATTAATTCAAATAACGTATTGGGGATGGCAGAACTGCTGGGATTTAGACTGTTTAAGTTACTTGATATATTTGAAACAAATAAAATTTTATTTTTTAACATCTTTTTCCCATCCTTCAAATATTCTATTATCATTAATTTGTTGATTTGGCACTCCTATTTGCATAACTATTTTTTGCAGAGTACCTTTTGAAACAAATTGTTCTCTACCATATGAAATGCTATCCAAAATTACTCTAATATATTCATATGTTTTAGAATTTGATTGTGCTAATTCGATTATAGGATTATAAGGAATATTTAACAATAATTCATCACTAATAATGTCAAACCACTTATTTATTAGTGTATTTAATTTACCATCTACTAATTCGACATTTAATCCAAGTTGCAATGCTTCTTTAAAACTAATAGTATAGTCATGGCTACCTGAATCGCTAGTTAAAAAGTTTACTATGGCGTTTCGTTTTCTTTTAGAACAATTCTGATATGTAAGCAACTTGCGAGCAATCATTCTGATTTGTCCTTGTCGTCTATATACATCACCCATAAGTAGAGGATTTAATGTCTCTGACATTTTTAAGAATGCTTTAATTAACTCTTTTGATGATGATATGCCTAGTTCTTTTTTTGCTAAATTAAAATAACCTTTAACAGACTCTACGCTTGTAGGCAAAGTAATAGTTTGACCATTTATATTAACTTGCGTACCTAAAGGGCTATTAAGCGATGGATCTATTGGACCAAGTGTCGATTGATGAGTTAATAAAATTTTATTCGCTCCTAAGCACATAATAGTCCCAGAACTTCTTGCTTTCCTCGGTACAATTATTTCTAGTTCATCACAATATTCTCTAATGAGATTCACAATGTTCCAAGTTGCCATTGTGTCTCCGCCGAGAGTATATAAAATTAACGTTATTTTTTGAGTTCTACCTATTGCTTCAAGATGTTTACCAAATATATCTACAACATCCGCAGCAATTTGCGTTCCCATATTTGCTCTATCGCCAGTCACATAAGCAATTACTTTTGAGTCCCTTAAAGTTTCAATCTCTTTATAGATGTTGATTAGTTTCTTTTGCATATTATCTCACCTAATTTAATTATAACATTCACATTATGGAAAATCAAGGAAATAACATAAAAACGAGCTAAAATAAAAGTTTTTAGCTCGTTTTTGGCGGAAGGTGAGGGATTCGAACCCCCGGACCCTTGCAGGTCTCCAGTTTTCAAGACTGGTGCCATCGACCTCTCTGCCAACCTTCCGTGTTAAAGTTGCCGAAAAAATCGGCAATTTTTTATTCAGTTTTGCGTTTCTACAAGTTTTGACCGCTTGATTTGCAATTTGTAGAAAAGTTTGTAGAATTTACGGCGTTCGCAAAAGGTTTGTAGAAAACTGACTTGCAAATCGACCGCTTTGACAGTAGATATTTTACCACAAGATACAGGGTAAAATCAATCGCTTGCGGAGCAAATCTGCCGAAGTTCCGTTTCCGTTGTAGAAACGAGTAGCGAGTTTAGACTGCTTGATTTCAAACGCATTTCAAGACCGCCTCGTTGTGACCGCTTCGATATGCCTCCGTGTTGAGCGGTTTTATTATATCAACTGCAAAACGTGTTGTCAAACACTTTGACTGCTCACGCTTTTTTCTTGGTACACTTTTGCTTTTTTAGTGTAGCCTTTTTGCCTGCTGTTGAAACGGCTTAAAGTACCTTACGCCTTTTACTTGTTCCTTGCGTATCGATTTGCTTGTACGCTTTTCGGACAGTTTTTTCGGCGTTTTTATATTTCGTTTTTATCAAGTGCCGTTGCTTTTACCGCAGGTTCACTATTTGCGGTAGTACATTTTGAATAAATGAGCGTCAAAAAAGCCGATGTTTTGAATTCTCGCAACCGTTAACTGACCTTTTACAAATGAAACTTCTTTTTAGCAACCGTTTACTTTCACCACAAGAAAAAACACCGTTTTTCATACTATATTTTGCCGTGATTGTCTTGAATTTTTGCAACCGTAGTGAAAATTTTGTTACATGCAAAAACTTTATGTTTTACAACATGCCTTCCTTGAAACAGGTCTGTTGCATTACTAGTGGGGTACACTTTCAACGGTGAATTTCAAAAATTATCTTTTTTCACAAAAATTGTCGGCGAAAGATTCGTTTTTTGCTTTTTGACCGTTTTGTTTGTACTAGTCGTCTTTTTCGCTGCTTTCAACTTGCATTGCAGTCTCTTTCAAAGTGTTTTCGCTACTTTGCGCCGTGGTGCATGCAACTTGATTTTTCACCGTCGCCGCTACCGCAGTGCCTTGTTGATTTTGTTGTTCCGCCTGCTTTTTTGCCAAATCGTTGGTGTCCTCGCTTCCACGGAAAACGACTAATTTGTCATACAAAAATTCCGTTACGAAGTTTATTACCATTGTTACTGCAAGCACAATGTATTCGTTTACGTAAAGCGTTTCCACGAAGTAATCCGTCCACCACGTGGAAAGAGGCGTGAACACGAGGTAGTAGCCGGCAACTTTCAGCATGGCAACAGGAACGTTGTTTGCCGATTTGAAGGTAAACTTGCGGTTGAAGGTGAAATTCCACACCACCGACGCCACCAACGCAACAAGATAGGCAAGCCATGCCAATCCTTTTTCGCCAAAGCCGAACACTTCCAACAGCAACGTGTCCACCAAAATTTGTATTATTCCTGCGGATACGGAAAACAGAGTAAATTTCAACGCCCGCAACCATTCTTTTTTATTCATTTGTTTCTCCGAGTTGCCCTCACGGGGCTTTTGCCTCAGTTTACACCAAAGAAAAGGCTTTGTCAAACATTTAACAAATGTTTAATGTTGCCGCAGTTGTAATGTGTTTTCGGCGTTTTTTCTTGTTTTTTAATCTTTTGCCTGATAGTTGGTTTTTTGGTGCGAGTTTTTTGCAGACAAATTTTTGTTTTTTTGAAATTTTTCAGAACCTGTTTTTTTAACTCGGTAGTTACAATATGACAACCGGCATTCAAAAGAACGTTGTTTTTGAACCTTATTCAAGCAAATGTCTTATGTTTTTCTGATAGGTTTTATTTTTTCTTTTGCAGGCGGAAATGTTGTTTGTTTTTGACCATTTGTCAAAGCCTGCTTCTTTCAAAATCGGTTGTTGCAAAAAAAAACAAACTGAAAGCAAAAGAACGTTGTTGTTGAACCTTATTCAAACAAACTCTTTCAGTTTTGCTAATACTCATAAGCATTATTTTATCTTTTGAAAACAGACAGACCTTTTGTTTTTTTGCCACAAAATTTCTTCCCTTTTTACGCATAAAAAGGTGCAATTTTCTGAAACTTTTTGCAAATAATCTCACCTTTTCAACAATTTTCCGTTGTGTTTTGCAGTTATTTTTCTGTTACGCAAAAACGTTCTTTTCAACCGTTGCCCCTGAAAACCTTTTCATTCAAACATGTTTCAGCAGAAACATTCAACATTCGTTTTGTAAAAAATACCCCGCACTGTGTTTCGTGCGGGGTTATTTTCTGTTTTTTCAATTTTTACTCTTTCAGCAATTTGTCCAGATCTTCCACTTTCATGCCCCAACAGCGGTGGCGTTTTACCAACTTTCTGTCGTAGTTTTTCCAGAGGTTCTGAACGTTTAGGTTGTCTTCCAACTCGGGACCCGTTTCCAGGTACTCCACCCCCAACTTGATGCATCCACGCAAAATTTCATCCATTACTATGGAAACGGCACCCAACTTTTTGTGTTCGGCAGTTACTCCCACCGACATCATGTCGGCAACCTTGGGGTGCGTCATTGTCTGAATGTAGGGAATTATTCCGCAGGGGAAAATACGTCCACGCCCTTTTTGCAGTACTTTGAGCATGGAAGGCATACAAAATCCGTAGCACACCACTTTGCCGTCCTTCATTACGGCGCAGGCAAGTTCCGGCACAAATACCTGCAACAGCGTTTCCATTTCACGCTGCTTTTGCTTTTCGTTTAACGGGCTTGTGCCGTACAAATCGGCAAACGCTTCGTCCAGCACTGTCAGACACTGCATCATGATGTCTTTCAGACGCTTTTGTCCACGTTCCTTCGCCATTTGTTTGACGTCGGCTATTTCGTAGCCGTTGCGTTTTGCAACATGCGTTGCAATTCGTGTAAGCCTTTCGTCGTACTGTTGCGGCACTTTGATGACGTAGCAGTTCCAATCCACCACCTTGTAGGCGTGAAGTTTTTCCATGTGCGTTACGTAGTAGGGGTGATTGTAAATTTCGATGTAGGTACTGTCCTTGTCGAAACCTTCTATCAACATACCCTCTTCGTTGAGGTCGGAAAAACTCATGGGACCGATTATTTCTTCCATACCTATTTCTTTTGCCCACTCCACCAACTTGGAAAACAGCGCCTTGGTTACTTCAAAGTCGTCCACCACGTCGAAACGGGTGAAACGCAACTGCTTGACGTTGTTTTTTTGGTTGACGCCCTTGTGCCAGATGCCGGCAATTCTGCCCACAATTTTGTTGTTGCGGTACGCCAGAAACATTTTGCACTCGCAAAAGCGGAAGGCGTCGTTTATTTGCGGGTCAAACTCCGCAAACTCGTCCATGTACAAATTGGGTGAAGCGTGCGGATTGTCGCTGTACAGGTCAATCAGAAATTTGAAAAATTTGTGCTTGTCCTTTTTGGAAGAGATTTCCTTAACGATGATGTTACTCATTTTCCACTTTCTCCAACGGAATGGGGCGTTTGTCGGCAATGAAAATAACGCCTATTGTACCGGGGCCGCAGTGTGCTCCGATGACGGGACCTACCGTCTGACGCACAACTTTGGCATCCGGCCTTTTTTCCTTTATCATATCGGCAACCATGTCGCCCTCTTTGGGAACGTCGGCATCCACAACGTACACGTTGTACGCCGTGCCAGTGAGATCCTTTATTACCTTGTCGGCAATTACTTTCAGCGCCTGCTTTTTGCCGGAAACCTTTTGCAATACAGTGAGGCTTCCCTTCTTGTCGAAGGTGAGAATGGGTTTCAGTTGCAACATGGTGCCTGCAAATGCGGCAAAACCGGAAAGACGTCCGCCACGTTTCAGATGCATGAGGTCATCCACTACAAAGTACACCGCCACCCTGTCGGTGAAGTCTTTCAGCGCATCAACTATCTCCTCGTCTGTTGCGCCTCTGTTTTTAAGTTCGGCGGCGTATTCCATTTGAATTCCCGCACCCAAAGAAATTCCTTTGGTGTCAAAAACGGTGCATTTTCTTTCGGGATACTTTTCCTTCAACTGCTTTAATGCCGTTTCAAGGTGTCCGAAGGTGCCGCTCATTGCGTGGGAAAAACTGACGTACAGCACGTCTTCGCCCTTTTGGAAGTAGGGTTCCAATATTTCTACGTATTCCTGCGGGTTGAGTGCCATCGTAGTAGGTATCACACCGCTTCTCACTGCGTCGTAAAACTTGCGGAAATCGGTGTTTTTGCCCAGGTCGTAGTAGTAGGTTTCATCGTTGTAGGCATAGGGCATTTTGATGTAGTCTACGCCAAGTTGTTCCTGACGTGTGTACCACAATTCGCCGTCTGCGTCAATTAAAAGTACGCTCATACTATTCTCCTTTTGTTTTGTGTTGTTAGTTATTTTACCATATTTTGTGCCGTCGTTCAAGATTTTTGCAACATTTTTTGTCTTACCGCTTTTTTATGCACCGTTTTGCTTTTCTTTTACCTTTCGGTTTTGTTGTTTTCGTGTCATTTTCTTTACGTGATTTTTCCCTCTTCAACAGGTTGATTTCCGCAAAAAAATGTTTTCCACTTTTTTCCGATTTTGCAATTTGTCTTGCTTTTTGGCTGTATTTATAGTATAATTATTAAGTACTAAAAAGGCGTCCGAAGAAGTTTTCTTCAACGTCGGGGACTTTTTACACGGCGGAATGTGGATATCCACATTGTTTCTACACCGTACACGGAAAAACAGCCAAGGTTTTCCACACAAATTATTTTAGACATACCACTAGATATGGGACAAGCCTGCCTGAATTTTTCAAAATGTTGTAACGGACGAAGGAAAAACAAGGGTTGTACACATTTTCACATCCCCTGATACTGCTACTACCAGAAGAAAAGTATCATTGAACAAGGACGCACTGCACCAAAGGAGAGGTATATGAAAATTATTGTAAACAGTCTGGATTTGAACGACGCAATTTCCAAGGTATCCAAGGCATTGCCTGCAAGAGATGTCGCTCCCGTATTGGAATGCATCAAAGTTACTGCGGAAAACGACAAACTTACCTTTTTTGCCACCGACAAAGACCTTGCAATAGAAAAAACCGTGGACGCCAACGTTATTGTCGGAGGTGCGATGCTTGTTCCGGGAAGAGTGTTTGGCGATTACATCCGCAACATTGCCGGCACCGACACGGAAGTTTCGTTGGAAACGGAAGACAACAGACTTACCATTTCCACTTCGGGAAGCGAATGTAACATCACCACGATGAACGTGGAAGATTACCCCGAAATTGAAGAGATAAGCAACGAAAGTTACTTTACTATTCAGGAAATAAACCTGAAAGAGATAATAAACAACGTTATTTTTTCCGTAGCCACCGACGACAGCCGTCCCATGCTTAAAGGCGTGTTTTTCGAGGCTGACGGATACACCCTGACTGCGGTTGCCACCGACGGCTACCGTTTTGCAATGAGCAAAAAGGCTTTGGAAGAAAAGGCGGAAAACATTTCCGCCACCATTCCCGCAAGAAGTCTTTCGGAACTGTCCAAACTGTTGGAAGACAGCGAAAACCTTTTGCGAGTGTTTGTGGAAAAGAACTATCTTTCGGTAGTGCTTGCCAACACTCGCCTGCAAACACGCTTGCTTGTCAGCGGACAGTACATCCGTTACGACAACATAATTCCCAAGGAATTTGTGTCCACGCTGCTTGTAAACAAAGAAAACTTCGAGCGTTCGCTGAACACCGCTTCCATCATGTCCCGTGGTGACAAAAACAATCTTGTCGTGCTGGACATAGAGGAATACAACATGAACATTTCTTCCACCAGCCAATACGGCACGGCAAAGGAAAACATTGCCATTTCTCTGACGGGCAAGGACGTGCGTTGCGCCTACAATGCAAAGTACCTCAACGACTGCCTTAAAGTGATAAACGCAGAAGCCATAAAAATGCAGTTTGCCCAACACAACAGTTGTGTGATAACGATAAACAACAGCGACGAAGTGTTGTACTTCATTCTTCCAGTAAAACAAATTGTGTAAAGAAAAACATAAAAACTTATAAAATTGCCGTGATGACCGTGAAAAAAAACAGTTGTTACGGCATTTTTAATGTGAAAATTTTTTATTTTTAATAATAAATTGTAAAAAACAGAACAACTGTTACAAAAAAAATTGTAAAATAAAACGGCAATTGCCAAGAACTACAAGAGGGATTTTCTTGCAATGTACATGCACGGCTAGCGAAATGTCGCAAAAAGGCAAAAAGTAAGCAGTTTTCGGTGAAAATGCGGTTGAAAAATCAGCCAAAAATCTTTCTGTAACAAAAGGGGAAAAGTAACGCAGATAGTACAAGAATAAAAAAACAAAGTTGCAACAAGAAAAAAATGCAGGCAAAAACATTTTGATAAACACAACAAAAAACAAGAGTTTGTGGCAAAAAAAAGCGTTTGAACAAACCTTTACTGAGAAAAAGGAAAAAGTAACGTCCGCATTTACAATTATAAAAACAAAATCGCAACAAAAATAAAAAATTGAAAAAAACATTTATAATAATCGACAAAAAGTAAAAGAAAGCGTTTTCGTGTAAATGCGTTTGAAAAAAAACGTTTACAAAACTTTCCTGTAATAAAAAGGACTAAAAGTAACGCAGATATTACAAGAATAAAAACAAAATTGCAACAAGAAAAAAATGCATGCAAAAACATTTTGTAAAACACGAAAAAAATAGCAAAAGGGAATTATTCATAAACAAATACAAAAGAAATACTGAGGAAAAAGCATTTGAAAAACACGACAAAAAACGACAAAAAAGAAAAATTGTGTGTAAAGGTGCGTAAAAATTACGAAAAACAAACTATTTCCGACAAAAAAACAACAAAACGGCAGTAAAAACATGTCTTCTGACAAAGTAACCGCCTCAACAGACGATTGCAACAAAACACCGACTTTTACTCTGCCGTTACCGCCTGCAATACAGGCAGAAAAAATATTCATCGTACTTTTGCAAAAAAAGTTGTGAAAAGCGAAAAATAAAAAAAACAACTTTTTCGGTGGAAAAAGCCGCACAAAAAAGTTGTTTTAATACAAACTGCCCTGCCCAAATTTTACTGTGAAAAAGTTTGGGGCAGTGTCCGTTTAAGAATGTTTACCGCAAATTACAAATGAAGCATTACAGAGCCTTGCTTTGCCTTGCAAACGGGACAAATCTGCCACGGCTCGTTTCCCGTGTGACGGTAGCCACAATCGGCGCACACCCATTCCACGGGCTTTTGTTTTTTGTACAAAGTACCCTCTTTAAGTTGCGTGTACAGTTCTCTGAACAGTTTTTCGTGCGCTTCTTCCACCTTTGCCGTCATATCGAACAAAGCGGCAATTTCCGTGAAACCTTCCTCTTTGGCAGTGAGGGCAAAAGATGGGTAGATTACCGTCGCTTCTTCCTTTTCGTCTTCGGCGGCAAATTTGAGGTTGTCCAAAATTACCCATTTTTGCTTGAAGGGGTAGCCTGTGCATATTTCTACGTTTTTAATGGGGGCGTTGTCCGCCTTTTGCAAAAAGGTGTAGAACATGCGTGCGTGGTTGAATTCCTGATAGGCAACGGTGTCCACAATTTCCGCCATGGCTTTGTAGCCTTCGTTTCTCATTCCGTATTCCATAAATTCGTAGCGTGTGCGTGCCTGCGTTTCCCCCGCAAAGGCCTTTGCAAGATTGACAAAAGTTTGACTTTTCAAAAGATTCATTGTTTGCTCCTTCAAGACAAGGTGTCTTTCAATGTGTTTTGTGAAAGTGTTTCCCAAAAGAGAAAAAAACAAACGGCAAAGGAAAAATTTTTTGCAAAGTTACAGTCGGTAACGGTTGTTGACAAGGGCATTTTTGCTGTGATATTCTATACAAAAAGGTGAAAAATGAAAGAATACGCAAAACAACTTGCACGTCGGAAGTCCGTGCGCAAATACGACGAAAGCCTCAGCGTTTCCGCCGAAGAAATGAGAAAAATTCAGCAACAAATTCCCCTGTTGAAAAGCCTGTGCGACGGAATAAAGGTGGAAATTGAAATTACCGAAAGGAAAAACACAAATTGCAAGTGGAACGCACAGTACTGCGTGTTGTGTTACAGCGAGGAAAAACCCCGTTGGAGGGAAAACGCCGGCTACATGCTGGAACAGTTGGATTTGTTTTTGGCGTCGCTGGATATCGGGTGCTGCTGGTACGGCTGGGGCAAGTGTCCGCAGGAAAAGGAAGGCATGAAGTTTGTAATAATGATGTGTTTCGGAAAATGCCGAAAGGAAGACTTCCGCACGAAAAAGGACGAGTTTTTGAGAAACGGTGTAGAAAAAATGTACAAAGGTCTGCACGGCGAGGAACTTTCCGACGCATTTCTGGCACCCAGCGCCTGCAACAGTCAGCCGTGGCGTGTGGAACAAACGGACAACGTCATTAAAGTGTTTCGCTTAAAAAGCACGTTGAATCCTCTTTCGAGGGTGCTTGCGGCACACTTCAACAAAATAGACATGGGCATTTTCCTGGTGTTTCTGGAAACCGTTTTGGAAGAAAAGTCAATAGAATTTTGTCGGGAAACGGTAAAAGAAAGCAAGGAAAACCCCGAGTTGGTGGCAGTTTACACGTTGCGTTGAGTTTTGAAACACCGCAAAGGGAAAAAACGCCTTTGCAAGCAAACGAAATGCATTTTGAAAAGTAAAAAACTTTGCAATCGGTAAAATGGCAAAATGTGTTGGCGTTTGCAAACGGCATCGCCGAAACGGTGTTTGAATAATTTTTCTTGCGAAACTTGCAAAAACATGCATGCTAACAAAAATTTTCCACCGAACGCCTGCCCTTTTGCGTAAATTGTAACGTTTCTGCAACGGAAAATTATTTGAAAAACAGGCAAAAGGAAAGCACGAAAGGTGAACGGCAATAGATTCGCCTTGCCAAAAGTATTTTGACGGCAAAAAAGAGTTTTATCATTGCAAAACTTGCCGACAAAGTGTATAATAAAAGTACTATGCTGAAACTGAATCAAATTTGGAACAACATTCTGCTGGAAGCGGAAGCAAAGGTACAAACGCTTGTTTACGATTTGTACATCAACACACTTCAACCTGTCGGGCTGTACCACGACAGGCTTATTTTGCTTGCCGAAACAAGGGCAGTGAAAAACATTGTGGACAACAATTACAAGGACATTTTGCGCAGTTGCACCAACGTCGTTTTCCCTTCCATTGTGGACATAGAAATTATCACGGAAAAGGACCTTCCCAACGTAGGCAACGTGGAAAAGGAAGTGGACATCCCAGTCAGCGCCAACTACATTTCCGTAGTGGAAGAAAAAACCAACTTCATTTCGCAGTACACCTTTGAAAACTTTGTTGTTGGCAAAAGCAACGAGTACGCCGAAGCGGTGGCAAGGGCGGTGGCGGACAACCCCGGTACCAAGTACAATCCCGTGTTTTTGTGGGGAGGAGTGGGTCTTGGAAAAACCCATCTGATGCACGCAATAGGAAACCGTCTGCAACGCAACTACCCCGAAAAAAAGATAATGTACGTTACCTGCGACCAATTTATGAACGAATTTATCGAGTCGCTTCACGACACATCCAACCCCAACGCCAAAAAGGTGTTCAGGGACAAGTACCGCAAACTTGACGTGCTGATGATGGACGACGTGCAGTTTTTGGCAAACAAGGAGGGCACGCAGGAGGAAATTTTCCACACTTTCAACGAATTGTACCTTTCGGACAAGCAGATTATTCTCAGCAGCGACCGTCCCCCAAAGGAAATAAAGATTGAAGAACGGTTGCGCACCCGTTTTGCCATGGGCGTTATTGCCGACATTCAACCCCCCAACCTGGAAACGAGAATTGCCATTTTGCAAAAAAAGTGCAGTCAAAAGGGATACAACGTCAACATAAGGGTGCTTAGCCTCATTGCGGAAAAAATAACCAACAACATCCGTGAAATGGAAGGAATGTTAAACCGCATAATCAGTTACTCCACACTTGTCGGAGGCGACCCCAACGACATGAACATCGTCAACGACGCTTTGAGAGATTACGCCGAAGCGACAAGCGACATCATCACCATCGACCACATAGTAAACGCTACCTGCGAATACTTCCACGTCAAAAAGGAAGAACTTGTGGGCAAAAAGAAAAACAAAGAAATTGTCGTTCCCCGTCAGATTTGCATCTACCTCATTTGCGACATTCTGGGTCAAAGCGTGCCGCTGGTATCCATAGGCGAGTACTTTGGCGGAAGGGACCACACCACCGTCATGCACGCAAGGGACAAGATAAGCGAGGACGTGAAAAACAACGATTTTTTGGCGTCGCAGGTCAAGGACATTAGGGACAAGATTTACAACAGATAAAAAAAGCAAGGGCAAAAACCGTATAACCCGTTTGCCCGTGTATTCCACAGAATTTACAACAGATAAAAAGCAAGGGCAAACACCCTTGCTTTTTTAACGCAATTGTAAAAGTTCTGAAACAGACGGTTTTTGAAAAAATGCAAATAAAACATGTACCGTATGTAAAAATTTGCAACAGTAAGTTTACATTGACAAATTTGTTTGGTAGTTTATCATGGTTTATTACGTCCCCACAGAATGTCTATATAGTAGTTATCATGAGCCCAATCGTCATGCCAGCCTTCGGGCTTTGAATCTACTTCGCAATACACAGTTAACTGATTGAAAGTAAAAGCAACGAAAGCCGCTTCTCCGATGTACGTTACGCTTTTTGGAATGAATATTTCTTTTAAGTCGGTAATGTAGAAAGCCTTAGTTCCAATCTCTGTAAGATTTTGAGGCAAAACAATAGTTTCAATGGCACATTTGGAAAAGGCATTTTCACCTATGACGGTTACGCTTTGCGGAATTGTTAATGAAACTAGCGATTTACAGTTTGAAAACATGTACGGTCCTATTTCCGTAAGATTATCGGGAAGTATAACGGATTTCAAACTGTAGCAATTTGCAAAAAGATTTTCCGTGTCCAATTCCGTAACGCCGGACAGGTCGATTGATTCAAGCGATTGACACTGCTCGAAAGTGCTTTTCCCGACTTTTTTGACGGATTCGGGCAACACGACAGATGTCAGATTGTAAAAACCACGGAAAGTTCCGTCAAGTTCCCTGACTTTGCATCCGTCCTCAAATGTTACGGTGGAAACGGTGTTAAATTCGTTGACGGAGCCATGGTGTTCAAACAAATTGAAATAGGTAGCGACTTCCACGTCTTTTCCTATCACAAATTCCAGGCCGTTGGCGGTTTTTGTGTCTAAAAGGTACCAAGACAGCATAGTTTCGTTATCTGGCACGTTGTTGCAGTTTAATATTACTTTTTTCAAACCGCTCAATCCTGAAAAAGAGGACACGTAGGATGTTTGGAAACTGTGTCCCAAGTACAATTCTTCAAGGGAAACGCAACCTTTAAACGCCGATTCGCCCACAAAGTTAAGGTTGTCGCCCAAGTTTATCCTTTTCAGGTTGGTACAGTTGTAAAAGGCTCCGTCTCCGATTTTTGTAATTGTCGAAGGCAACACGACTTCTACAATGTCGGACCTGCTGAAAGTGCTGTCAGGAATTTCCGTAAGACCTTCCTCAAGAACGATTTTGGAAGGCATGTAATCGTAACTTACAAATCTTTTGATGTCCGTTCCCTTTATGTACAAGGTTTGGACCTGTTCAAAGTTTTTCCACTCTACCTGTCGCACGGGAAGTCCTCTCAATGTTGTGCTGACGGTAACTTCGGTGAGGTTTTCGTCGATGGCTGTTACTTCGTATTCCTTCCAGTTTTCCGTTACCTGATAAGTAACGCCGTCAACGGTCAATTTGCTGAAGGGAAACAGCGTTGCAAAGGCCGTTCCGCCTGCGATAACGCACACCAAAAACAGCGACACCACCACGACGGAAAGAACACGCCTTTTTTTGTTGACGGCGTCCCTCATGTGGCGGAAACAGTTTACGATAAACGCCGCAAAGGCGGCGAAAATTTCCCCCGCAATCAAAAATATGAAAAAGGAAGCAATGGGATTGCCGAATCCGAACCCGATGACGGGCAAAGTTTTTTCCGGCGGGAAAATGAAGGGAAAGGCAAATCCGAAAATACCGAAAAGCACTCCGAAAACGGCGGCGAAAATGCCGTGAATTTTCACATCGGTGTCGGTATCCACCTCTTTGCCGCTGCTTTTGCGGTACAGACTTCCGCTCACCACAAAGTAGTAGTTGTGCTCTTCCCCCGGTGTCGTAGTTGTACCAGTTGTTCCAGGAATTTTCGTAATCTGCCTGCGCCTTGGCGTCGTTTATTTCCTGCCTTGCCTGTTGGTCGGCGTAGTCCTGATCCGTGGCGTAGTAGGTAATTTCGTCCACAAGGCGGAATTTTGCCGAGGAAAAACCGTCCTGTTTGAGGCGTTTTGTAAGGTAGTCGTTCATGAGAGTAACGACGCTGTTTTTGCCCTTGTTGACGGAAGCCTTTTCTTGGTAATAATCTGCCGTAACGGCGTCTTTGAAGTGGAAAGAGAGATTTCCTTTCAGAATGTGCTCCTTTATTTTTTCCACGTAACCGTCGTACAGTTTCACCCATTCGTCGGGAACGTGTCCCTCTTTGACCTGTTGGGCAAAAGCGTCGAAGGCGTCCTCCTTCTGCTTTTGCAGTTGCGCCTTTTGCTGTTTGTAGTTTTGTTCCCGTTGCAAAGAAAGGGCTTTTTCCTCTTTTGCCTTTTCTCGGTTCTTTTGGCTTTGTTCCTTTTGCTGATTTACCAAATCGTCACGTAAAGACATTGCGTTTACCCCCGTTTGTGTTTTAACAGAAATCTCCGTCCGTTGCCAGATTGATACTTGATAAAATTTTATTAAACAATAATTTACAAAATTATATCAAAAATAAATTACACAAGCAAGAAAATAACGTCAAAAAAGCAACCGCATTGTAAAAATTCTTTTTGTGAAAATATCCGCAGCGGCTGTCGGCAATGGAAAAAATACTTTTTGGTAAAAATTTTGACAATAATTATCAAATGATAAGGGAAAACCGTTGTACAACGCTTGGAAAACGGCGTTTTGGGAAAAACGGCAAAAAAATGAAGCAACCTTTGCCCGTCAAAGGCAGGCGTGTGCGTTGCAAACACTTGACTTTGAATTGTGTATTTGATAAAATAGGGTGAATGCTATGGTGGTAGTGTGTGTCTTTACCGCCGAAATGCTTTTTTTACTACTACAACGCACAATTTTTTGTGCAGAAATAAGGAGAACCAAAATGAAAAGAACCTATCAACCCAAGAAAAGACAAAGAAGCAAAGTTCACGGATTCCGTGCAAGAATGAAGACAACCGGCGGCAGAAGAACGCTTGCAAGAAGAAGAAACAAGGGTCGTCATTCTCTTTCCGCCTGATTTCGGGGCAGAAACTTGAAGTCTATTTACAGGCTTAAAAAGAACTATCAATACAACTACGTCTACAAGCATGCGCAAAGCGTAGCCGACAAAAACATTGTGTTGCTGTACTGCAAAAACAACAAAAAATTGTCGCAGGCAGGCTTTTCCATAAGCAAAAAGTACGGACACGCAGTAAGCCGAAACAGAATACGCCGTCAGATGAAGGCTGCGGCGTCGATGTTTATGCCCAAAGTAAAGGAAGGTTACAACCTGGTGTTTGTGCCTCGCAAAAAGGAAGAGTACGCCTTTGCGCAAATATGCGAAAGCATGCAAAAACTGTTGCAAAAGGCGGATTTGTTACTGTGAAATACGTGGCAATTTTTCTTTTGAAGGTGTACAAAGCCACCTTCTCCCGCTGGAAGGGCAAAAAGACATGTATCTACACGCCGAGTTGTTCGGTGTATTCCATGGAAGCGTACAGGTCTTTCGGTTTTTTCAAGGGAAGTTGGCTGACTTTTTTGCGTCTTTTGCGTTGCGCCCCGTGGGGAAAGGGTGGTTTCGACCCTGTGCCAACAAACCTCAGGGGAAATATGAAGTGGTTTGTGTGATGGATTTGTGGGAGTAACAATGAAAAGAAAAAAGCAAATTTTTGCGCTTGTAATGCTGTTTGCATTGCTTTGCGTGTTTGTGCTGGCAAGTTGTCAGACGGAAAAAGCCGACTACTTCAACTACACCGAGGCAAACCTCGGCGTAATGGGCAAGTTGGTCAAACTGATGCACGGCTGGATTGGCAACTACGGCTGGACGGTTGTTGTATTCACGCTGTTTCTGAAGTTGGTAACATTGCCGTTGGACATCTGGCAGCGTGTGGCATCTCGCAAGATGACGCAAAAAAACAAACAAATGCAACCCTTGCTTGCGGAAATTGACAAGCGTTACGGAGCAAATACGCCCCGTGCAAACGAAGAAAAGAAAAAGGTGTACGGAAAAGCGGGTTATTCCATGTTTTCTTCCTGCTTGCCCATGATAATTTCCATGGTCATTTTCTTTGTAATGTTTGCCGGCTTGCGTGATTACTCCACCTACAGCAGCGTGAAGAACTTTCAGGGACTTTCCGACACCTACTACGAAGCCTACTACACCACTGTACAACAGGAAGGCGGCGAAAAGTGGGACTATCTGCAAAACGAATACAACACGGTGTTTGAAAGCAGTCAGGAAACCAACGAGTACAAAAAGCAGACAAACGCCTACATTGTGGGCATCGACCACTTTGAAAACAAGTACGGAGTGGCATTTTGCGAAACCTATCGCAACGCCTCTTTGGAAAAGGTGAAAGAGTACTACATCGGCAACCACGAAAGTTGGCTGTGGATTCAGAACGTTTGGCAGCCCGACACGTGGGTGTCCGTAATGCCTGCCTACAACGACAGCACAAACGGATTCAGCGCAACGGTTGACATGAGCGAATTCGGCGTGGACAGCGGACTTACTCACTACGAACTTATTCGCAGCGCAGTGTTGCAAACGGGCATTCGTGGGGAAAACGGCGCATGGAACGGGCTTATGATTTTGCCTCTGCTTTCCATCGGGCTTTCCTTCCTTTCCATGTTTTTGTCGCAGTATCTGGACAAAAAGAGCAAAAACAAGGCCGAACAACCCACCGAGCAGGACATTCAGACGGCAACTACCAACAAAACAATGATGATAATGATGCCCCTTTTGATGGCGATTTTCGGATTTATGTACACCGGAGCATTTGCCATCTACATGGTGGTAAACTACACTTTGAGCATCCTTTCCACCGTTGCATTGCGTAAACCCGTGGAAAAGATTGTGGACAGAAGTTTTGCCAAGGAGGAAGCAAAGAACAAATCCGGCAAAGCAAGTTATATGAGGTAATTATGAGAAAAGACAACTCTGAAACCGCAGTAACGGAGGACGTTACCTCCGTTGCACAAGCGGAAGTTTCCACCGAAACTTCCGCCGAGGGAGAAAAAATAAAGGACTTTTTGCAAAACGTGCTGGAAAAAATGGGTTGCACCGATTGCGACGTGCAAATTTACGAAAAGGAAGACGCAGTTTGCCTCAACATTTTCGGACAGGACGCAAACAGCGTTATCGGAAGGCACGGCGAAGTGCTGGATGCATTGCAGTACCTTTGCAGTTTGCTTCTCAACGGCAAGCACGGCAACTTCCGCCGAGTGGTAATCGACACCGAAGGCTACCGTGAAAAGAGGGAAAAGACCTTGAAACGCCTTGCTTCCAATTTGGAATCCAAGGTTAAGCGCACGGGCAAGGCTGTGAAACTTGAACCCATGAATCCCTACGAAAGACGCATTATTCACACCGCTTTGCAAAACAGCAAGTACGTTACCACGGGAAGCGAGGGACAGGGAAACAACAGACACATCGTCGTTTCCCCCAAGGAACAAAGCGACATTCTCAACGCCCCCAATGCGCCGAGAAAAACCCTCAACTTCGTGTACAGAAGCGACAAGAAAAGAAGATAAGTAAAAGTTGCAAAATCGGAAACGCAAACGGCAGGGCAGATGAAAATGCCTCTAAAAGAGCAGGCAATGCCGACTTTGTGCAAACTGCCTACAAGGCAAACGTCATGTTGCGAAAACAACTGTGGCAGTTGCAACCGTTTCAAAAGTTTTCGTTAAATCTTGCAGAAACAAAAAGCACGCAATTACTGCGTGCTTTTTTCTTGTTTTGACAAAAATTTTACAGACGTATAAACGTTTTGCGCACAAAATCTTTAAAATGCAAGGCTTTGTGAGCGAAAATTTTGAAAGCAAAAACGTGTTTTTTTGTAAAATTCAACCGTACGGTTGTTGAAAGGAACAACTCACAAAGGCGATTTTCTGGGTTTGTTTTGCCCCCTGGGGTACTGCGTCGGCGTGTGCGTTTTTTTGACATACTGCAAAATGCATCGCCTGCTTCCGTCGGGTAAGGTGAAGTTTTTGCTGTCTGTAAGAACCAATCCCAGCACCTTGCAGGCGTTTTTTGCCGTGAGGCTTTCTTCCAAGTCCGTTTTGTATGCCACTATGCTACCGCCAACTTTCACGATTTGCGCCGTGTATTCCAACAAAACAGGTAGGGGCGCAACTGCTCGGGCGGTTGCAACGTCAAAGGCTTCACGGTTTGTTTTTGCAAAATCTTCCGCACGTTGGTGATAGAAGTTTGCCGAAATACCCAACTTTTGGCAAAGCATCTGCGTGAAATTTATGCGTTTTTGCAGGCTGTCCACCAGCGTTACGTCAATGTCGGGACGGAGTATTTTCAACGGTAACGAGGGAAATCCCGCACCGCTGCCTATGTCGCACAGCGATACGCCCTTTTTCAGAAACACGCTACCCAACATACTGTCGGCAAAGTGTTTTTCCCACACGGCTTCTCTTTCCGTAATGGCGGTGAGGTTGTACTTTTCGTTTTCTTCCAGCAAAAAGTCGCAGTAGTATTCCAACTGCTTTTCCTGTTCTCCCGTCAGGGCAATGCCCGTTTGTTGAAAAATAAAGTCTTTCATGTTTTCCTTTTTGTCAATTCCCGTAGTTTTGTTGTGTAAAATTCCTTCCAAACGCTTTTTGTGTAGCAAAAACACGCAAACGGTTGCGTA
>HF998446.1:14109-16633 GCA_000433775.1 Corallococcus sp. CAG:1435 | reverse complement strand
TTTTTCGGCAAAATGAAAAACAGGAATTTCTTTGTTTCGTCGAATGGCAGTTTACAACAAGGAAAATTCGGCAAAACAACAGGTGAGGCACTGTTTTGAGAGGTAAAAATGAATTTTAACGAAAAAATACTTGAAATAATAAATAATACCTTTGACGACTATTTCACGTCAAAACAGTTGTGCGGAACGTTGCACACCCATTCCACGGCGGAAAGGCGTGCAGTGGCAGACGCTTTGCAGCAACTGGAAAGGGACTGCAAAATAATTTTCGACGACAAAAACCGCCGTTACCGTCTTGTAAAAGAGGGCGATTTCGGCACTGCCGTTTTTGACGCAAACGCCCGTGGTTTCGGATTTTTGCAACGTGAAGAGGGGGACTTGTTTGTTCCCGCTCCAAAAACGCACGGTGCTTTTCACCGTGACACCGTGTTGTATCGCCGAATACCCGGCACGCAGGACGAAGCGGAAGTGGTAAAAATTTTGCAAAGAGGAATGACGCAAATTGTAGGCACATACGATAAAAGCAATCATGCACGTTTTGTCATTCCCGACGAACGCAAATTCATAAGCGACATTTACATTTTGCCCAAAAAGGATCTCAACGCAAAAAACGGGCAAAAGGTAGTAGTCAATGTTTTGCATTTTCCCGAAGACAACCGCAACAGTCCCGAGGGCGAAATTGTTCAGGTTTTGGGCTTTCCCAACGCAAAAAACGTGGATATGATGTCGGTAGCGTACAGTTACGGTTTGCACACGGATTTTCCGCAAAACTGCTGCAAACAGGCGCAACAAATGCCTCAAAGCGTATCGGAAAAGGAAATAGAGGGGCGTGTCGACCTGCGTGGCGACACCGTTTTTACGATAGACGGCGAGGACGCCAAGGATTTGGACGACGCCGTTTCCATTGTCCAAAATGCCGACGACACCTACACGCTTTCCGTGCATATTGCCGACGTTTCACACTATGTAAAGGCAGGCGACGCCATAGACAAAGAGGCTTTTGCCCGTGGTACCAGCGTGTATTTCCCCGAAACGGTGTTTCCCATGCTTCCTCGGGAACTTTCCAACGGTATTTGCTCGCTGTACGAGGGGGTAGACAGGCTGACTCTTTCCTGTCGCATGACAATCAACAATCGGGGAAAGGTTTTGCAAAGCGACATTTTCCCGTCGGTAATACGCAGTAAACACCGTCTTACCTACACCGCCGTGCAGGCAGTGTTCGACGGTGACAAAACCGTCAAAACGCAGTACGCCGACATAGTGGACGACTTGCTGAAAATGAAAACGCTTGCGGAAATTTTGCAAAACAAACGCAACAAGCGTGGCAACATCGATTTCCAAACAAAGGAAGTGTACTTTGTGCATGACGAGCAAGGCAACGTGGTGGACGTTGTCCCCTATCAAAGGACGTTTGCTCATCAACTAATCGAAGAGTTTATGATAATTGCCAACGAAAGCGTTGCTTCTTATGCGGAAAATTGCGACTATCCTTTTGTGTACCGTGTACACGACAAGCCTGACGAAGAGAAGTTTGCCAACCTTGTGGCACTCATGAAGGGTGTGGGAATAAACATCAGACATTCCCGGCAGTTGCACAGTTCGGTGTTGCAGGACGCCTTGGCGCAGGCGGAAAAAACGCCCTATTTCAATCTTATCAACGACGTCATGTTGCGCACGATGCAAAAGGCAAAGTACAGCACGGTAAACAGCGGGCACTTCGGTTTGGCAAGCAACTGCTACTGTCATTTCACTTCGCCGATACGTCGCTATCCCGACCTTGTCGTTCACCGTATTTTGAAAACGGCGGTGCAGGGCAAAATGACGGACAAGGCTCTTTCCGCCTACACGGTAATGGCAAAGGAAACCAGCCGACAGGCAAGCGTGCGTGAAAAGGTTGCCGACGAGGCGGAAAGAAAGGCGGACGACGTTAAAAAATGCAATTATGCCGAAAGAATCGTCGGACAAACATTCGACGCCATTATTTCCGGCGTTACCGAACACGGAATTTATTGCGAACTTCCCAACACCGTGGAAGGATTTGTATCCGTGGAAAAATTGGGCGGATATTTCACCTACAATGCGCAAACGTTTTGTCTGTACAACGAGGGGGCAAAATACGCTTTGGGCGACAGCGTGAAAATTACCGTTGCTGGCGTAAACAAAAACGTCTACAAAATAGACTTCGATTTGGCAAAAGATATTGACTGAACTGCCCGAAAGGGGCTATAATACTGTTTGTGTTTTGCGTAAACACGGGAAAAGGCGTTTTTCTGTGAACACAAAGGCAATTTTGCCTGAGTCTTTACACGTAGGAAACATGCCGATGTGTGGCAAATTTTCCGTCGTGTGGTGCAAATCGGCTTTCAACACGGTGCAAATGAAAAATTGCACGTACACCGTGCCCAAAAATTTTGGCATAGCGTCCTTTTGGTGTGCGAATGTCAGCCGTGAAAAGGTTTCGAGGCGCAAATTCAACAAAAACCGCAAGACTTGTTCACTTGCAGTATCTTTTGCACAAAAATGG
>HF998446.1:0-14048 GCA_000433775.1 Corallococcus sp. CAG:1435 | reverse complement strand
AGACGCAAGCAAGTTAAATTAAACATTTGTTGCTGTTTGGGCAACAAAACCAAAGAGGAAAATTATGGAAGCAGCAAAATGGGTTGCATTGGCGGTAGGAGTAGTGGGAATGGCACTGTTTTTCACCGACCTTATTGTTAACATCCGACACCGCAATCACACAAGACTGAACGTAACGGGACTTGTCTTTCTGTCCCTTTCTTTCCTGTGTTTCGTGCTGACACAGTTTGTGTTTGACGAGGGGCTTCCGCCTGTGTTTTCCTACTTTTGGATATTCTTTCTTGCTGCGTACTTCGTGTGCGACGTGATACTTGCCGTGTCCCTGGCAAGACAAAACAAACAAAACAAAAAGGTGCAGGAGAAAAATTCCTCCAACGATATTTTCGATGAAACAACAAAACAGCGGTAAGGTAATTGCTACCAACAAAAAGGCATTTCACGACTACTTTGTGGTGGAAACATTGGAATGCGGCATAAATCTTGTGGGCTGTGAGGTGAAATCTTTGCGTAAAGGCGAGGTAAACCTCACCGATTCCTACTGCCGTGTGGAAAACGGCAACTTGATGTTGCTGGGTTGTCACATCAAAAACTACGATAAAGGCAGTTACTCTAACGTGGCAAGCCGCAGAGACAGGCGTTTGCTTGCCCACAAAAGGGAAATCATGCGTATTCTCGGCAAGGTTAAGGAAAAGGGCTATTCCATGGTACCGCTGAAAATGTATTTCAAGGGTTCGCTTGTCAAAGTGGAAGTTGCGCTTGTAAAAGGTAAACAAAACTACGACAAGAAGGACAGTATTCTCAAAAAGGACATGGAACGTGATCAACAGCGTGCAATCAAGGAATACAGCGAAAGGTAGGCTATGAAAAGTAATGTTTTTTGCCTGCAATATGCCGATTTTACACGCACGGCAGTGATAGGTTGCCCGGGAAGCGGTAAAACCACCTTTTCCAACAACTTGCAGGAAATTCTGCACCGCAGGGCAATTCATCTTGACAAAGTGTTGTGGGCAGCCAACTGGAAAATGCTGGATTACGAAAAGCGTGTGGAAATTCACAACAATATTATTTGTCAGGACAGTTGGCTGATTGACGGAATGTGGAAAAGCCACCTTCCCGACAGGTTCAAAAGGGCAACTTTGGTAATTTTTTTGGATTTTCGCCGCAGTTTGTGTCTTTACAGAGCGGTGAAACGCCGTGTGCGTTACAGCGGAAAACAGCGTGAAGACATTGCCGACGGCTGTCTGGAAAAGTTGGACGGTTATTTCCTCAAATACATCTGGACTTTCCGAAAAAAAGTACGCCCCGTGATACTTTCCCTCATGGAAGAAAATCCGCAAATAAAGGTAATCCGCCTTACAAGTCCGAAAGAGGCGCAACGGTTTTTGCAACAACTTTCACAACTCGACAGGTGAGTGAGAACGAACGTCAACCGACTTTATTTAGTGCATACTTATGTTCGGTTTATTTAAGACAGGCTTATGCCTGCCTTTTTTTTGCAAAAAGCGCAAGAGGCGTAAAAACTGCGGATGTTTCTGCAATTTGCCAAAATAGATTTTATGTAAATTGCAAATCAAATTTTCGTTTGTTTTGCCAAGGCAGCAGTAGCGTTGCCGAAAAAAACTTGCAATGTTGCGACCGTTTGTAAACAATGCAATTTCCGGTACGCTTTTGCAAAATACGAAACATTCCGTAAATGTAAGCAATCTGTCGGCAAAAACGTGCAAATAC
This sequence comes from Corallococcus sp. CAG:1435, assembly GCA_000433775.1. Classification (GTDB taxonomy): domain Bacteria; phylum Bacillota; class Clostridia; order Christensenellales; family CAG-314; genus Fimimonas; species Fimimonas gallinarum. The sequence goes on along the minus strand of HF998446.1, from coordinate 12,320 downwards.
AATCACTGTCTGTCTGACTGAATAGGAAAAGGGCAAAAAACGTTAAAAACGTCAACGGCGCAGTACTTAAAACCTTCAATTTCACTGTGCCGTTGTTTTTTTTTCGTTGCAAGCACCACATGAAATTTTGCACAAAATTTGCAACTACGTATTGTATTTTTGCGTCAATAATAAAAGCGAAAGGACAGTAAAACAAGCGTATTTGCACACAAGTCGCATGAAAATTTTTTTAGGTATGTACAAACAGACAAAAAACTGCTACAATGTACTTGAAAATATATTGCAAGGAGAAGTTATGATACACTACAACGCCGAAAAAAGAATGTTTCATTTGCAAAGCGGCAACGTCAGTTACGTCTTTTTTGCCGACAGACACGGTTTTTTGCGTCATCTGTATTTTGGCGAAGCAATCCCAGCACAAGAGGACATTTTGTACCTGTCGCAAACTGCATTTTTGGGTGCAGCCGTCAACTTTGACGGGGCAACAATGCCCAACGACAATCTCAATGCCATGTTGCTGGAAAATTCCTGTTCGCAGTTGGGCGACTACCGCCGTCCGTCGGTGGAAGTGCTGTTGCCAAACGGAAGCCGTCTGACAGATTTTCGTTACAACGGGTACAAAATTTTGCAACATTTCACCCTTTCGGAAATGCCCTTTCCAAGGGACGGCGAAACGTTGGAAGTGCAACTTTCCGACAGCGTCAACAATCTCGATTTGTATTTGTACTACACGGTTTTTGACGACTGCGACGTGGTGGTAAGAAATTGCAAACTGGTAAACAACGGCAAAAACGACGTTACCGTTTTGAAACTTTCTTCCTTTATGATGGACTTGTACGACAGCAACTACGACACAGTGCAACTTGTGGGAAATTGGGCAGGCGAAAGGCAAGTTGTGCGCAACTGCTCGCACGGCGGAATTTTGCAGGTAACGTCTTCGGGCAGAGGAGTGTCATCTCACTGCCACAATCCCTTTTTGGCGTTGGTTTCTCCCTACGCCACGGAAAACGAGGGTGAAGCAATCGGCGTAAACTTGCTTTACAGCGGTAGTTTTTCTCTTTCTGCGGAAAATTCTTCTCTCAAAATCTGCCGTCTTCAAGGCGGTATCGACAGCGAAAATTTCCGCTGGCTGCTGCAAAGCGGTAGTGAATTTTATTCACCCGCTGCGGTAATGGCATTTTCTGCCCACGGATTGGGGAAAATGTCCCGTGCGTTTCACAATTTCTACCGCAAGCACGTAGTAAATCCCAAGTTTGCATTTGCCCCACGTCCGATAGTGGTCAACAATTGGGAAGCAACCTACTTCGACTTTGACACCGACAAACTGTTTGAAATTATCGACTGTGCCAAGCAAATAGGTGCCGACGCCTTTGTGCTGGACGACGGCTGGTTTACCAACCGCAACAACGACACAAACGGTTTGGGGGATTGGCAGGTCAACACGCAAAAACTGCGTGGTGGACTTAAACAAATTGCCAAAAAGTGTCATGATTTGCAACTTAAATTCGGACTGTGGATAGAGCCGGAAATGGTCAACGAAGGCACGGAACTTTTCCGCACACATCCCGAGTGGGTATTGCACAATCCCGATGCGGGACGAGTGCGTGGAAGAAATCAACTTGTGCTGGATTTTGCCAACCCCGAAGTGGTGGAACACATTTTCCGAAAAATAAGCGACATAATAGGCGAAAACGACGTCGACTACGTCAAATGGGATATGAACAGGTACCTTGCCGATTTGTATTCGCCATTTTTGCCTGCGCAACGTCAGGGCGAAGTGGCGCACAGATATGTTTTGGGCGTGTATTCGCTGGCACAAAAACTGACGCAACGCTTCCCCGACGTGTTGATGGAAGGGTGCAGCGGCGGAGGAGGCCGTTTCGACGGTGCAATGCTGTACTATTTTCCGCAAATCTGGACAAGCGACAACACAGACGCCTATTGCAGAACATTCATTCAGCAGGGTACTTCCCTTTGCTATCCTCAAAGCGCAATGTCGGCGCATTACTCCGTTTGTCCCAACCACCAAACGGGACGCACTCTTTCGTCGGAGGCTCGCTACAACGTGGCTTGCACATGCTCTTTCGGTTACGAATTGGATATATGCAAACTTTCCGAAGAGGAAAAGGCGCAAATTTCCAAACAAATTGCCGACTATCGCACCTATTGGAAACTTGTGTCGGAGGGCGACTTGTACCGACTTTCTTCCACGCAGCAACTTTGGGCGGTGTGTCAGGTTTTGCCCGACAAAAGCCTTGCCCGGGTAGTGGGGCTTCACGGATTGATTTTGGAAAATCAACGCCCCGTTTTGCTCAAAATACACGGTTTGGAGGACGACTTTGATTACCTCATCCAAGAAACGGGACAGACGGCCAGCGGAAAAACGTTGCGCAGTGCCGGAATCCTGTTGCCTCAGGTATTTTCCGATTTTGCCACATTTGCTTTGCATCTCAAAAAGGCAAATTGACGTCAGCGCATCTTTTTTGCGATAAATCTTTTCTTTGTGCGTTTTTGTCGACGTTGTAAAGTGAAATTTACGGCAGATGTTTCGCCTTTCAAACGTCTTTTGCTTGATTATTGCGGTCTTACGCTGTAATGCAATGGTTCAAAAGGTTTTGTGCCCTTTGACCAATGCGACAACAACCTGACGCTTGTTTTGGCAGTTGGTGGTGTGAGTGTTGTTAGCGGTATTGCGTAAAGGTGAGGCGTATTCCAAAAGGTATCGGAAGCTTGTTCGAAAAAACTGCCTGCGACGTTGCCAACCTTAAAAACGCTCATCAAAGTCATTGCAAAAACAGAAAAATTCTGAAAATAAAAAGCCTTCACGTTGTGTGGGGGCTTTTTTCTCAGTTTCCAAGGCATCTATGCCGAAAATCTACCGTAACACTTTTTTATCAATGAACATTGCTTTTCGGTAACTTGCAGGGTAAACAGAGTATTTTTCAATAATTCGACATTTATTTAACATTCAGATGTATTTTTTTTTGCTTCATTTCAGCATTGTGCGTTACAATAACAAATATCTTTACGTTTTTGCAAAAGACACGCATGTAAATTTGAAAAACGTTGCGTGCAATTTCTTGCCTTGCAAGACTTGTTCGTATTCACAATATTTTTGCTGTTTTTACACAGGATAAAATCAGGAGGAAACAATCTTGAAGAAACTTAAAGCAATTTTAATTTTGTCTTTGGTAATGCTGGTGTGCGTTGTTGCGCTCACTGCCTGCCAAAACGGAAAAAGCGCCTACGAAATAGCCGTTGAAAACGGTTTTCAGGGTACCGTCGAAGAGTGGTTGGAATCGCTCAAAGGGCAATCGGGAACAGACGCCGACGTCGACCTCACTTTGGGCTTTGCCGACGGCGAATGGACCGTCGGAGGAAAACCTCTGGGTGTAAGCATTGACGACACCACCAAGGTGGCGTTTTTCCAAAACAAAAATCAACTTACGGGTTGGCTTTATGTAGATGTATTCAATCCCGACATTTTTGACAAAGTTACCTACTCCGTCTATCGCAACGGACTGGAAGTGGACGGCGTTGTAAGCGTGGACTACATCTTTACCGAAAGGGAATTGCCTGCCGCAACATTTTCTGTAGATGTTACTGCCCCTTATTTCGGCAATTATATTGCGGAAATAAAGTACTACCAAGGAGAAGTTGCCGTTGCAACGGTGCAATGCGATTGTGTCAACGTCAAGGCGGACCACTACAACTTTGTGTATTCCAATTCCACCTTGCCCGTGCTGTACGCTTCGACGGACATTGTCAAGTCGGACGGAACCTATCCTACCTACATTGCCATTGCACGCAACACAACATTCGATTGGGGGCAACTTCCGCAAAACTGTTACGCTATTCCCAACACAACATTCCAAACCAAAACAACCAATCTTGCGTTGTTCGACGACGACGGAAACCAAAAAACCAGCAACTATCAGGCTTGGGTTGACGGAAGTTGGGGAGCGGTGTACAACGCAGGCGAAGTAACAACGGCATTGAAACACATCAAAAAGTGGATTGCCGATTTGTACGAAATGGACAAGACATCAACCTTCACATTTTATGTAGACGACGTCGTTGCAAACGTTGCGTTGTGGTGGAGTTACGGCAACAACATCGACGTTTCCAACTTTGACGTGTGCATGTACACGGAAGGTTCCGCAACGGCAGTGTATTTCAGTCGCTACGGATACAATTCCTACGCTCAGTACAAACAAAGAAAATCCGACTATCAAAGTTACGTTGAAAGCCTCAAAAACGGCGCAGAAATAACCTCCATCTGGAATGTGCCTCACTTCATTGCCATGGCTACCGATTCCAACGTGCATTACTACGTCAACATCAAAAACAGTTTGCTTTCCACACTCAATCCGCAGGAGGAAGGCTACTCCGAGTACTACGCCCTTCTGGACAGCAACATCAACAGTTACACCATTCAGGAGGCGTTGGCGTCTGTGGAAAATGTCGGCAAAACACGTCAGTTGGAATTTCTGTTGCGCACACGCTGGATAGACAACCTTGGCGAGGAAGGCTCGGCAAACGACTACTTCCAATCGGAAAACGGCAAGAAAAACCTGCTTATTTTGGGAACTTCCGTTGCCGGCGAAAACAACAGTTACGGTTGCGGCGAAAACACAACGCTCATGACATTTTTGCCTTACATCGTAAGTAAGTACTCGGCGGAATACAACATTTTCTACAAGGGACATCCGTCCTACCCGATAAGCAATTTTACCGACGGTCGCAGCGAGTATTTTGAATCCAACAAAATAGTGGTGTTGCCCAATGCGGTACCTGCGGAAACGTACATGTATCTGTACAACGACGTGTACATCGGCGGTTACCACAGTTCCACAATGTCCAGTTCCATGGTGGGGCAAACGCTGTTTTTCATCGGGGATGAACAGCAGATAAAATCCGCTTCGTCAACTGCGGCTATGTTTGACCAATCCCGAGACGACTACCTCGGTGTGTTCGAAAATACCGACTACATCAATCTGCAAACAATAGCGCAAAAGTAACGCTATTGCCCAACCAACAGCAAAAGGCACTGTTTCAACTTTCGGTGGAAAGTGCGGGCGGTGCAAAGGGAAAAAGGCGGTTTCAAAACCGCCTTTTTTGTATGAAAAAATCACGACGATGCAAACTTTCCCGTCAGCATTTTTGCAACTGCAACAATTCCCTTTTGGTGTGCATCGCCGAAACATTTTCGCAAAAATTTTAAGTTTACTACCCGTTAAACAACACAGTTGTGCAGGTGTTTGTGGTAAGCGGTGGTGTGCCGTCAACGTGTCGAAAGGTTTTTGATATGCCATCAACAACAGGTGAATCTTTGCATTGAAATTTTATTTTAACGATACTCTGTCGTGAAACAACACACGTGCAAGCGTATTTATACTGCGTAACAGAGGTGCATTTGTGTAAGTGGCAGTGCCGTAAACGTTTCAAACGTTTTTTGATATACTATCAACAACAGGTGAAACTTTTCATTAAAATTTTATTTTAACGATACTTTGCAGTGAAAGCACACACGTGCAAGCGTACTTGCAGAGCGTTTCGGCAGGTGTTTGCGGTAAGTGAGGTGCCGTAAACGTTTCGAAAGGTTTTTGATATGCCATAAACAACAGGTGAAACTCTTTATTGAAACTGTTTTGTAACTCCGCTTTGCGTGCGGCAATTTGAAAAAGTTAGTTACAGTCGGGGCAAAAAAACGCCAGACTCACACGCCGATTTTTCCGTAGTGCAGAAAGTGGTGGGCAATGCCCGAAAATACGCCTGAAAACGAAAAAAGGACCTTCCTTTCGGAAAGTCCTTGGTGCTGGAGAAGTGAATCGAACACTCGACCTATTGATTACGAATCAATTGCTCTACCGACTGAGCCACTCCAGCATTACTGCAAAGTTTGTTTCACAGCCTTTCAATTATAACAGACAATTTTTGAAAAGTCAAAGAATATCATTCAAAATTTTGCCGTCAAAACAATTTTTTTAGGCAAAAAACAACCCCGACAAGTATCGGGGTTGCGCAAGCAGTGCAATTATTGTATTTCTTCGCCTTCGGCAGGTGTTTCCACGGGTGCAGCCTTTTTCGTAGCACGCTTTTTGGGTGCTGCTGCGGGTTCTTCCTTTGCGGTAGCCTTTTTGGAAGATTTCTTTGTGGTTGTGGGAGCCTTTGCTGCTTCCTTGGCTTTCTTGGCTTCGTTTCTCTGAGCCTTGATTGCCTGCGCTTCTTCTGCCTTTCTTGCTGCGGCGGCCTTTTGTTCAGCCTGTTTCAATGTCTTTGCGTCAACCTTAACTACAATTACGCCCTTTTCAAGTTGAGAAAGCGTTCTTGCAATCTGTGCCTTTTTGCGGTTGGCTGCGTTTTTGTGAATAACGTTTTTAACTGCCGCATTGTCGATTTTGGAACTTGTAACGGGCAACAACTGCTTTGCAAGTTCTACATTGCCTTCGGAAATGGCGGCGTTGAACTTTTTAATAGCCGTCTGCATCTGAGAACGAATTTTTTGGTTTTGAAGTTTTTTAGTTGCAGATACGGAAACTCTTTTTTCTGCGGATTTGATGTTAGGCATTAGTATCTCCTTATGAACGTTCTGTTACTGTTTTTTGCTTTACATATATTACCACACTTTAACCATTTATGCAACGGTTTTTGCAAACATTATTTTACTTTTGAAACTTTTGACGGGTATTTTCTCGCCGTTAGTGCAGGTATTTTCTTTTTGCCTCGGGCATTGTCAACGCTTTGACTGTTTTTTGCATTGTTTTGTGTCGATAAAGCGTGCGCTTTGAGCATTTTTGATTTTCTGTACATGACAGCATGAAAGTTGCCGCAACGGTGCCTCTAATGCAAGCGACTGCCCACGTGTTAGTTTTGTCAGATTTTTGAAAACCGAAGTGTTGCAAAAGTCAGATGCAGGAAAACTGTTTTGCAGCGTTGATATGGTGTTTTCAAAGGTGTGCAAAGGACGTTGCAAAGGCAAAAAGGAAAAAATCAGTTTGTAAAAGTCATTTGTCGGGGAAAATGTTGTCGTTGCGAAAAATTTTCGGGATAATTTTTCAACAAAACGTCATTGAAAGAAGGTGTTAAGGTGAGGTGCGGAAAATTTCCGCTAAAACAGTTGTGCAATTTAATAAAATATAGTAAAATGTATACGTTTGGATGGACAATATTTGTCCAAATAATACAAGAAAACATTTATTCAGGAGGAATAAAACAGTGGCTAAAAAATACACCTATTTGTTTAGCGAAGGCAATGCAAAAATGCGTGAACTGTTGGGTGGCAAAGGTGCCAACCTTGCAGAAATGACAAACATCGGTTTGCCCGTTCCCCAAGGTTTCACCATCTCCACAGAAGCCTGCACGCAGTACTACGAAGACGGCAGAAAAATCAACGACGAAATCAAGTCGCAGATTATGGTTGCCATTTCCGAAATGGAAAAAATCACCGGCAAAAAGTTCGGCGACACGAAAAATCCTCTGCTTGTTTCCGTTCGTTCCGGCGCACGTGCATCCATGCCCGGCATGATGGACACAATCTTGAACCTTGGTCTTAACGAAGAAGTTGTGGAAGTTCTTGCAAAGAAATCCAACAATCCCCGTTGGGCTTGGGACTGCTACAGAAGATTCATCCAAATGTTCTCCGACGTAGTTATGGAAGTAGGCAAAAAGTACTTTGAAGTGCTCATCGACGAAATGAAAGAGAAGAAGGGCGTAACATACGACGTAGAACTCACCGCCGACGACCTCAAAGAACTTGCCAACGAATTCAAAGCGGAATACAAAGAAAAAATCGGCAAGGATTTCCCCTCCGACCCCAAAGAACAGTTGTTTGCCGCTATTGAAGCAGTGTTCCGTTCTTGGGACAACCCCCGTGCAAACGTGTACCGCATGGACCACGACATTCCTTACAGTTGGGGTACCGCTGTAAACGTGCAGATGATGGCGTTTGGTAACATGGGCGACGATTGCGGAACAGGCGTTGCATTCACACGTAACCCCGCAACAGGCGAAAAGGGCTTGATGGGCGAATTTCTTATGAACGCACAAGGCGAAGACGTTGTTGCAGGCGTTCGCACCCCGATGCCCATTTCCAAAATGGCAGAAGTATTGCCCGACGTGTACAAACAATTCCTCCAGGTTTGCGATACACTTGAACATCACTACAGAGACATGCAGGACATGGAATTTACCATCGAAAAGGGTAAACTTTACATGTTGCAAACCCGTAACGGCAAGCGTACGGCTGCTGCCGCAATCAAAATTGCATGCGACCTCATCGACGAAGGCATGATTACCGAACAGGAAGCATTGATGCAAATCGACGCCAAATCTTTGGACATGCTTCTTCACCCCACGTTTGACGTGAATGCACTTGCCGCTGCCGACAAAAACAACGTGGTTGGCAAGGGTATTGCCGCCAGCCCCGGCGCTGCAGCAGGAACGGTAGTGTTCGCACCGGAAGATGCAGTTAAACTCGGCAAGGCAAAGAAAAAGGTTGTGCTTGTTCGTCTTGAAACATCCCCCGAAGACATCGAAGGCATGAAGTACGCACAAGGTATTCTTACCGTTCGTGGCGGACAAACTTCTCACGCTGCAGTTGTTGCACGTGGTATGGGAACATGCTGCGTATCCGGTTGCGGCGACATCAAAATGGACGAAGCAAACAAGAAGTTCGAACTTGGAGGAAAAATCTTCCACGAAGGCGACCCCATTTCTTTGGACGGTTCCACAGGTAAGATTTACAACTGCGAAATCAAGACTGTTCCTGCCGATCCCAACAGCGGTTACTTCGGACGTATCATGAAGTTGGCAGACAAGTACAAGGCTTTGGAAGTTCGTACAAACGCCGACACACCTGCCGATGCACAGCGTGCTGCCGAACTCGGCGCACAGGGAATCGGTCTTTGCCGTACCGAACACATGTTCTTCGGCGAAGGACGTATCGAAAAATTCCGTGAAATGATTGTTTCCGAAACCGTGGAAGAACGTGAAGCGGCATTGGAAAAAATCGAACCTCTTCAACAGCAAGACTTTGAAGGACTTATGGAAGCCTTGAAGGGACAACCTGTTATCATCCGTTTCCTGGATCCTCCTCTTCACGAATTTGTTCCCACCGACGAAAAGGACATCGCTTTGCTTGCAAAGACGAAGGGCAAGAGCGTTGAATACGTTAAACAACTTTGCAACAGCCTGCACGAATTCAACCCCATGATGGGTCACCGTGGATGCCGTCTTGCAGTAACCTATCCCGAAATTGCAGTGATGCAGACAAAGGCTGTTATCAAGGCTGCTTTGAACGTTCAAAAACGTCACCCCGATTGGCACGTTGTTCCCGAAATCATGATTCCGTTGGTTGGCGAAGTTAAGGAACTTGCCTATGTCAAGAAGACGGTTGTTGCTACTGCCGATGCCGTTATCGCAGAAGCCAAGTCCGACCTCAAATACATGGTTGGTACAATGATCGAAATCCCCAGAGCGGCACTTACAGCCGACGAAATTGCTAAGGAAGCAGAGTTCTTCAGTTTCGGTACAAACGACCTCACTCAGATGACATTCGGTTTCAGCCGTGACGACGCAAGTAAATTCCTTCCCAGTTACTACGCTGCAAAGATTTACGAAAGCGACCCGTTTGCAAGACTGGACACCGTTGGCGTTGGTAAACTTATGAAGATGGCTGTTACTCTCGGCAGAGAAACTCGTCCCGACCTTCAATGCGGTATCTGCGGCGAACACGGCGGCGACCCCAGCAGTATCGAATTTGCCCACAACATCAACCTTACCTACGTGAGTTGCTCGCCTTACCGTGTACCCATTGCACGTCTGGCAGCCGCTCAGGCAAACATCAAAAACCCCAGAAAGTAATTTTGGACAAAATGGTGTAATTGAAAAATTATCAAAAAAAATACGGCTTATTCCAAACGGAATAGGCCGTTTTTTTAGTAATTTTCAGACGTTTTTTTGAAAAGTGAATCTTGAAAGGTACTCGACAATCGGCAAAAACACGGAATTACACAGTATTGCGTTGTTTTGAACATAAATTTGAGGTTGTATATACGCTGAAACCATGTCAATGCCAAACACAAAACATAAGGAATTCATTATATTCAACGTTTCTTGAAAAACGGCGTTGAAAATAACGTTAATGTATGATATTATTTACACAAAACAATCTGTTAGAAATTTTTTTAACCAAACAAAAATTGCAAAAATAAATTGATAGAGGTAGAGTCTATGAAAATTTCCGAAATGAACAAAATCACACGTCATTACGATAAATATTTTCAGCAGACGGATGCCCTTGTCATCCATCCGAACTTTGAAGCAAAACTACACGTTGACGCACTGTTGTACCAACCAACAAAGACCTTTCCCTTTTGGAAACTTGCCACCATGGGGGCGAGCGACTACGTTATGCTCGGCAGACACACATTGGGAAGCAGAAACGAATACATGCTGTTTATAGATCCGTCTGTCGACATGACGGACAAAGAGGTCGCTTCGAAGTATTCGAAATACTTTTTCGCACGGCGATGTTTCCCATAGAGAACAATTGCCTCATTTCCTTTGGACACAGTTTGGAATTTGGCGACAAGGTCGACGGTTCGGTAGTGGGCGTCTTTTTGGATTTGCCACAGGCAATCGACGACCTCAAATTTCTTTTTTGCAAACTTTCGCCATTCAAAATAACAGTCTGTTTACAGGCAATTCCTTTGGATATGCAGGCATTAAATCAGTTGCTGACAGTCGGTAATGAGGAATTCTCCTACACATATGCCTATCCCGAAAATGACGGCGAACCTCATTGGTTGTTTAAACTGTAACAAATTGCCGTTATATAAAAACAAAAATAAATGTCGGTAAAGATTTGTCGTGTTTTACGCAACGCAGTCAAATGTAAACGTATCAGCAATACAGGTGCTTGCAGAAGTGCGTGCTTGTGGCAAAATTGTGAAGTATGGAAAAGTTCGCCGTAAGCCATTGCTACAAAGTAGCCGCTTTTATGCAAACAGCGTGGTGAAAGTTCACATCTACACTTGTTGCACGGTTTTGCCGAAAAAGCGCTTTGCTCTCTCTTTCAATCGGCAATACAATCGGGTAAAATACCTGCAACTTACCAACAAGGGCTTGCTTTTGTGCAAGTCCTTGTTTATTGCGTATCTGTTTGCGTTTTAGACATTTATTTGACGTCTGACACGACAAAAAACTGCTTGCCGTAGGATGTATCAAACAAAAACTGTTGACGTGCGCTTGAAATTTATGCAATGTGGCGATATAATAATAAAAAAAATCAGGAGAAAGAGTATGGCAAACAGCAAAGAGCGTAAAAAAATCATAAGTGAACTGTTGCATGTTACGGATGAGGAGTTTTCCGACGAAGAACTTATACGCCGACTGACCATGACTGAGATTACCGAAGGTTCAAACAAAAAAGAAAAGCCTTCTTTGGGGCAACGTGCGGCAGATGCAGTTGCACGTTTTGCAGGCAGTTGGGCATTCATATTCAGTTTTATCGGTGTAATGGTTGTGTGGATGGTGGTGAACGGCATTTTGGCAGCCAACGCATTTGACGCATATCCATTCATACTGTTGAATCTTGTCCTTTCCTGCATAGCGGCAATACAGGCGCCGCTCATTATGATGAGTCAAAATCGTCAGGAAGCAAAGGACAGGCAACGTGCCGAAAGCGATTATCGCATCAATCTTAAAAGCGAACTTATCATAGACGATTTACACCGCAAGTTGGAAGAGGTGTTGGAAATACAGCGAAAACTTGCCAAACAAATGGAAGAGTCGGCTTCGCATACGTGCGACAAAAGCGAGCAAGACAATACAAACGTGCAGAACACGCACGAGGAATAGGTAAAACCGACAAAACAGTTTGTTGTAATGCTGTATTGCGTTACGGTGCGTAGTCAGGTTTAAGCAGGTACGCCAAAAAGGCAACGCCTGCGTATTACTATGCATCAAAACCGTCCTGCGAGGTTTTCAGATACGGACGTGTAAATTTACTATAGTTTTATTACGGAGTAACAACATGCAAGAACAAAAACTTGTTCTTACAGATGTTTGGGACAAAACGTTTCCGCAAAGCAACAAGGTATCGCACAGAAAGGTAACCTTTCACAACCGTTACGGCGTAACCTTGGCTGCAGATATGTACACGCCCAAAAACGTTGACGGCAGATTGCCGGCCATTGCGGTTGCCGGTCCTTTCGGCGCAGTGAAAGAGCAGGCGTCGGGGCTGTATGCGCAAATTTTGGCGGAAAGAGGCTTTATTACAGTTGCTTTTGCCCCGTCCTTTACCGGTGAAAGCGGAG
>HF998445.1 GCA_000433775.1 Corallococcus sp. CAG:1435 | reverse complement strand
CAGGCTCTTGCTCACGGGCCTGCAAGCGTAGCGAGGCCGTGAGCAAGTGTTTGGGCGCAAGCCCGGCGTGACGGAATAGGATAACGACTTCCGAAGCGTGTAACGAAAAATTGTATACCGTGTCACCTCTTGATACAGGTGACACTTAATCGAAAAAAGGAGAGAAAAATGCGTCCTTGTTATTTTTATGCTAAAAATTACGGCAAAGAAGGTTTTCATTGCGAGTATGAAGATATTGAGTCCAAGTTGTATTTGCGGTATAAAAATAACAGGGACTTTATTGATTTGAACAATTATTGCAACAAGTTTTGTCCGAAGTTTGCCGATTGCGTAAAACTTGCCGATGAAACCTTCCGCACTTATCGTGTGGCAAACGTGGTTGTAAACAATTTCGGCAACGGTAAGATTGAAGCATTAAAGTACAAAAAGGAATTCCGTGTCCCGGAAAGAGTAATAAATGATAAAACCGACCACCGACGCAGTTTCAAACTTGTCAATATGGATTTTCTCATTCCTCGGAAAAAGACAGCAACACTTGCAAAACTGCACAAATCCATTGAGCAATCGGCAAAACGCAGTCACGACGCTTTTCGTGGATACGTTTCTGCCAATAAGTGGTCGTATTTCTTCACATTTACCTTTTCGCCGTCGTTGGTGAACAGCCGTTACAACGATTACTATGTAGAAAGTTTGTGGCAACGTGTACAAGACAGGTTCAAAAAATACGACAGCGGAGTGAAAATTTTGAACGTACCGGAACGGCACAAAGACGGAGCGCAACACTTTCACGCACTGATTACTTTCAGCCGGGATTTGCCCATTGTCGATTGGGGTGACGTTTCCAGGCTTCCGCAACGCACTTGCGACGGTGGACCGAATAAGGGCAAAACAGGGTTTTGCACCTTTAATAAGGACGGTACGTTCACTTGTCTTCCGAAAACAAATTACAAGTATTTTCTTGTACCCTACTATGATTACGGCGACATAAAGCGTTCGTCCCTGGGGGACATGCTGTTTTGTTTGAACAACTACGACTACGGCATCAACAGTTGTGCGCTTTTGCCACTCGACGACACCAACCAGGAAAGGGCAGGCAATTACCTTTCCACCTACACCACCAAAGAAAGCAATCTGGGGTACAACAAAAAGCGTTTTATGCGAACACGCAACTTGCAGAATAAGGAAAAAACGACGTTGTACATGACGGACGAAGAGTTCGAAAAGTTCCTTTCCTCTTCCGGCGTGGTGGAATTTAGGGACAAAGACAACTTGACCGTTTACCGCAACTTTAACCTTGAAAAAACGCCGGGCATTACCACCGTTGCCGAACGTCTGAAACGGTAGCCGTTTTTTGGCAAAAACCGTGTTTTAGTGTCGGAATTTAGTGTCAAAAAAAACGCCGTTTGAGGGCAAAAAACAGCCGTTTTTGCGTGTTTTGGGAAAATTTTTAGTGTCAGAATTTAGTGTCAAAAACAAAAGTGATATTTCAGAACATAAGAAAAAGCCCCGAAAACCTACGTTTTCAGGGCTTTTTTGGCGGAGAGAACAGGATTTGAACCTGCGGAGGCTGTTAACCTCGCACGCTTTCCAAGCGTGTGCCTTAAACCGCTCGACCATCTCTCCATCGGTTTTTCTTGAGGTAAAAAAGGAACTTTCGCACCACTTTTCTTACCTGCCCAAATAGAATACCAAAAATTTGCAAATAAGTCAATTGATATTGCCAATTTTAACGTATTTTTTGTTTTTTGTGTTTTAGTTTAAATGCATTTGATGTGTTTTCCAATGGTTAGTACTGTTTTTTTCTTCACACAAGAAAAAATTAACCTTTGCTATTGCAAATACAGTGCAATTTGGATGAATGTACAATTTGCAAATTTAGTGCAATTTTGGGAAAATCGGATGTACGTTGAAAGTAG
>HF998444.1 GCA_000433775.1 Corallococcus sp. CAG:1435 | reverse complement strand
CCGGAATGGACGTACCAATTGTGCACCAGTTGTTTCGCCAGAAGCACGGCTGGGTAGCGAAGTACGGACGGGATAAACGCTGAAAGCATCTAAGTGTGAAACCCACCCAAAGATAAGATATCTCCTTTGATAAGGCCCCTTGTAGACCACAAGGTTGATAGGTCGGAGGTGTAAGTGTAGTAATACATTCAGCTGACCGATACTAATAGGCCGAACGCTTGTTCAAATAATACGAACAAGCCTTGAATACAATCACAATACAAAAACTCAGATACACTAAGCTTTGTTGTGCATGCAGTTGTCAATGTTCCTTTTCTCAACATTGATTTATTACGGTTTATCCGTGTAAATAACCATTGCGGTGATTTAGGGTTGAGGGTCCCACCTGTTCTCATACCGAACACAGAAGTTAAGCCTCAATTCGCCTAGGGTACTTGGCTGGACACGGCCCGGGAGAGTAAGGTTTTGCCGCATCCATTAAAAGACGAGTCCGATTTTCGGATTCGTCTTTTTTTCTGTGTAAACAATTCTATTTGTGTCAGTATTTTGATTTATTTTGTCAATTTCTAATGTGTTTTCAATTTTTACCTGCAAACAAACTCACAACGCAGTGTAATGTAAGATTTTTGCTGTGTCTTCTGTTTGACGGTGATTTTTGCAGTTTTCTGAATTTTACATACCAAATGCAGGCAATTTGCTTTGCCACGGAAATTTTATTTACCGATATTAAGTTGACGTTTTTCAAACTGCTGTGGAAATTTTGTTTGCAAAGGTGGTGTGAAACCATTTGTTTTTGCATCGACAATTTTGGGGCAGTGTAGGCAAATTTTGCAATGTGTTTTCAATTTGTTTACCTGCAAACAAACTCACAGCGCAGTGTAATGTAAGATTTTGGCTGTGTCTTCTGTTTGACGGTGA
>HF998443.1 GCA_000433775.1 Corallococcus sp. CAG:1435 | reverse complement strand
ACATTTTTCCAATGCAAATATGTACATCTGTGCATAATTGCAAATTTGCACAAACTTTTAAGTTTAATGTAAATACATTGTTAAACAACAGATAAAAGCATTGCAAGGGGCAGTTTGCAACAAACGAATGTTGCGATAGTGTTCTTGCAACGTGAGTTTCACAAACGGCGCAGGGGGGGGTGTTATCCTGCACTAAATTTTATTTATTAAATGATATTTATTAATTTTGTATTTGCCGATATTTAATGTAATTGAACAAAAGCAGCATTGAGGTGGCAGTTTGCAACAAATATTTATTGCGGTAGTGCGTTTGCAAAGTGAATTTCACAAACGGCGCAGGGGTTGTTAACCTGCACTACATTTCATTTATTAAATGATATTTATTAAATGTTGTATTTGCCGATATTTAATGTAATTGAACAAAAGCAGCATTGAGGTGGCAGTTTACAATAAACGATTGTTGCGGTAGTGCGCTTGCAACGTGAGTTGAAAAATCAGCACAAATTTCTTGTGCAATTTCTCAATAAGCAGGACGTCCCGAAAACGCTTAAAAGCAATGTGAAGTAAAAACAAGTAAGGGTTTTTGATTCGTTGAAAAGAAAAGCAAAGGTTTGCGTTAAGCAACGCTCAAAGCAGCGGTGGCGTTACCGATACGGTTTTTCAAAAAGTTTGCACAATAACAATAAAAGAGTAACGATATTAAACTTTTACAAAAAACGATGTTCAGCGCTGTTCTAACCGTTGCAAATGTTGCAACGTGGTCAAGTGTAGCGGTGAATGTCGCAAAATTTGTTTGTTGTATCGTCATTATACGCAAAAAAAAACGGATTTGCCGTAATCGGCAAACCCGAGTCAATATTCATTATTTATGAGCGTGGTTTCAGTTGTCGGTTGTATAATAAGTACTTTGTTTCCGCTTGTTGCGAAGGGGCTACAAGTTTTATTGCTCTTTGGAATCGGTACAAGTGCTTTCCTCGTCATTCTTGCGTTTGGCGGAATTTTGTTTCAACGGCGTTTTGATTTCGTGCAGTTCCAAGTCCGTCATGTTTCCGGACTTTCTTTCCAACTTGATTTCCCACTGAATAAGGAATGTGAGGGCTGCACGCAACAAAATGACCGCACCGAGTATCAGAAGTTCGTTCCAATCACGCACGATAACGGTACGAAGCAACTCTCCACCCATTTTGAACTCCAACGAAAGGGCAATGCCTTCCGCCAAATGCAAACGCACGTGTTTTTGCTTTCGGAACAAACCTATGACGGCGGAAATTATCGAGTACACCAAAATTACAATACCGATAAATTCCACAAGCAGTATCAGGTATTCCACCAACAAGTCAAAGTATTGCGAAATGAAATCGTATGCTTTTTGCAACGGGCCCTTTTCCGCCGTTCCGCTTGTGGCGAGCAATGCAAAAAATCTCGGCATAACTCTTCCTCCGTAAATTACACTACAAGCATTATACCATCTTGCAACCGCCTTTGCAATACCCAATTTCAACAAAACAGTTTGCGTCGGGCACATTTTTGACATATTGACGGTTGTGCAAGTGTGCATATTACACAATCGGCATGATGTTTGTGTTTGTTGCATACGTTTGCTCAAATTTGGTCAAATTGCGTTGTTTCCCAATCTCTTTTTTGGTTTGTGTGTTCAAACAGAAAGACGTCTTTTGCCGCTTTTGCGACAAAAATGCGTTATATCTTGATTTGCAACAAATTTTATCGTATAATATACACAGCAAAGTTTGGCGGTGTGCAATGAAAATACAAATCATAGGCTATTCCGGCAGCGGTAAATCCACCCTGGCACGACAGTTGGGCGAACTTTTGCACTTGCCCGTGTTGCACATGGACGCTACCCGCTTTTACGGCGATTGGCAGGAGTACACGCACGCCCAACAGGAAGAAACGGTGCGACGCTTTCTTAAACAAAACCGCCAATGCGGTTGGGTGATAGACGGAAATTACTCTTCGATAGCGACAGAGCGTTTTTCGCAATCGGACATCACCGTGTTTTTGGATTTCAACCGCTTTTTTTGTTATTTTTCCGCTAAAAGACGGTACAAAAAGTACAAGGGGCGTTGCCGAGAGGATTTGCCCTGTGTGGAAAAGTTCGACAAAGAGTTTCGCCGTTGGCTTTTGTGGGAGGGGCGTACCCCTTCACGCAGAAAAAAACTAAAAAAGTTGCTCGGTTGCACATCGGGCAGAAAAGTGGTGTTGAAAAATCGCAAACAGCAACAAAAATTTGTACTTTCGCTTGTTGCGGAACATCAAAAAAGCAGTTTTGCAGGAGGTAAACAATGAAAATAGCAGTAGTCACCGGCGCATCCAACGGTATGGGCAGGGAATTCGCCCGCATTCTGGACGGCGAAGGTTTGCATGAAATCTGGGCGATTGGATTGGAAAAGGAAAATTTGCAGCAGTTGCAAAAACAACTCAAAACGCCTGTGCGCATTTTTGCCGTGGATTTGACGGACGGTGGCACGGAAGAAGTAATTTCCGCCGTGCGTGAAACCTCCCCCGATGTGCGCTGGTTGGTGAATGCCGCAGGTTTCGGCAAATTTGGCAGATACGACGAAATTCCCGTTGCCGAAAGTACAAACATGGTCAGGCTCAACTGCGAATGTCTTGTATCTCTCACGGAAAATTTGCTTCCTTTCATGCACGAGGGGGCAAAAATAGCGCAATTCAGCAGTGTTGCCGCCTTTCAGCCCACACCTTTTCAAAATGTTTACGCAGCAACCAAAGCATTTGTGTACAGTTACGCAAGGGCTTTGAACGTGGAACTGAAACCACGCAAAATCACCGTTACCGCAGTGTGTCCCTATTGGACGGACAGCGCCTTTTTCCGCCGTGCGGAATGTACGGAAAAGAAGGTGGTAACCAACATGTGCGTGTTGTACAAACCGCAGGACGTCGTGAAAAAAGCCTATGCCGACATGAAAAAAGGAAAAGATTTCTCCATGTACGGGTTCAAGGCTCGCAGCCAGACCCGACTTGTAAAGTTTATGCCCGTCAAATTGGTGATGAAAACGTGGGTCAAACAGCAAAAGTTTGACAAACGGTACAAATAGAGCGAAT